>JAZSEI010000003.1:0-45119 GCA_045531635.1 Acutalibacteraceae bacterium
AGTATTTTTTATTAGGGACACATATAATGTGTCGGTGTCTTTCTTGCTTTTATTGCAAGCTTAGATTTTATGCTCTTACAAACTATATAAATATATAAAACTTTTTATTTTTAATAGTACTCAAGCCGTACAGGCTCCTACTTTCTTACAAAAGAAAGTAAGCAAAGATTGTAAGGGAGGGAATTTCGAAATCCCCTCCCTTAACCCTCCCCACACGACCAAAGGGGGTCAAGACCCCCTTATGGAATCCCCCACGCTTAGTCAAACCTTGCTTTGTTTTAATGTAGTTTTTGCGTTGGGGTAGTTCTGTAAGGGTTGGTGCGTAACTCATAGTTAAACTCCAATTTGCAATAGGTAAACCTTCCAAAAGCTTACATAGCTGTATTACATTTCTATCAAAAATTTCAATTAAAAATTGACAATAATTCTTACAAGTGGTATAGTATAAAGTAAGATTATTGACTGTTTGCATAAAAGCTTGTCAATTTTTAAGGCAGTTCTTTTTTGTGAATTGGTAAATTATAATTATATTATTAATATATATATTTAGGAGGACTTTATTGTGAAAAAGTATAAAGTTGGTATTATCGGTGCTAGAGGTATGGTAGGACAGAGATTTGCTCTACTACTAGAGAATCATCCTTGGTTTGATGTTGTGGCTCTTGCTGCAAGTAAGCGTTCAGCCGGTAAAACATATAAAGAGGCAGTTGGTGCAAAATGGGCTATGACAACTCCAATCCCAGAGAAATATGCAGATATGGTTGTAATGGATGCATCTGAGGTTGAAAGCGTAGCAGCACTTGTTGATTTTGTTTTCTGTGCAGTAGATATGAAGAAGGACGAAATCAAGGCTCTTGAAGAAGCTTATGCTAAAGCAGAGTGTCCTGTAATGTCAAACAACAGTGCACACAGACATACACCAGATGTTCCTATGATTATTCCAGAAATCAACGCTGACCACGCAAAGATTATTCCATCACAGAGAAAGCGTCTTGGTACAAAGAAGGGCTTTGTTGCTGTTAAGTCTAACTGCTCACTACAAAGCTATGTGCCTGCTGTACACCCACTAATGGATTTAGGTGTTAAAAAGGTTCTAGCTTGTACTTATCAGGCTATTTCAGGTGCAGGTAAAACATTTGAAACATGGCCAGAGATGTGCGATAACATAATCCCATTCATCGGTGGCGAAGAAGAGAAGTCAGAGAAAGAGCCACTAAAGATTTGGGGTCATATTGAGGGCGATGTTATTGTTGATACAGCAGAGCCATCAATTACTTCACAGTGTATCCGTGTACCAATCAGCGACGGTCACACAGCTGCAGTATTTGTAGAGCTAGAGAATAAGGCTTCTATGGAAGATATTATCGCAAGATGGGAAAACTACAAGGGTAGAGCACAGGAGCTAGAACTACCAAGTGCACCAAAGCAGTTTGTACACTACTTTACAGAGCCAGACAGACCACAGATTAAGCACGAGAGAAACCTAGAGAACGGTATGGCTGTATCTGTTGGTAGATTAAGAGAAGATACACAGTATACAATTAAGTTTGTTTGTATGTCACACAACACATTAAGAGGTGCAGCTGGTGGTGCAGTGCTAATGGCTGAGCTTCTATGTGCTGAGGGCTACCTAGACTAATATCAGATTTATCTATATTAGGCCTTTATAAATAATCTAAACGGAGGTTATATTAATGAGTAAGCCTATTTTTACAGGTAGTGGTGTTGCTATTGTTACACCAATGAACACAGACGGTTCAGTAAACTACGATGAACTTGGCAGATTAATTGAATTTCAAATAGAAAACGGCACAGACGCAATTATCGCTTGTGGTACTACAGGCGAATCTGCTACTCTTAACCACGAGGAGCACTGTGGCGTAATTAAGTACACAATCGAAAAGGTAAACGGCAGAGTTCCTGTTGTTGCTGGCACAGGCAGTAACGATACAGCTTATGCTATTGAGCTTACAAAAGAAGCTAAAAAGCTTGGTGCAGACGCTGTGCTTTCTGTAACACCTTATTACAACAAATCATCACAGGCTGGCTTAGTAGCTCACTTTAAGGCTATTGCCGAGGCTGTTGATATTCCTATAATCGTTTACAATGTACCAAGCCGTACAGGTTGCAACATTCAGCCTGCAACCTATGTAGAGCTAAGCAAAATTCCTAACATCGTTGCAACAAAAGAAGCAGGCGAAAAGGTTGGCGAGGTTTCTAAGATTATCTCTATGTGTGGTGGTGATCTAGATGTTTACACAGGCTGTGACGATTTAACAGTACCTGTTATGTCACTTGGTGGTATCGGTGTAATTTCTGTATTCGCAAATGTTTGTCCAAAAGAAATGCACGAGATTACAAAGCTTTGTCTAGACGGCAATTTTGCAGAGGCTAGCAAAATGCACTTGCATTACCTAGAGCTAATGAACGCACTATTCTGCGATGTTAACCCAATTCCTGTAAAGGAAGCAGTTAATATGCTTGGCTTTAATGCTGGTATTTGCAGACTTCCTCTTGTTCCTATGAGCGAGAAATCAACAGAATACTTAAAATCTGTAATGGATAAATATAACTTAGTAAAGTAATTACAGTGATTAAGGAAGTGTAAAAATGACAAATATAATTTTAAGTGGTTGCTGTGGAAAAATGGGCAGAGTAATCGCTAGAGAAATTGATAAAAGAGAAGATTGCAAGGTTGTAGCAGGTATAGATATTTTTGCTGACAATACAATGGGCTTCCCAGTATATGATGATTTCAGCAAAATACAAGAAGAGGCAGATGTTGTTATCGACTTTTCTAACCCAGCTGTACTAAACGGTTTGCTTTCTTATATAACAGAAAATCAAACTCCAGCAGTAATTTGTACTACAGGCTTCTCAGCCGAGCAGGTTGCTCAGATTAAATCAGCAGCAGAAAAAACAGCTATATTCTACTCAGGTAATATGTCACTTGGTATCAACCTACTTATCGAGCTTGCTAAAAAGGCAACAATGGTATTTGGTACTGCCTTTGATATAGAAATTGTAGAAAAGCACCACAATCAAAAGCTAGACGCTCCAAGTGGTACAGCTTTAATGATTGCAGACGGCATTTCAGAGGTTATGCAACAAGAGCCACAGTATGTATACGACCGTCATTCTTACAGAAAGAAAAGAGAAAAGAACGAAATTGGTATACACGCTGTGCGTGGTGGTACAATAGTAGGTGAGCACGAGGTAATTTTTGCAGGACACGACGAGGTTCTTACAATTACACATCAGGCTCAGTCTAAAGAGGTTTTTGCTATAGGCTCAATCAATGCCGCAGTTTACCTAAAGGGAAAAACCTGTGGTATGTATGATATGTCAGATATGCTACAGGGTAAATAATAAAAGGAGCTGTGTCTATTATGAATACAAACATAACAGTAGATAACGATATTACTCTTGTAATACTACACAACACTCCTGCTGATATGGATTTTATAGCAAAGGTATTTGAAGATATTGCTGCTTTAGAAATTGATATAGATATGATTTCTATAGCACCTGTACAGGGTAGCACAACATCATTGTCTTTTACAATTAAAGATGATGATTTAATGAAGCTTCTTGGTTATACCTCAAAGCTAAAAAGCAAAAACATCAAGCCGGTAGTAAGTAGTGGCAACTCAATTATCAGTATTGCAGATGAAGCTATGAAGGATACTCCAGGTATGGCTGCTAAAATCTTCAGAGCTATTTCAGATTCAAATGCTGATATAAGAATTGTATCAACATCACAAATTCAGGTTTCGGTGCTTGTAACCGATGCTGTGTTTGAACAGGCATACAAGGCATTAAGCGATTGTCTGAATTCATAAATAAGTTATGATAAGGGTAGGTTAATACCGATGTATGTCGGCGTTAATCTGCCCTTTTGTGCAATAATTATGAAGTTGTTTTTTCAAATATCTTATAAAGCTAAATTTGAACTTAACAAGGTGATGAATTTGAAATCTCATTGGAAAAAAATAATCGCACCGATTGTAGTATCATTAATAATGATACTTTATTATGTTATTTACTTTGGCGTGTTAGTTACATTGCTTGATGGTATATGGAAATATGCTATAGGTATAATTTCTATTGTATTTTCAGTAGTAATGGTCAAGGTTTGCATAGAAAGAATAAATGAAATCAGAAAGGGCGAAGAAGATGATATTAGTAAATACTGATTACATAACTGGTAAAGAATTAGAAACATTAACACTTGTAAAGGGTAGTACAATTCAGTCCAAACATATTGGAAAAGATATTACACAGAGTTTTAAAACATTAGTTGGTGGAGAGTTAGTAGCCTACAACGATATGATGAACGAAGCAAGAGCTCTAGCTACAAAGCGTATGGTAGAGGAAGCAGAGGCTCTGGGAGCAGACGCCATAGTAAATATTCGTTATGCGTCTTCTGCTATTATGCAGGGTGCTGCAGAGGTTATTGTATACGGAACTGCTGTTAGATTTATTAATAAATAAATTGGTATTTGATGGAGGTAAAACAATGGAATGGGTAATTACATTTTCTGTTTGTTTTGCTGTGTTTTTTACGATAGGGATTAAAGTTTTTAAGAAAAAGAAGTAAGTAAATTCCTGTTTGCTGAGGTGGTATATATGACAAATCAAATACAATTTGAACAACTGAATATTGGTTGGAACGCAGAACCTAATGCACCAGAATTGAGTATATCTGTTGAAGGAACTGATGTTGTTATTATGTTTTACCTTAATGCTTTTGCTTATGAAGGATACTCAGAAGGTGACAAAGCAAAAATAACATTTCATAACTGTTATATATACAGAAATGGTGCTCCAAATGATGAAGGTTTTTATATTTATAATCAATCAAGATATAAGCAATATGGTGTAAAATGGGGAGAATTCTATTTAGTGCATAATTCAGATTGGCAAGAGAATTTTCCAAATCCGATAAAGGTAGGTATATCAGATGAGGCTTTACAGCACTATTTGTTTTATTTTAAAGATGAAACCTTTGAGTGTGTAGCTTCATCATATAGCATAGAATTTTGTTAAATAACAATTTTATTTAATATTTCAGAGTTTATATAATAAGAAAAAATGAGAAAAATAGAGGTGATTTCAATGAGCGAAATTACAAATGAGAAAATAGAGAAAATAGAAGAAACAGAACCACAGGTTCAAGAAAATGAGTCTGAAAACAAACCAGACAAAAAAGAAACAGAGAAGAATATAGAGAAAAATATTGAAAAGCCTAGCGAAAAAGTTACCGAAAAAAATAAAAAGCATAAGGAGCATATACCTTATAATAACCGAGAGCTAAGCTGGCTTGACTTTAACTTCAGAGTTTTAGAGGAGGCTATGGAGCACGAAAACCCAGTAATGGAGCGTGTTAATTTCTTAGCTATTACAGCCTCTAACCTTGATGAATTTTTTATGGTGCGTGTTGCAGGTGTGCTTGACCAGGTACATCAAGGACTAAAAAAGCAAGACCCAAGTGGTTATACTCCACAGGAGCTTTTTGATAAGCTTGCAGAGAAAATCCATTTTCTTGCTAAAAAGCAGTATTCTTGCTTGAGCAGGTCAATTTTGCCAGAGCTAAAGCATAACCATATGATTTTTTCTGAAATAGAGGATTTAAATTCAGAACAGAAAAAATATATTGATAAATATTTTTTAAGCGATATTTTCCCGGTGCTTACTCCACTTGCAGTTGATACTAGCCGACCATTCCCATTGCTTGCAAATAAAAGTCTGAATATCGCAGTTAAGCTAAAGGATAGCGACGAAACCTCGAAATTTGCTGTAATTCAGGTTCCATCTATTCTGCCAAGATTTTTAGAGGTGCCATCAAAGGGTAAAGACAGAGTGTTTGTGATGCTTGAAAAGGTTATTATGTACAAGCTTCAAGAGCTGTTTGAGCTTTACAGAATAAGTGCATATTCACCATTTAGAATTACACGAGATTCAGACCTTGAAATTGACGAGGACGCAGAGGACTTGCTGGTAGAAATTCAGAATTCTATCAGAATGAGAAAACGAGGCAAGCCTGTACGACTTGAAATAAATAAACGCATAGATTCAGAGCTTAGAAAGTTCTTAGTTGATATGCTAAATGTTACCGAGCAAGAAATTTACGAGGTATCTGGACCACTGGATTTAACATTTTTATCAAAATTCTGTAGAGTAGATAAAAGCAGTGACCTACACTTTAAGGCTATTGAGCCAGTTACTCCACCTGCTGATTTTTATGGCTATGATGATATTTTTGAAGCTATTCGAGAGCGTGACAGAATGGTACACCACCCTTACGAAAGCTTTGACTCTGTACTTGAGTTTATTAAAAAATCAGCCGAAGACCCTAATGTGCTTGCAATTAAGCAAACACTTTACCGTGTAAGTGGTAATTCTCCTATTATAGCAGCACTAAGTAAGGCAGCAGAAAACGGCAAACAGGTTACTGTACTTGTAGAGCTTAAAGCACGTTTTGATGAAGAAAATAATATCCATTGGGCTAAAAAGCTTGAAAAGGCAGGCTGTCATGTAATTTATGGCTTAACAGGCCTTAAAACTCACTGTAAAATTTGCTTAGTAGTAAGAAAAGAGCCTGACGGAATACGCAGATATCTTCATATGGCTACAGGTAACTACAATGATAGCACAGCAAGATTTTATACCGATATTGGTATGTTTACCTGTAAGGACGAATACGGAGTAGATGCGTCATCTTTGTTTAATGTTATTACTGGCTATTCACTACCACCAGAATATAAAAAGTTTGTTGTTGCTCCAACAGGTATGAGAAGCTTTTTTGTTGACAAAATAAAAAAGGAAATCGAAAACCATAAGGCTGGATTACCAAGTGGAATTGTAGCAAAGGTTAATTCTTTGGTAGATCCAGAGATAATAGGATTGCTTTATTCTGCATCAAGAGCAGGTGTAAAGATTACACTAATTGTAAGAGGCATTTGCTGTCTTATTCCAGGGCTAGAGAGCTACAGCGAAAATATTAAGGTTTATAGCATTGTAGGACAGCTACTAGAGCATAGCCGAATTTTTAAGTTCGAAAATGGTGGCGAGCCACAAATTTATATGGGTAGTGCCGACTGGATGCCTAGAAACCTTGATAGACGAGTAGAGCTTGTATTCCCTGTAGAGGATAAAATTTTAAAGAAGCGTAGCGAGGATATTCTACAGCTTATGCTAAGCGATACAGTAAATTCACGATTACAACATTCAGACACATCATATACATTGATAGATAAGCGTGGTAAACGCAAGGTGAACAGCCAGATTGAATTTGCAAGACAGGCTAAAAAGGCACTAAAGGACGCTAAAAAAGAAAACGTAAAAGAGATTGGCAAGCCAAGATTTGCAAAGGGTTCAAAATAAATATAAGGGGAGAGATATATTATGAAAAGAATTGGTTTTCTTACAAGTGGTGGAGATTGTCAGGGTTTAAATGCAACTATGCGTGGTGTGGCAAGAGCACTTTATAATTATTATGGTGAGAAAAATATAGAAATTATCGGAATTTTAAACGGATATAAGGGCTTGATTCATGGTGACTACAAAAAGATGAAACCAGAGGATTTTTCTGGTATATTAAGCCGTGGTGGCACTATACTAGGAACATCTCGTCAGCCATTTAAGATGATGCGTGTAATAGAAGAAGACGGAGTAGACAAGGTTGCTTGTATGAAGAAAACATATAAGTATTTAAAGCTGGATTGCCTTGTTGTACTTGGTGGTAACGGTTCGCAAAAAACAGCAAATCTTCTTTCAGAGGAAGGCTGTAATGTTGTTTCATTGCCAAAAACAATCGACAACGACCTATGGGGTACAGATAAAACCTTTGGTTTCCAGAGTGGTATAAATGTAGCAACCTATTGCCTAGACGCTATCCATTCTACAGCAGACTCTCACAGCAGAATTTTTGTTGTAGAGGTAATGGGCCACAAGGTTGGTTGGCTTACATTATATGCTGGTATGGCTGGTGGTGCAGATGTTATTTTGTTGCCAGAAATCCCATATAATGTTGAAAGCGTAATCAAAAAGGTATCAGAGCGTGAAAAGGCAGGTAAGCACTTTACAGTAATCGCAATGGCAGAGGGTGCTGTGCCAAAAAGTGTTGCAGAGCTACCTAAAAAAGAGAGAAAAGCAGCTATTGCAAAGCAGCCTAACGGAACATTCTCAGCACAGCTTGCAAAAGAAATACAAGCAGCTACAGGTCACGAAACAAGAGTTACAGTACCAGGTCACATTCAGCGTGGTGGCGATACCTGCCCTTATGACAGAGTTTTGTCAACAAGTCTTGGTGCAGCTGCAGCACAGTTGATTATTGAAGAAAAATATGGTAATATGGTAGCACTAAAGGGTGATAAAATTGTACCTGTACCACTTTCAGAAATCGCAGGCAAGCTAAAGGTAGTACCTGTTGATTGTGACGAAATAAAGTGTGCAAGAGCAGTTGGTATCGCTTTTGGTGATGAATAATAGACTGTATTAAAGGAGTAAATATTATGGCAGATACAGAAATTATGCGTGAAAGAGCAAGGTGGCCTTTTTTAGGATTGCCTTTTACATTTACACAATATGTAATTACAGATAAAAAGCTTATAATCAAAACAGGCTTCTTTGTGTCTAAAGAAAGCGAGATTTTACATTACAGAATACTTGATATGAGCTATTCTCGCAATCTTTTCCAGAAAATGTTTAAATTAGGTACAATAACACTTTATTCACAGGATGTTACAAATCCAGAGCTGATTATAAAAAATATTAAAAATTCCAGAGAATTTAAGGATAAGCTTTCTGAGCTTACAGAGTCAGAAAAACGTCGTTTGAGTGTTCGCAGAGGAGAGGTTGTAGGTGCAATGCCACACGACCATAATTGCGACGAATGTGGCATTGATAGCGAGGTTAACAGCTTTGAGCATCCTTTAGCAGATTAAAATATATAGGAGAAGTTAAATGGCTATACCAAATGACCCTGTAATGCTGTTATCTTACATAAACACACAGCTAAGGGATTTTTATCCATCTTTAGATGAGCTTTCAGCCTCATTAAATATTGATATAAACGATTTAAAAGCAAAGCTTGCTTTAATTGGTTACGAATATAACCCAGAGCTTAATAAATTTGTTTAAACAAAAAAGGTCGTTCAGATTTTTGTCTGAACGACCTTTTGGTATTTTAGATTTTATTTTACGTCTGTAAGTGTTTTAAGCGTATGTATAATGTTAAGAGTGTCTACCGTAATAGCTTCAAGCTGGTCTTGCAGCTCACTTCGTTTTTTTATAAGCTCATTTGTACTGTTTTTTATATTTGCTATTTCGTTATTAAGCTCTTGGTCTTGTCTAAGTGTTTGTAGATTGCTCCATAATAAATATCCACATAATAATCCACAACAGACCAAGGCTATTATTGCAGCTGTAATCAATACAATATATTCCTCGTTAGAGTTTGTAAAATAAAAAAGCATGGCAACTATTAGTCCGAATGATATAAGCACTATTCCTAGTTTGTATAATTGAACTCTTTCGTGGCGTTGTGTTATAGGTATATCGCTTTTCTTTTGTTCAAGAGTAGTTATTTTGGCATCTATGCCCGAAAGTGACTTTGTTATTTCGGATAGGTCGGTTAAACACGCAAGCGATTTATGTGTATTTTCTTTTATCTGAGCTTCAAGCTGGTTTCGTGTTTTTAATGCTTCCTCTCTATTCATAATTAAAACCGTCCTTAATACCAAAGCGATAATATTTTGTAAATTATAGCATACAATATTATCTAATTCAACATTTTACGGTATATAAACAGAAAAAATTATGTAAACCTAAACAAATATAAATTGAATTATTTTGTAATTGTGATATAATGTACTTGTTATGGTATATAATAAAAAATACTACCCATACTTATGCTTGAATATAAATTAATTTTGTAAGGAGTGGTTTTAATGATTATTGATATGCATACACATATTGGCAATGTTATGACATTTGAAATGCCAGGTGAAAATCTGATAGCTTCTATGGAAAAGTACAATATAGACTTTTCTATTTGCTCAAGCTGTGAGGCTGCCGCATTCGACCACCATGGTAAAGTTCTGCCATACTTTATGCAAAAATCGCAGGATGCAGTGTATGAAGATACAATCAACTTTGCAAGAAAGCACCCACAGAAAATAGCAGTAATGCCATGGGTTAAGCCACATTACGAAGATATTTCGAATAAATTTGTTACTATGCTTCGTCAAAATCTAGATATAACAGTAGGTATAAAGGTTCATCCTGTACATTCATTTATAAGCTTTAATTCGCCATCAGTAGAGGAATATATAAAGCTAGCAGAGCAGTTTGATTTACCAATGCTTGTACATACAGGCGATAGTGCAGAATCAAGCTGTATGGGTGTATACGAAATGGCTGTAAAATACCCAAATGTAAACTTTATAATGGGGCATATGGGTTTAGGTACTGATAACCAAGAAGCTATAAAAATGATTAAAGAAAGAAAAAATCTATATGGTGATACAGCGTGGGTACCACTTGAGTCTACTGTTCAGGCAATAAAAGAATGTGGTGCTGACAAAATTCTTTTTGGTACTGATAATACTATAGACGGTGTTGATACACTAGGTTTTAACCCAAAGGGAGAACGCTCACTTTATCAGCAGTATTTTAACGAGCTTAAAGATTTAATTACTGCTGACGAATACGAAAAGCTTATGTATAAAAACTCAATAAAGCTATTTAAGCTTGAAAAGCTTATTAACAATAATCTATAATAAAATAAAAGAGATAGAGGCTGTACTTGATTGTAAAAAGATTAAGTACGGCTTTTTATTAAACAGTAAAAGAGAAATTGGAGTTTGTCGGGATTCGCACAAACCCTTACAGAACTACCCCAAACGCAAAAACTACATTAAAGCAAAGAAAGGTTTGATTAAGCGTGGGGGATTCCATAAGGGGGACTTTGTCCCCCTTTGGTCGTGTGGGGAGGGTTAAGGGAGGGGATTTCGAAATTCCCTCCCTTACAATCTTTGCTTACTTTCTTTTGTAAGAAAGTAAGAGCCCATGCGACTTGAGCACTTAAAAAAATAAAAAGTTTTATAAATAAAATTAGTTTGTAAGAGCATAAAATTTTAGCTTACCATAAAAGCAAGTAAGAGTTCGACACATTATATGTGTCCCTAATAAAAAATACTTTAAACCAGTACAAACTAACTGTAGCTTATAAAACTATAACGATTGTGCTATTAGCCTCCAGAGTGCAACTCTGACCAACAAACTTCAATTTATCAAATTTATTATAAGTAAAACAACAAGTACAGTTATTTTTATACATAGGCAATAAAGTTTTGTATAAGCTATTGCCATTCTGTCAAATTGTGATAAAATTAGTAGAGTATAATTGAAAGGGTGTAGTTAAATGCTAAATCATATTATCGACCTTGAATCACTTTCTTTTTCTGATCTTTATGAAATTATAAATCTTGCAGAAAAGATTATGGAAGACCCAAGCAAATATAGCGAAGCTTGTAAGGGTAAAATTATGGCTACATTGTTTTACGAGCCAAGTACAAGAACTCAAATGAGCTTTCAAACTGCTATGCTAAGACTTGGTGGTTCTATAATAGGTTTTTCAGATCCTCAGAATTCATCAGTGTCAAAGGGTGAAACTCTAAAAGATACAATAACAATAGTTAGTGGTTATGCCGATATTATAGCAATGCGTCATCCATTAGAGGGTAGTGCAAAGGGTGCTTCGTTATATAGTAGAGTACCTGTTATAAATGCAGGTGATGGTGGACATCTTCACCCAACACAAACACTTACAGACCTTGTAACACTACACAAAGAAAAGGGTAGACTTAACCACCTTACAATCGGTCTTTGTGGTGACCTAAAATATGGTAGAACAGTACACTCTTTAATAGATACAATGTCACACTTTGAGGGGAATAAGTTTGTACTTATTTCAACAGATGAGCTTGGTGTGCCTGACTATACAAAAGAAAAGCTTGAAAAGCAGGGCTGTGAATATGTAGAGGTTAATTCTTTACAAGAGGCTATTCCTGAGCTTGATGTTTTATATATGACTCGTATTCAGCGTGAACGTTTTGCAAGCATTGAGGAATACGAAGCGCAAAAGGGTGTATTTGTGCTTGATAGAGAGAAGCTAGACCTTGGTAAAGAGGACTTAAAGGTGCTTCATCCACTACCACGAATAGACGAAATTACAGAGGATATAGATAACGACCCAAGATGTGTTTACTTTAAACAGGCTGTTTATGGAATGTATGCAAGAATGGCTTTGATTTTGCTTACTCTTGAAGGCTCTAAATATTCATATTCAAGAGGCAGAGTTATTACAGATAATTCTGGTTGCTTAAACCCAAAATGTATAACTCATACAGAGCCTTATATGCCTAAAGAATTTAAGCCAGTGGGCGATTTTATAAAATGCGAATATTGTGACACAAAAAAGCCGTATCAAGATTGATACGGCTTTTTCTTATATAATACTAAACACCATTTAAAATACAGAAATATTTTAGGCGTATTTTGCACTGTACTTCATATTGCGTTCTTGTAAGGCGTTAGTCTTCAAAGTGGGTCAGTATTCGTCAACACAAAATCTGCTCGAAAATATTTTTCCGATTTTAAATGGTGTTTAGTATAAAAGCACGAAATTCTATAAGTCAGAATTTCGTGCTTTTGTGTTTGGTGTTATTTTAAAATCAAGGCTTATAGCTACCTTTTAATGATACGCTACGGTTAAATACAGGTGCACCTGGCTTAGAGTCCTTATTATCCAGGCAGAAATAACCTAAACGCATAAACTGGAATGAAGCAGGTGGTACTAGGTCTGCAACAGCTTTTTCTGTTTTACAGTTTTTAAGCACCTGTAATGACTCTGGGTTAATGTAATCTAAGAAGTTTCTGTCGCCTGTGTCTGGGTCTGGTACAGTAAATAGGTTGTCGTATAGTCTTACCTCTGCATCAGCACAGTTGTTAGCATCTACCCAGTGAATAGTAGCCTTTATTCTTCTACCGTCAGGTGTGTTGCCACCTCTTGTTTCTGGGTCATACTCAGCGTAAACCTCTACAACATTGCCGTTTTCGTCTTTTTTACAGCCTGTACATTTTACAACATAAGTAGATTTTAGTCTTACCTCGTTGCCAGGGAATAGTCTGAAATACTTTTTAGCAGGCTCCTCCATAAAGTCCTCGGCTTCAATGTAGCACTCTCGTGTAAAGGTAATCTCACGCTCGCCATCCTCTGGACGGTTAGGATTGTTTTCTACCATGAAGGTTTCACTCTGTCCTTCTGGATAGTTAGTAATGATAAGCTTAATAGGGTTTAATACTGTCATTACACGCTGTGCAGTTTCGTTTAAATCCTCACGTAAGCAATACTCTAAGAAACCGTAATCAACTATTGAGTTTACCTTAGAAACACCGATTCTCTCGCAGAAGTTGCGAATTGATTTAGGTGTGTAGCCTCGTCTTCTTAAACCACATAGTGTAGGCATTCTTGGGTCGTCCCAGCCACTTACATAGCCATCCTCAACAAGTGTACGAAGCTTTCTTTTGCTCATTACAGTATTGTTTATGCCAAGTCTTGCAAACTCAATCTGTCTTGGCTTTGAAGGTAATGTAACATTGTTGATAACCCAGTCGTAAAGCGGACGATGGTCCTCAAACTCAAGTGAGCAAAGTGAGTGTGTAATGCACTCCATAGCGTCCTCGATTGGGTGTGCAAAGTCATACATAGGGTAGATGCACCATTCGTTGCCTGTACGGTGGTGCTTAATACGATTAATTCTGTAAATTACAGGGTCACGCATATTAAAGTTACCAGAAGCTAGGTCAATTTTAGCACGCAATGTCATTTTGCCGTCTTCAAATTCACCATTCTTCATTCTCTCGAACAAATCAAGGCTTTCTTCAATTGGTCTGTCACGATATGGGCTTGTAGCAGGTGTTGAAAGATCGCCACGGTGTGCTCTCATTTCTTCTGCATTAAGCTCGCATACATAGGCAAGCCCCTTTTTGATAAGCTCTACAGCACTTTCGTACATCTTCTGGAAATATTCAGAAGCGTAGTAGAATCTGTCGTCCCATGTAAAGCCTAGCCAGCTGATGTCTTCTTTAATAGCGTCTACATACTCTACATCTTCTTTTGTTGGGTTAGTGTCGTCCATTCTAAGGTTACACATACCCTTGTACTTTTCGGCTGTACCAAAGTCAATGCAAATAGCCTTTGCGTGACCTATATGAAGGTAGCCGTTTGGCTCAGGAGGAAAACGAGTGTGTACAGTTTTACCCTCAAACTGACCTCCCTCTGCAATATCTTCATCTATAAAGTCGTGAATAAAGTTGGCATTGCTAACTTTTTCTTCACTAACCTTTTCTTCGTTTTTAATTTCATCTGCCATTGGTGATTATCTCCTTACTAAAAAATTATACTCCTAGCTTTTCAAGACCAATATTAAGTCTTCTTAGTGATTCTTCTCTGCCGAGTATATCAAGAATCTCTACAGCACCACCAGGTGTAACCTTTTTACCAGCTGCAGCAATTCTTGCTGGCCACATTACTGTGCCATTTTTAACCTCTAGCTCTGTTGCAAGGTTAATTAAGCAATCGTGAATACTGTCTTTGTTCCAGTCTGCCATTGCTGTAAGCTTATCTGTAACAGCCTTTAGCATAACAGGTGCATTTTCAAGATTTGTTTTACTCTTTTTGTTTACGAACATTTCTGTTTCATATTCAGGTAATTCGCTGAAGAAGTCTATCATCTCAGGGATTTGGTTAAACTTTGTTACACGCTGATGTAAAATCTCTGTTAGCTTACCCCAGTCAAGCTCTTTTTCTGTTATAGCCTGCTTATAGTATGGCATAGCATAGCTTGTGAATTCTTCAGCAGACATTGCACGAATATACTCGCCATTAAACCACTCAAGCTTGCTATAGTCAAAAATAGAAGGTGACTTGCTTATACCACTGATGTTGAATGCCTTTATAAGCTCGTCATGATTGAACATCTCTTGATTGTCAGAAGGACACCAGCCAAGCAAAGCTACATAGTTAATAATAGCCTGTGGCAGATAACCCTCGTTTATTAAATCCTCAAAGCCTGTTGAGCCATGTCTTTTAGAAAGCTTTGCAACATTGCCCTCTTCGTCCTTACCCATAATCAAAGGTAGGTGAATATATGTTGGAATTTCCCAGCCGAATGCCTCGTATAATAGATTATACTTAGGTGTTGAGCTTAAATACTCACAGCCACGCACAACGTGTGTAATGTTCATTGTGTGGTCATCTATAACATTAGCAAAGTTATAGGTAGGGAAACCGTCTGTTTTAATAAGAATCTGGTCCTGTAGCTCGCTGTTGTCAACTGTAATTTCACCAAATACAGCGTCTGTAAAGGTTGTGCTACCCTCTAAAGGCATTTTTTGTCTTATTACATAAGGTACACCCTCTGCAAGAAGTCTGTCGATTTCTTCCTGTGGCAGGTCACGGCAATGTCTGTCATAGCCACCACCAGGTGTGCCTTCTTCGTTTAGGCTGTCTAAACGCTCTTTTGTACAGAAGCAACGGTAAGCCTTGCCTTGCTCTATTAGCTGTTCAGCGTAAGGCTTGTACATATTAAGTCTTTCACTTTGTACATAAGGGCCGTATTCTGCTGGCTTGTCAGGACCTTCGTCGTGGTTAAGACCAGCAATTTTAAGTGTGTTGTAAATAACATCTACAGCACCCTCTACATATCTTTCTCTGTCTGTATCTTCAATTCTAAGTACAAAATCTCCACCTTGGCTTTTTGCAACAAGGTATTCATATAATGCAGTTCTTAAATTACCTATGTGCATAAAGCCTGTAGGGCTTGGTGCAAATCGGGTACGAACAACTTTTTTATCCATTATGCTTCCTCTTTCTTTTTTGTAGTAGAAATTTATTCTTACGCTATATTATACCAAAAAACATACTGATTTTTCAAGCTTTTTTATAAAGCTGTTATAGCTATATAGGCTCTATGAGAAATTTGTATTTTATTGCGATAAGAAAGGTTGTAGTTAATAGAGCTGTTTTAAAATTACAGCTGTCGAAAATTATAGAAGTTTCTATAATGTGTACAAGATAGTCAAAAAAATGCTGAAAATCTAATTGACTTATAGGGATATTTCTGTTAAAATAATCATATATCAATGTGGGTAACAATATAATTTCTGTTACAATTTCTATGAAAGGCGTGTTTATGGGCAAAATTATTTCTGTTGCTTCGGGTAAGGGTGGTACAGGTAAATCTACTGTATGCGTTACCTTGGGTACAGCTTTAGTAAAAAGAGGACATAAGGTTTTATTAATCGACTGTGATTCAGGTATGCGTGGTCTTGACATAATGATGGGCATAAGCAAAAGCCTGGTGTTTGACATTGCAGACGCTGTGTGTGGCAATTGCACAGCCGAGCAAATTATATACCCTTGTAATCACATTGAGGGGTTAAGTCTTATTCCTGCACCACAAAACGCAGAGGACGAGCTTAGTCCGGCTATATTAAAGCAGTTTACTGATAATGTGCGTGATAAATACGACTACATTATAATAGATTCACCTGCTGGTGTTGGCAAGGGCTTTGATACTGCTGTTTTACCTGCTGATATGTGCTTGGTTATTGCAAATACAGAGCCTACCAGCTTGCGTGGTTGTGTAAATGTAAGAAAAAAGCTTGAAGAAATAGGCAAGGATAACATAAGGCTGATTATCAATAAATTTTCAAGGGCAATGTTTAAAGAGCTTGGTTTTTACCCTGACCTTGATTGTATTATTGATGAGTCGGGAATACAGTTAATAGGAATAATAACAGAAAACAGACAGGTCGTAGCGTCGATTCAAAAGGGCTTGGCATATAAAAAAAGCTGTACTGCACTAGAAGCAATAGATAGAATAGCTGCAAGACTAGACGGCGAAAATGCTCCATTGCTAATAATGTAAGCCCGCTTAAAAGTATGAGAAGAGAGAAGAAAGAAGAAAGAAGGATTATGATGAAAATTGCAATAATTGCACATGATGAGAAAAAAGAATTAATGGTACAGTTTTGCATTGCTTATTGTGGTATTTTAAGCAGATATGCACTTTGCTCTACAGGTACTACAGGTAAGCTTGTTTCTGAGGCTACAGGTCTAGAGATTCAGCGTTTTCTAAGTGGCTCACAGGGTGGTGACCAGCAGATTGCTGCAAGAATTGCCTGCAACGAAATAGATATGCTTTTATTTTTCAGAGATCCATTAAATCCAAAGCCACAAGAGCCTAACGATATGAATTTGCTTAGACTTTGCGATATGCACAATATTCCTGTTGCTACAAATATTGCAACAGCAGAAATGCTTATCCACGGTCTTGAGCGTGGCGACCTTGATTGGAGAAATATCCTTAAATAATATTTCAAATATCTTGTAACTTTAGCGATATTATAGTAAAATAGAAAATTGGTAGGGGTAGACTTGGCTCTACCCCTATTTTTGATATATAAATACTTTCAGTTGTTTTTAACAGCTAATTTCATATAAACGGAGGAATAAAAATGGCACTTATTACAAAAAAGGTGTACGGTGCAGAGGATGTTCTGCCAAAGGATAGCCACAAGTGGCAGTTTATAGAAGAGGTTATGAGAAGCGAGGCAGCTGCCTATGGCTTTAAAGAGATAAGAACACCTGTTTTTGAGCATACAGAGCTTTTTCAGCGTGGTGTAGGCGATACAACTGATGTTGTACAGAAAGAGATGTACACATTCAACACAAAGGGTGGTACATCAATCACACTTCGTCCAGAGGGTACAGCAGGTGCAGCAAGAGCAATGCTTGAGCATGCTATATATAACGACGGTTTACCAATTAAGACATATTATTTCGATTCTTGCTATAGATACGAGAAAAAGCAGGCTAATCGCTACAGAGAGTTCCACCAGTTTGGTGTAGAGCTTTTTGGCACAGCTAACCCAGCTGCCGACGCTGAAATCATCAGCCTTGCGTCAACATTATTTGACAGACTAGGCATTACAGATTTACAGCTGGAGCTTAACTCTATTGGTTGTCCAACCTGTCGTGCAAAATATCACGAGGCTTTAAAGGCATACTTCGAAAGCTCAAAGGATAAGCTTTGCGAAACCTGTCTTTCAAGATTAGAGAAAAACCCAATGAGAATATTAGACTGCAAAAGTCCAATCTGTTCAGAAATTGCACAGAATGCACCAGTTGTTCTTGATTACCTTTGCGATGAGTGTAACGACCATTTTACAAAGGTAAAGGCATACCTAGACAGTGCAGAAATTCCATATATTGTAAACCCACAAATTGTTCGTGGTCTTGACTATTACACAAAGACTGTTTTTGAATTTGTTACAACAAAGCTAGGCTCACAGGGCACTGTTTGTGGTGGTGGCAGATATGACGGACTTGTTGAAGAAATAGGTGGTCAGCACACACCTTCACTTGGCTTCGGCTTAGGTATGGAGCGTTTGCTTGCACTTATGGAGGAGCAGGGTATAGAAATCCCACAGCCTAACACCTGCGATTTATATATTGCGTCAATGGGAGAAGAGGCACAGAAAAAGGCATTTAACCTTGCTAAAGAAGTTAGAGAGGCTATGATTAGCGTAGAGTGTGACATAGTAGGCAGAAGCCTGAGAGCACAGATGAAATACGCTGATAAAATCGGTGCTAAGTTCAGCATTGTTTTAGGTGACAACGAGATTGCAGAGAATAAAGCAATGCTTAAGAATATGGAAACTGGCGAGAAAAAAGAGGTATCATTAGGTGAAAATTTCTTGTCAGAATTTTTCGACTGCTTTGTTTCATACGAAACTACAAAGCTAGGTGGAGAAGAAATAATTTCGTTCTAATAATAATTTCGTTCTAATAAATTGAATTAAATATAGAATTGTTTATATTAGGTGGGTAGATATGTTAGTAGAAAGATTATTCGAGAGTTTGTTTGCAAAATACGGTGATGAATTTAATTGGATGATACTACCGTTATCTAATCAAACCTACAATAAGCAAGCAGAAAAAGAAATAAAAAAAGGACATTCACTTTACGGAGTAAATCTGACAGCAGTTGCAAAATGTGAATCTAATGATGATGTTTTATATGTTACCGAGAATAAGGGTGGAACATTATATATTATTCTTCATTTAACATATTCAGAAAATCAAGACATAGCTTACCCTGAATATATTATGTTTGATAATTTATGCGAAGCTGAAAAATATCTTGAAAATCAATATGTAGAGCAATATCTTTAATTATACAATGTATAATTAATTTGTATTAAGGGGGATAGGATGTATCAATATTCAGATGTAAACGATAGCAACATCAGTCTGCACGATTGCTGTGCAGAAAAAATGAGTTTTGAAAACGGCATTTTATCCTTTGATTTTCCAGATGGCTTTTGGGTTACAGATAAACACCCTGAAAACAAATCTGATAATATTGTTCGCACTGATGCTTCAAAGGTTCAATTTGAAATTATAGACAACGAAATTGACGGTATTCGAATTTATATTTTCAAGAAAACAAAGCTACATAAAATTATTCGAGAGGAATGGGAGCCAGAAAACTTTATTTATGCAGTTAATAACGGAGATTTTAAGGTTGAGTTTATTACGCAGTATAAAAGCTTTCAATCTGTTCTGTATAAATGCTGGATTTGGTTTGATAAAGCTCCGTATCATTTTGAATGTGAAATAATTCTAGATACAGAAAATGTTAAGTATAGTTGGAATCGCTTACGATACGATTCCGTATGGTGATAAAATAATTAAAGAAACAGAGGTAATTACAATGGCTGAATTTATGACAGGCTTAAAAAGAAGTAACTACTGTGGTGAATTAAGAATTGAAGACTGCGGTAAAAAGGTTACTGTATTCGGTTGGGTACAACGCCAGCGTGATTTGGGACAGCTTATTTTTATAGATTTAAGAGATCGCACAGGTATTGTACAGCTTGCACTTGACGATACAACCGACAAAGAGATTTTTGAAAAGGCTTCTACAGTAAAAAGTGAATATGTGCTTGGTGTAGTAGGTACTGTAAAAGAGAGAAGTGCAAAGACAAATAAAATTGCTACAGGCGATATTGAAATAGCAGTTGAGGAGCTTAGAATCTTAGGTGAAAGTGAAACTCCACCTTTTGAAATTCTACCAGACTCAACAACAGGCGAGCTTACAAGACTAAAATATCGTTATCTTGATTTAAGACGTCCAGACCTACAGCAGAATATTATTCTAAGACATAAAATAGCAAAGGTAACCCGTGACTATTTTGATGAGAATGGCTTTATCGAGATTGAAACACCAATGCTTATCAAATCAACACCAGAGGGTGCAAGAGATTTCTTGGTTCCTTCAAGAATCCACAAGGGCACATTCTATGCTTTGCCACAGTCACCACAGATTTACAAACAGCTTTGTATGGTAGCTGGCTTTGACAGATATATGCAGATTGCCCGTTGCTTCAGAGATGAAGACCTTCGTGCAGACCGTCAGCCAGAATTTACACAGATTGACCTTGAAATGTCATTTGTAGATATGGAGGATGTACTTGCAATAGGTGAGGGCTACATTAAAAGAGTGTTCAAAGAGGCTTTAAATGTAGATATCCCAACACCATTCCCACGCTACACATATAATCAGGTAATGGAGCGTTACGGTTCAGACAAGCCAGATACACGCTTTGAAATGGAGCTTTTCGATCTTACTGACGATGTTAAAAACAGCGAGTTTGCAGTATTCAAAAATGCAATTACAGGTGGTGGTAGCGTAAGAGGTATCACTGCTAAAAATGCTGTTAAGACTTATACAAGAAAAGAAATTGATAAGCTTACAGAGTATGTAAGAGGTATTGGTGCTAAAGGTCTTGCTTGGATAAGAATGACAGATGACGGCATTGCATCAAGCTTTGCAAAGTTTATGACAGAGGACGAAATGCAGGCTATCCTTACAAAGGCTGGTGCTGAAAAGGGCGATGTTGTTATGATAGTTGCAGATACAGAAAATAACACAGTTCTTTCAACACTTGGTGCTTTAAGATGTGAGGTTGCAAACAGACTTGGTATTATTGAAGATAAGTTCAACTTCCTATGGGTTGTTGACTTCCCATTCTTTGAGTATGACAGAGAAAGCGAAACTTGGGTTGCAATGCACCACCCATTCACATCTCCTACAGATGAGTGTATGGCTACTCTTGAAGAGGACAAGGGCAAGGTTTATGCAAAGGCTTACGATATGGTACTTAACGGTGTTGAGCTTTCATCAGGCTCTATTCGTATTACAAACCCAGACCTACAAAAGAGAATGTTTAGCTTGCTTGGTTTAAGCGACGAAGAGGCTTACCAGAAGTTTGGTTTCTTAACAGATGCATTCAAATATGGTGCTCCACCACACGGTGGTATGGGTATTGGTCTTGACAGACTAGTAATGCAGATGGTTAAGGCTTCTACTTTAAGAGATGTTGTTGCATTCCCTAAGGTACAAAATGCATCAGAGCCAATGACAAATGCTCCAAGCACAATCGAAACAGCACAGCTTGACGACCTAGGCATTGCTGTAACAGTAGAGGATAATAAGGAATAATTTAAGCCTTATCTCTTAAAATTAGAAAAACATATGTAGTAAAAATAAAAACAACAGGCAGAATTTCGATATTGAAATTCTGCCTGCTTTTCTTTTTTGATTAATTAGTTTTTAAATAAGATAGAAAAACACCACACAAGCGATGGTTAGTTATACTTGTGTGGTGAGATTAACTCACGACTCGTTGCAAAAAAAATTTTCCCCCGATTTGCAGCAATAAGTATTCTGATTATCAGTAAGAATACTTATTGCTGCAATATATTTTTAGCTGTAGCAGAATTATTTATTTTCTGTAATGATTTGTATTTTTCTAAAAAGAACTAAAGCACTTATAAACAGATAATATACAGAAGATTATAGCAACTACCAAATATTTTAGAGTGGTAGTCTTCTGTGAATTTACATATTGCAATAAAACCTACTTAGAAAATAATACCTTCTGCTACCAGACCAAAAGTTATCCCCAACACTACTATAGTAACAATATGTATCAACGTCGATACTATTATGCTTAATGCGTACATATAAAGCTCTTACTCTTTGGGAATTATGTTATTATTTATAAAGAGCTTTATTACCTCACTATTATTCACTATCCGTTGTTAATACCTCTTGAATGCATCGAGTTTTGCCAGTGAGCTATAGGCTGGTGCATTACAAAGTAATAGCTGAATTTTGGTTAGGTGTAAGAGCCAGTGTAAAGCTAAACACAACCATTGGTGAAATTCTGCATAGAATTTTGTTCAGCTTATTAAATATATTCACCTCCTTATGGTGAGTATAGCACACTTTGAAGAAAAAAATATTAATTTTGCAAAAGTGATGTGAATTTCATACAAAGTGATGTTTTTTTTATGTGTGTTAATGACAAAATTAACAATTTATGTTATAATTATAATCAACAAATTATATAGGTGATACTCTTTGAAAGTTTTAATTTGTGATGATGATATAAATATAGTTAATCATATAAATAACAATTTACAAAAATATATTCAGAAAAATAAAGTACAAATGAATATAGATGCTTTTACAAGCAGTAAGCTAGCATTCTCATCAACAAAAGCTTATGATATAGCTTTTGTTGATATAGAAATGCCCGATGTTGATGGTTTAGAGCTTGCTACGCAGTTAAAAATTAACAATAGAAACATATTTATTTTTATTATAACCTCTTATGATAGCTATCTTGATGACGCTATGGATTTAAATGTTTTTAGATATTTATCAAAGCCAATAGAAGACAGTAGATTTTTTAGAGGTTTAGAATCTGCAATAAAGCATTATCAAAACAATACTCATACAATAGCACTTGAGTATTACGACGAGCTTTATACTATTTATACAAATGATATTTTGTATATAACAACAGAAAATAGAAAAACCATTATTTATACAAAAACAGAAAAATATATGTCTAATAAAAACATATCTCATTGGAGAGATGTGTTACATACATTAAGCTACTTTGCTTATCCACATCATAGTTACATAATTAATTTGCAGTATGTAACAAAGCTAAGTAAAAGTAAGGTAACTCTTGAATATAATTCTAATAATTATATTTTGCCGATTTCTCAGCGTGGCTACTCTAGCTTTAAAAAGGCATATTTTTCTTATATAGGTACTCATTTATGATTTACACAGTTTTTTATATAGCAATTTTTTTATCAGAGGTTTTGCTTTCTGCTTTTTATTTCGAAACGAAATTTGAACGAAAATTAAGCAAAAAGCTGTTATTGCTCATATACATAATTTCGTTTATAATACTTTATTCGGTACGACTTCTTAATTTTTCATTAGCAAATCTTATATCGTTTTTTCTATGCAACGCTGTCACGCTTGGAGTAGGCTATAAGGTAAAGTTTAAATCGTGTATTTTTCATCCGTGTATGCTTTTAATATTAATGGCGTTAACTGAAAGCATTGTAATGTTCTCGTTTTCGTCTATATTAAATATAGATTTGCTTGCGTGTCTTGATAATTCGATAAACCTTATTGCTCAATCAATAGTTAGTAAAACCTTTTATGCATTTAGTGTTTATTTGATTTCAAAAATATCAACAAAAGAATCTCAATATAATAGCAATAGAGGCTTAACGACGCTTTTATTTGTACTACCTATTTCAAGTATGGTGGTTATATATTCTGTGTTGTTTTCGTTAAGTGAATACGAGATAGAGCAAAAATACACATCTATGTTGGTGCTTGGTTTTATTCTTTTATTTGGTGCAAATCTTATTGTATTTTGGATATATGAATTTTCACTAAAAACCTATCAACGTAACATAGAGCTTGAAATCACACAGCAAAAAGAAGCAGTAACTACTGAGTATTACGAACTGTTAAACAAGCAGAATGAAAACACAAAAATAGTAGTACATGATATTAAGCGTCACTTAAATACAATAAAAAATCTAGCACCAAATGATGAAACCATAGGTAAATACATTAACAGTGTTATAGGAGAATTTGGTATAAATAATCCTATAGATTATTGTAATAGCCCACTTGTAAATGTGATAACTCATAGATATAAAAGCTTGTGCGATGATTCTGACATAAGCTTTAATATTGATATTCGCAACACAAAAATAGATTTTATGTCTGAACCTGATATTACTGCAATGCTGGATAATCTTCTTGAAAATGCCGTAGAGGCAACAAGTAAAGCTACTGAAAAATTTATAGATTTTATAATAACAGTAAAGCAAAACGATATGTTAGTAATATCTATAGCAAATTCAGTTGATAAGCCAGTTAAAATTACACACAACAATATTATTTCTTCAAAAAGAGAGCAAGGTGTTCACGGTGTGGGCTTAAAAAGCATTAAGCGTATCGTAAATAAATACGATGGCGAAATCACAATGAGCTTCTCAGAAGAAGATATGACCTTTAATACAACAATTGTATTTCAAATACCAGAAACAGAAAATTAAAAATAAAACACCGATTTTTGTAAAATTAAAATCGGTGTTCTTTTTATTTTTCGCCTGACTTCATAGCCTGTCATTAATAGGCGACAGCCATGCTATGGTATGCTATTCGTCAAATAAAAATCTGCTCGAAAATCTTACCCACTGTTTAGAACTGAAATAATATAAATGGTGGTTAGTATAAATTTTTGTAGGTGGGATTTTCTATTGACTTTTACTATGATAATGTTATAATAATTTTGTAAAATATATATTGATGTTTCAGGGCGAGGTGTAATTCCTCACCGGTGGTAAAGCCCACGAGCGAAAGCAGATTTGGTGTAATTCCAAAGCCGACGGTATAGTCCGGATGACAGAAGCATAATATAGCTGTAGTAATATTTTAGCTGATTTTAGTGTGTATACGCTAATTTTGGTTTTTATTTGTATATTTACTTTACAGCTGTTTTATAAATGTTTATGTAGTCACAATGCCCTGTGGTGTTGTGGCTTTTTCTTTTGGTAGGTGATTATTATGCAGGATTTTACACAAAAGGATTATTTTTATATGCAGTGGGCGTTAGAGCTTGCAGAAAAGGCAAAAGGCTTTACTTCTCCTAACCCTATGGTTGGTGCTGTAATAGTAAAGGACGATAGAATTATAGGTGAGGGCTATCACCACAAATGTGGTGAGGCTCACGCAGAGGTTGATGCCTTTAATAATGCAACAGAGTCAGTTGAGGGTGCTACAATGTATGTAACACTTGAGCCTTGCAGTCATACAGGTAAAACTCCACCCTGTGCAGACAGAATTATAAAAGAAAAAATCGCAAGAGTAGTTGTAGGTGCAACAGACCCAAATCCACTTGTTAGTGGCAGAGGTATTAAAAGAATGCAGGATGCAGGCATAGATGTAAGCTATGGCTTGCTTGCTGACAAAAGCATACAGCTTAACGAAGTTTTTATGAAATATATCGTTGATAAAAAGCCCTTTGTTGTGTACAAATCAGCAACAACTCTTGATGGAAAAATTGCAACTGCAACAGGTGAAAGTCAGTGGATTTCAAACGAAAAATCACGAGCAGAGGTACATTTGCTAAGACATTACCTTAGTGGCATAATGGTTGGAATAAATACCGTTATAGCTGATAATCCAATGCTTAACTGTAGGGTAGACGGCTGTAAATCTCCTGTAAGAATAGTAGTTGACTCATCATTAAAAATTCCTGTCCAGTCAAATATAATTCAAACTGCCGACAAATATAAAACAGTAATAGCTACCTTGCAGGATAGTAGCTGTATAAAGGCTAATATGCTAAAGCAAATGGGTGCAGAGGTTATAACAGTTAAAGAAAAAAATTCAAGGGTAGACCTTAACCACCTTATGGAAATTCTTGGAGAAATGGGAATAGACAGTATTCTGCTTGAGGGTGGTGGCACACTTGCCTTTAGTGCGTTTAATCAAGGTATTGTAGATAAGGTTATTTATTATATAGCACCTAAAATTTTTGGTGGAGCAAACGCAAAAACCTCGGTAGAGGGCAATGGCTTTGACAAAATAGCAGACAGCGTTAAGCTTAAAAATATTACAACCAATATGGTAGAAAACGATATATGTATTACAGCATATGTTGACAAGGAAAATTGAGGTAACGACTTATGTTTACAGGTATAGTAGAAGAAATAGGGAAAATCAAGGCTGTAAAAAGTGGCGATAAGTCATCAACCCTTACAATTTCAGCCAAAAAGGTTTTAGAGAATACTCAGCTTGGCGACAGTATTGCAGTAAACGGTATTTGCTTAACTGTTACTGCACTTGGTGGTGATTATTTTTGTGTTGATGTAATGGCCGAAACAATGCGAAGAACAAATCTTTCACAGCAAAAGGTAGATTCACCAGTAAACCTTGAAAGAGCACTTACACCTCTTACAAGAATGGGTGGTCATATAGTAAGTGGTCATATAGACGGAGTTGGAACTATTACCTCTTACGAAAAAGAAGACAATGCAACATGGGTAACTGTGCAGACAACTACAGATATTTTAAAATATGTGGTAGAAAAAGGCTCAATAGCAATAGACGGTATAAGTCTTACAGTTGCTTATGTAGATGATATATGCTTTAAGGTTTCAATTATTCCACACACCTCACAGCAAACAACCTTGCTTACAAAGGGTGTAGGTAATACTGTAAATCTTGAATGTGATGTTATTGCAAAGTATGTTGAAAGACTTATGGGCTTTAAAACAGACAAAAAGCCCGAAGACGATATAACAGAAGAAATGCTTTTAGAGTATGGCTTTATGTAAACGAAAGGAGATTTTAAATGGCTGAATATAAATTTAACACAATCAAAGAACTTCTTGAGGATATACGAAATGGTAAAAATGTAGTTCTGCTTGATTCAGAAGACAGAGAAAACGAGGGCGATGTTATTTGTGCTGCAGAGCACGCTACACTTGAGAATGTAAACTTTATGGCAAGCTATGCCCGTGGTTTAATCTGTACACCAATGACAAAGGAGTATGTAGATAAGCTAGGCTTTCCACAAATGGTTTCACATAATACCGACAACCACTGTACAGCCTTTACAGTGTCTATAGACCATATAGATACAACAACCGGTATATCGGCATACGAGCGTTCACTAACAGCCATGAAGCTTGTAGAGGACAATGCAAGACCAGAGCATTTTCGCAGACCTGGTCATATGTTCCCACTTCTTGCTAAGGATGGTGGTGTTCTAGAGCGTGACGGTCATACAGAGGCAACTGTAGATTTAGTACGCCTTGCAGGCTGTAAGCCAGTTGGCTTGTGCTGTGAAATTATGAAGGAAGACGGCACAATGGCAAGACTTGACGATTTAATGGAGTTTGCAAAAACTCATAATCTAAAAATCGGTACAATATCAGACCTTATAAAGTATCGCAGAGTACACGAAGAATTTGTTGAGTGTGTAGCAAAAGCAAATATGCCAACACGCTATGGCGAATTTGAAATTCGTGGCTATGTAAATAAAATTAATGGTGAGCACCATGTTGCACTTATTAAGGGTGATGTTACGGATGGCGAGCCTGTACTTTGCAGAGTTCATTCAGAGTGCTTAACAGGTGACGCACTAGGCTCAGCAAGATGTGACTGTGGTCAGCAATATGACGCAGCTATGAAAGCTATTGCAAAAGAGGGTAGAGGTGTGCTTGTTTATCTTCGTCAAGAGGGTAGAGGAATTGGCTTGATTAATAAAATCAAAGCCTATGCTTTGCAGGATAAGGGTATGGACACAATAGAGGCTAATGTAGCACTTGGCTTCCCAGCTGATATGCGTGATTACTCTGTTGGTTCACAGATTTTAAGAAACATCGGTGTTAAGGGATTAAAACTGATGACAAATAATCCACTTAAAATAGATGGCCTTGAGGATTACGGTCTAGAAATTGTAGAGCGTGTACCTATTCAGATAGAAGCAAACAGATATGACGAATTTTATCTAAGAACTAAGCAAGAAAAAATGGGACATATTCTTGACTTTGAATAAAATAAAAATATAAAAGAAAGAAGGATTTTTACAATGAATATTCTAGAGGGCAAGCTAATAGCAGAGGGACTAAAGATTGGTATAGTAGTAGGCAGATTTAACGAGTTTATCGGCTCAAAGCTACTTGGTGGCTGTGTAGATGGCTTGGTACGTCACGGTGTAAAGGACGAGGATATCGACGTAGCATGGGTACCAGGTGCTTTTGAAATCCCTGTAATCACAAAGAAAATGGCACAGAGCAATAAGTACGACGCAATCATCTGCCTAGGTGCAGTTATCAGAGGTGCTACTACTCATTATGATTATGTTTGTGCTGAAGTTTCTAAGGGCATTGCACAGGTTTCACTAGAAACAGGAATTCCAGTAATGTTTGGCGTAGTAACAACAGATACAATTCAGCAGGCAATCGAGCGAGCAGGCACAAAGGCAGGCAACAAGGGCTATGACTGTGCAGTAAGTGCAATAGAAATGGCAAACTTGCTAAAGAATATGTAAGTTGTTTTGTTTCTAAAAGTTTATAAAAAGAAACCCGAAATTCATTTTGTGTGAATTTCGGGTTTCTTTTTATAAAAATATGTATTTTAGGATTTAAATATTTTTCCTAGAATTGAAACATCTTTAAAAAAATTGTTTAGTATAGGTACATCTTTAAATAAAGCTTCGGCAGGAGATGAATAACCGTGACTGATTAAAAATTCGACTAATAAGAATAATATTATTGAAAGGACTATACTGATTATTCCAATTATAAGTGTTGAGAATATTAGATCTTCATAAGTTTCCTCGTTTGTGTGTTCATATTTCTTAAAATAAGGATCCTCGTGGTACATTAAATCGTAAATTTGTATAGTGCACCAATCTATAAAACCAGAAGCGCTAGAAGTGATACCGACAAGAAGGAAATCTAAAAGAAAAACAAAAAGAGCTAGACCCTTGTCAAAAAAATTATCACAAGATTGATAATTCATTAGAAAACCTTTGAATAAACAAGCGATAAAACAAGTTTCTGTAACAATTCGTATAATTTTACCAACTGTATATAAAAGATTACCTAAAACTAAGGCTGTTTTTTGCTTAACTGTATTTTTATAAAAAAATTTAATGAGAACGATTATTAACAATATTAAATGAATAATGACAAAAATTGTTATGGCTGTTAATAAATTGGAATCTAAAAAGTTATATAGTCCAGTAGAACCGATGCCTCCACCAGCGATAATTGCGATTAAAAAAATTAAAACTACAAACCCAAGATCGAAAAAAATGTAGACCATAACAATCACTCCATTTTAATAATATACCAAATCGGGATAATATCATTATACCATTTTGGTATAATCTTGTCAAGGGTGATTCTAAATTGAAAGCAAAGATTAGAATAAAACAATTGCGTGAGCAAAAAGGGATAACGCAGTTAAAATTGGCGATGGAATTAAATATGAATCAAAACACAATAAGTCGTTATGAAAATGGAACAAGACAAGCTGATTATGATGTTTTAATTTCAATTGCAGATTATTTTGATGTATCTATTGATTATATTTTATTTAGAACTGATAATCCTGTTATGAATAAATGAACATTTTTTGCTACCACTCATTTGGGTGGTAGCTTTTTTATGCAAATTTATCGGATACATTAGAATGAATAAAAGCTATTGACAGAACTTGATAAGCTGTTGTAAATTATATATATAAGAATAATAGCCATACTATATTTATGAGCTGAAAAAGGAGAATTTGTTTATGATTTCAATTGCAATAGATGGCCCTGCTGGTGCAGGTAAAAGTACAATAGCTAAGGCTGTTGCTAAAGAAATGTCTTATATTTATGTAGATACAGGTGCGTTGTACCGTTCAATTGCTTTAAATGCGATTTTTAAAAATGTTGATACAGATAATGCTGACGATATTAAGGCAATGCTTGAAAATACAAATGTAGAGCTTAAATTTATAAATGGCGAGCAGAGAGTTTTCTTGAATGGTGAAGATGTATCAGACAAAATAAGAACCACAGAGGTTTCTATGATGGCTTCTAAGGTTTCGGCTGTGCCTGCTGTGCGTGAGTTTTTACTTGAGCTTCAAAGAAGCATTGCAAGAAAAAACAATGTGCTAATGGATGGCAGAGATATTGGTACAGTTGTACTACCAGATGCACAGGTTAAAATATTCCTTACTGCGTCAGCAGAGTGCAGAGCAAAAAGAAGATATGACGATTATGTTAAAATGGGTATAAACGAGGATTACGATAAAATTTTAGCTGATATAGTTAAAAGAGATTACGATGATTCTCACCGTGCAATTGCACCACTAAAGCCTGCCGATGGCTCTGTAACTGTTGATACTTCAAACGATACTTTACAGCAGTCTATAGACAGAATAGTAGAAATTATTAATAATACTGTAAATTAATAAGGAGGAGTATATATGGCAAAGCCACAGCAAAAATCATGGCTTTACAATATAGCAACTGTAGTGGTTACACCGGTAATTTCTGCAATATATAGAGTAAAGTTCAGAAATAAAAATAACATCCCTAAAGAGGGAGCGTACATATTAATATCTAATCACCTTTCATACCTTGACCCACTGGTGTTAGGTATGGGTCAGCGTCAACGTAAGCTTAGATTTATGGCTAAGTCAGAGCTTTTTAAGAATAAGCTTTTCGCAAAGCTTATTACAGGCTTGGGTGCATTCCCAGTTGTAAGAGGTGACGGTGTAGAGCAAGAGGCTATCTCAACTGGTGAAGAAATTCTAAGAGATGGTGGAGTTATGACTATTTTCTTTGAGGGTAAGCGTTCAAAAACAGGCGAGTTTCTTCGTCCTCGTTCTGGTGCAATGCTTATAGCACACCAAACCAATACCCCAATTGTACCAGCGTGCATTACTCCAGAGAAAAAGCTGATGAAGCCATTCAGAAAAACAAGAGTTAGCTTTGGCAAGCCAGTTACTCCACAGGAGCTTGGTATTACTACAGGCTCGGCAAGAGAGCTAAGAGATGCATCTAAAAAGGTTATGGATATGCTAAAAGAAATGCGAGAAACAGAGGAGTTTTAATATAATATGAGAAATATTACATTAGCAAAAACTGCAGGCTTTTGCTTTGGTGTAAACAGAGCTGTTAATCTTGTTTATAAGCTGTCTGATAACGAAAAGGTATGCACACTAGGCCCTATTATCCACAATACAGAAATGGTTAAGGAGCTTGAAAAAAAGGGTGTTATAATTGTTGACACTCCTTCGGATGTAAAGGATGATTATACAGTTGTAATTCGTTCTCATGGTGTAGCTAAAAGCGTTTATGACGAAATTAATAAGCTTGGATTAAAATATGCAGATGCAACCTGTCCGTTTGTTTCTAAAATTCATAAAACAGTTGCAAAGGCAGGTAAAGAAAATTCTATAGTATTAATAATAGGTGACAAAAATCATCCAGAGGTTAAGGGTATAGAGGGGCACTGTTGTGGAGAGTTTTTTACAGTAAAATATCACGATCAGGTGCAAAAGCTGATAGAAGATAACCCAAAACTTAAAACTGAACCTGTCACAGTGGTGGCTCAAACTACTTTTGATGTGTCAGAATGGAAAAAAAGTTTAAAAATTATCAAAAAACTATGTACAAATGCTGTAATTTTTGATACAATATGTAATGCAACGGCAGAAAGACAAGAAGAGGCAAGGTCTTTAGCTGAAAAGGTAGACCTTATGATAGTTATTGGTGATAAAACAAGCTCTAACACCTGCAAGCTGTATGATATTTGCAAGCGTGTGTGTAACAGAACTTACCTTGTAGAAACCTATAGGGATTTATCAACAATAGACTTTACAGCCGCTTGTAACATTGGCGTTACGGCTGGTGCGTCTGCACCTGCTAAGATAATAAAGGAGGTACTGGATACAATGGCACAGAATCAAGTGAATTCCAGTGAAGAGAAAGAGCTAGACTTTGCATCAATGCTAGAGGAGCATATGCAGAGCTTTAATACAGACGGGAGGGTAAAAGGCGTAGTTGAGAGAATCACACCTAACGAGATTTTTGTAGATGTTGGCAGAAAGCAAGCTGGCGTTGTTAAGCTAAACGAGCTTACAGATGACCCAAATGCCAAGGTTGAAGATCTTGTTAAGGTTGGCGATACTTTAGACCTTTTAATTATGCGTACTAATGACCAAGAGGGTACTATTATGCTTTCAAAGAAGCGTGTAGATGCTCAAAAGGGTTGGGATGTAATTAAAGAGGCTTTAGAGTCAAAAGAGATTCTTTCAGGCGTTGTTACAGAGATTAACAACGGTGGCGTTATTGCTGTTACAAACGGTGTTAAAGTATTTATTCCTGCATCTCAGGCTACAGCTACAAGAGGCGAGTCTACAGAGGCTCTTCTAAAGAAGAATGTAAGCTTTAGAATTATCGATGTACAAGACCGTAGAAAGAGAGCAGTAGGCTCTATCCGTTCTGTTCTAAACGAAGAGAAGAACAAGGCAAAAGAAGAGTTCTGGGCAAGCTGCGAGGTTGGCAAGGTTTACACAGGTACTGTTAAGTCACTAACAAGCTACGGTGCATTTGTTGACATCGGTGGCGTTGATGGTATGATTCATATTTCTGAGCTATCATGGAGCAGAATTAAGCACCCATCAGAGGTTGTTAAGGTTGGCGATACTGTAGAGGTATATGTAAAGGATATCGACACAGAGAAGAACAACATTTCTCTAGGCTATAAGAAGACAGAGGACAACCCATGGGAGATCATGAAGAACAACTACCCAGAGGGTACAGTTGCTGAGGTTGAAATTGTTGGTCTAACTCAGTTTGGTGCTTTTGCTAAGATTATTCCTGGCATTGATGGTCTAATCCACATTTCTCAGATTGCTAATCGCAGAATTGAGAAGCCACAGGATGAGCTAACAGTTGGTCAGAAGGTTCAGGCTAAGATTACAGCTGTTGACCTAGAGAACAAGAGAGTTAGCCTATCAATCAGAGCTTTACTACAGGACGAAGAGCCTGCAGAAGCAGCTGAAGAGGCAGAAGCTACAGAAGAATAATTATTGCTACATAGCAATTAAATAGCTTATTTAAGGGCTACATCATTACGATGTAGCCCTTTTTGTGTTTTTTATAAATTATACCACACAAAATACATTCTATTTTTTGTGTGATATATCAATTGAACTGTTTTAGTTTCTGATATAGAATTATGGTGTAAATTAATAAAATTTTTTTATAAAGAGAGGGGATATTATGAAAAATGTGAGAATTACTAAGGTAGTATCGGTATTACTTGCTATGCTAATATTCTGTTCGGTAGTTTTTTCTACAAATGTGTTTGCAGAAGTAGATGTTAATGATTTTAAAGTAAGAGAAGTTGTATTAAACACCACATATCTACAGGGGTATACTGTTAATGAGATAACAGGCTTTAGCGAAAGAGCAAATGTAGAGGATATACTTACTTTGGATTTTAATTCTGTTGCAGGTTCATATGGCTATAACAGACTTGCAATAGGCAAAGAGGCTTTTAAGGATAATAAACATATTGAAAATATTATGCTGTACGAAGAAAAAGAATACGGTATTTCTCCTTGTGGAATAGAAACCATAGGCGAAGGTGCCTTTGAAAATTGTACTGCTCTTAAAAACGTAGAGGTGTTACCATACAATAACAATGTTAATGATGATGCAAAGGATTCTCTGGTTGAAATTTGTAGTAGGGCGTTTAAAGGCTGTACTTCTCTTGATGATTTTGTATCTCCTTCAAATTTAAGAGTAATAGAAAGTGAGGCATTTGCAGGCTGTACATCGTTGAAGCGAGTTGTTATATACGAAAATGTAGAAATGATTGCTGATGATGCCTTTGAAAATTGTACCGATTTAACTATATATGGTAAAACTAATACCTTGGCTCATCAATACGCTAAAGATAATGCTATTCCGTTTGTATCAATTGATTGTAATTCTGGAGATGTATGGGAGCTTCACAACAGTATTATGTATATGAACACTATGTTGTATAGTGATGTTGAACCTTTATATCCGTATTATGTAACTACTAATTATTTAGAATATTATTTCAGCAGAGTTTGGTCGAATGAAATAAATAAGGAAATGTTAGCTAGTAAGAAAGTGTTTGAAAATCCATTTGCAACTCAGTCTGAAATGAAGCTAGCTTCTCAAAACGCAAAAAATGCTATACATAAAGCAGAGCTAATTGAAGAGGTGTATCGTTTAATTAAGCCTGAGTTTTGTTATGGTATTAACATTGAAGCAAAACATCATAATAATTCCTGTTGGTATTGTGCCAAGGCTATTTGTTGTTTAACATCAGAGTATTGGATTTGTGATTCGTTTACAGCAGAATCAGCTAAAGCGTATTTAGAATTAGAAAACGAAGTATATCAGATTACTGATACAAGTCAAACTGAGATGTGTTATTGGGAGGATATGGCTTCTAAAATAAAATCTGCTATTGATGGTTTGGTTTTTAAAGCTGATGCAGATTTACAGTCGGATTTAAATTTCTTAACAAATATTTGTGATTTAAGTATATATACACCTGATTCTGTAGAAAATCTTTATACTGCAATAGAAGCTGTAAAGGGCATAGCAGGAACAAGCTATATGGAACTTGGAGATTATAATTTTTATGACGCTATATATATTCTACAGCAAGCTGTATCTTATCTGGAGTTAAATAATTATAAATCTACAGTTGATGGTGATGCTGTAATTAATGCTTGCGAAAAATATAGTGAGATTTTAAGCACCGATGGTTACAAATATACAGAGTCATCTGTAGACAATTTGCGTTTGACGATGTCAGATGTATTTTCAAACGAAAATCGTTATCCTGATGTTTCACCAGAAAATATAGCCAGTGTTAAAGAAATGATTATGGAGTTTGAGCGTGCTGATTCTGAGATAGAAAGAATAATATATTCCCTTGAACAAGCGTACACAGCTCTTGAGCTTAAACCTTTAGGTGATTTAAACCAAGATGGTATAAAGAGCTTGCATGATGTTATTTATACCCTAAAAGGTATTGTAGAGTCGGATTATTTTTCTGAACAGGATAAATATTTTGCAGATATAAATGGAGATAGCAATGTAACTGTACTGGATGTTGTTTTATTGCAAAAAGAATTATTAGAAACGGAATAGACTGTTGAACAAAAATGATTATTCGCTAAAAAATCCCCCACAACATTTAGTTGTGAGGGATTTTTAGTATTAAGCCTCTTTATAGAAGTAAACGTAGTGTTGATTTATCTGTGTTTTTATAACCTCGTGGTTTCTGTACTGAGGGATATATAAGTATGTATCTACAGAATCGTCAGAATATGTTACAAGCATATTATTTTGACTCATAGTAAATGTACCCTTTGATTTAGCCTCGATAATAGCTGCACCCATTGAAATTGTAAAGCTACCGTCCTCGGCAATTACTAATGAGCCACCATACTGTGAATAAGAAGAGCCAAAAATCATACCAAATGGTACCTCTGTACCATCTGCAACAGATGTTGCTACAAGTGGCTTCCATGTACCTGCAAGTGACTCTGGTGTAACATCTGTTAATATTGTAATGCTTTCGTCATTTTCAGGGATGTCCACTGGTGCTGCAGTAGGGTTTGTTACAGTTTCATCAACATAAACAAAAGTACCCTCCTCTTCAGGTATAACATCTTCTGTTGCTTCTGTTGGAGCTACCTCTGTAGCTTCTGTAGTAGTATCGGCTGTTGGTTGCTCGGTGATTTCAATACTTTCTGTATTCTCAATGTTTTCTATGTTTTCGGCATTTTCGGTGCTTTCTTGAGTAGCTGAATTATCTTGATTATTTTTGTTAATATCTATGCTAACACAGCCAGTCATTGCAACAGAAGAAAGCATTGCACAGCCTATTAAAATTGCAACTAATTTTTTACACATATTTTTTCACTTTCCTTTCTGATTATAAAATATCATTTATGCACATAAAAGCACACATTGTACCACGCTTACCGTTAGTAGCACGGTGTGACCATAAAAGCTCGCTATTGCATTTTGTACAAACATCACTTATTGTAATATTTTTTTCAGGCACTCCACTATGCATTAAAATTTGTTTGTTGGTTTCAAGCAAATCAGCCATATATTTTCCGTTACTCTTAGGTACCATTATTTTGTTGAGATCAAGCTCGTCAAGCTTTGCGAATTCATCATAACAGCCTTGGTCAATCTCGTAACAGCAGTTAGATATTGCAGGACCTACACAGCAGATAATATCAGATGTATTGCTGTTGTAGTCATTAACCATTGTGTCTATGACAGATTTACATATTCTAGAAACTGTACCTCTCCAGCCAGCATGAGCAAGAGCAATAACCTTTTTTTCTGTATCAACAAAAAATATAGGGGTGCAGTCGGCATAGTAAGTAACCAAGGTTACATTTGGTTGGTTAGTAACAAGAGCGTCTACGCTTTGCAAATCTCTAGGCTTTGTAATGCCTATGCCACAATCTTCGGCAGTTACCTTGCGTACAACTGTGTTGTGGTCTTGAGCAGAAGCTACAAGTGTATTAAAATCAAAGCCCACAGCGTTACAGAGTCTTTTGTAATTTTCGGTAACACTTTCGGGATTGTCGCCACGATTAAATGCTAAATTCATAGAGGTGAATTCACCAGTGCTAACACCACCAAGTCTGGTTGAAAAGGCATGCTTTATAAAATCAAAACACTCTAACCTTTTGTATGTTAAAAATGGAACATTGTTATTTACATTAAGGTTCATTATTTCGCTTCCGTAATTTGGTAAGTGCATTTAATACCTCCTTATCATCTTACTACTTTACATTATATTACTTATAGTGCTATAATACAAGTGAACATTTAGTAACTTTTTTGATATCAGATATATTTGGTTACTATGCAGTATAAACAGGAGTAATAACTATGAAGCTTTTTACATCTAAACTTTTTGGAAATAATATTGAAACAAGCTGTGAGTATTGTAATAATGCTCAAAAAATAAATGGAATTATATTGTGTAAGGCAAATAAAGAGATAGTTAATGGTAGTTGCAGTAGATTTAAATATAACCCTTTAATGCGTGTGCCTAAAACAGCACCACGATTTCCACAATATGACCCTAAGGATTTTGAGCTTTAAATCAAAGGCAAGCCCTTTAAGATAAGGCATTTGCGTTTTTGTATAAATTATGTGAGTTGATAAATCACCTTTAATCGGTAATACTAATACAGAGGTGATTATATGTGTCATAAAAATAATAAGTCAATTCAAAATAACAATAAAAATAATGAAAAAACAGCTACAAATAATCAGTGGGTAAGTACAGGACTTAAAAATTCTGATAACAGAGAACGCCGTGATGGTCCAGGTGGAGAAAACGCAAAAAACTAAAAATCTGCTAGCTATGAATAATTTAATGTTACAAATCAGGTTGCACAAAGTGTAGCCTGATTTTTTTGTAAGTATTAGTTATTTAATATATATATTGATAAGCTGTAAATATAAGCTGAAAAAAGTTGTTGTAATATTATGAATATAATGGTATTTTATGTTGATTTATGTGGCTATAATTGGTATAATGTTGAAGATATGCGTAATTTATGGTGTTAATAATGAGGTATAAGCACCAAATAAAAAATAAGGAGTAATATTTATGATTAGACTTTTTCGTACAAGAAAATCGTCAGCAGTTGCGTTGCTTTTGGTTGGAGTTTTTGTTTTGATTAGTGCAATTAGCACTACGGTAAAGCTTAATTCAGAGATAATTGATTATCATTCGCTAACAGAGGATAACGTAAAATCAGGAAAGCTGTGTCAGGGTACTATAGATGAATGGTATGGACCATATGCCTATACTGACGATGGTGCAGAAATTTATTTTATGGTACTGGATAATGGACAGTTTATTTCGTTCAAAACCTATGATGATGATCAAAAATCTATTTTCCTTTCATATGATGAAGATTCTACCGAAAATAAGCAGGTTGAATTTATGGGAGAATTAGAAAAAACTCCATCTCACGATAGATATGTTTTGCTTGGTATACTTACCGACGAGGGATATTCTGCAGAAGAAGCAGAAAAAGAACTGTTGCCATATTATGTAAAGAATTTTAATCCAAGTGGTAATAAATATATGTATATGGTTGCGATTGTATTAATGGGAGTTGGTATATTGCTATTCTTACCTGAGATTAGTTCACTTTTCGGTAAAAAAGCTGTACAAGGATTGGATTATAAGCCTGTAAACTATAACACAGGCGAAAGCAATGGTTACCAAAATACCTATGCAGGAGCAAGTAAAACATATACAGGCTTACAAAGTAATACTTACGGTGATACAACTGCTCAACAGAGTACAGCACAAGGTCAGAACAGAACATACACAGGCACAAGCTATTCTAGTACATATTCCAGTGCACAGGGACAAAACAGAGATAACACAGCAACAGGACAGAACAGAAGTTACACAGGCACAAGCTATTCCAGTACATATTCCAGTGCACAGGGACAGAACAGAGATAACACAGCAACAGGACAGAACAGAAGCTACACAGGCACAAGCTATTCTAGTCCATATTCAAATGCACAGGGTCAGAACAGAGATAACACAGCAACAGGACAGGACAGAACATACACAGGTTCAAGCTATTCAAGTCCATATTCAAGTGCACAGGGACAGAACAGAGATAACACAGCGACAGGTCAAAACAGAGAATACACAGGCACAAGCTATTCTAGTCCATATTCAAGTGCACAGGGCCAGAATAGAGATTACACAGCAACTAGCCAAAACAGAGATTTTACTAGCGACAAAGCAGATGACAGTACACAGGTGTGGGGTGATTCTGACACCGAAAGTAAAAACTCTGAATGGTAATGCGATTTAATAAAGTGAATAATAAAGTTAAAAATCCGTAGTGCTAACTACGGATTTTTTGCTAAATAGCTTTACAAACAAAAGTATAGGGTCTTGAATATTATGTATATAAGGTATATAATTAGTGGTGAAAATTTGTAAAGAAAAAGGATGATAAAAATGAAATATGCAGTAGTATTATGTGACGGCATGGCTGATACTCCTGTTGCACAGCTTGATAATAAAACACCTATGACAGTTGCTAATAAGCCTTGTATGAATGAGCTTGCTAAATATGGCGAGGTTGGCTTGCTTAAAACAGTTGCAGAGGGTTTAAAGCCAGGTAGTGATGTTGCAAATCTTTCTGTTATGGGATATGAGCCTGCAAAGTATTATTCAGGTCGTTCTCCACTTGAGGCTGCAAGTATTGGCATAGATTTAAAGGATACAGATGTAACCTTGCGTTGTAACCTTGTTACACTTTCAGACGAGGCAGAGTATAGTGACAAAACAATTCTTGATTATTGTGCAGATGATATTTCTACAGCTGAGGCAAAAATTCTTGTAGAGTATATCGAAGAAAAGCTTGGTAATGATATTTTCAAGTTCTATCCAGGTGTAAGCTATCGTCATTGCCTAGTGTGGGCAAACGGTAACCCACAGCCTGGTGTACTTACACCACCTCATGATATTACTGGTAATCCTATTAAGGAGTACATTCCAAAGGGTGATGATGTAGACGGTCTTTATGATTTAATGGTAAAAAGCTACGAGCTTCTAAAAGACCATCCTGTTAATATAGAAAGAATTAATCGTGGTAAAAAGCCTGCAAACTCAATTTGGCTATGGGGAGAGGGTACAAAGCCACTTCTTGACAGCTTCGAGAAAAAGTATGGTGTAAAGGGCTCTGTAATTTCTGCTGTTGACCTTTTAAAGGGTATTGGTATATGTGCAGAAATGGCTACTCCTGATGTGCAGGGTGCTACAGGCTATATAGATACTAACTTTGAGGGAAAGCTACAGGCGGCTATTGATGAGTTTGAGCGTGGTCAGGATTTTGTATATATTCATGTAGAAGCACCAGACGAGTGTGGACACCGTGGAGAGGTAGAAAACAAGGTTAAGGCTATAGAGCTTATCGACAGCAAAATTCTTGCACCACTTGTTGAATACTTTAATAATTGTGGTGACGATTATAAAATTCTAATCTGTCCAGACCACCCAACACCACTTGCTATTAAAACACATACAAACAAGCCAGTACCATATCTTGTTTATACAAGCAATAAAAAGCAGGATAACGGCATTACTGTATTTGATGAAAAGGCTGCTGAGTCTACAGGTGTTTATAACGAAAACGGATTTACACTAATGGCAGAGTTTGTAAAAGCATAAAATATAAATCTTAAAATTTAACCCACTGCATAATTTAATGTGCAGTGGGTATTCTAAAATTTATTTATAATTATTTTGGGAGAATTACTATGAAAGATAATTTACCACTAGAGATAGAAAGAAAATATCTGATAAAAATGCCAGATGTTGCTATTTTGGAGCAACAGCCTATTTATACAAAAATAGAAATGGAGCAAGCCTACCTTAAAAACCAAGGCGAAAATGCAGGTATGCGTGTAAGAAAAAGCTTTATAAATGGTAAAGCAATTTATAAAAAGACATTTAAGAAAAATATCACAAATGTTACACGCATCGAAATTGAAGATGATATTTCAGAAGAAGCTTATAATGAGTATTTAAAAGATATAGATGAAGGCTCAACTGTAATAAAAAAGGTTCGTCATTGCTTTATGTATCAAGATCAGTTTTTTGAGCTTGATATTTACCCATTCTGGAATGATCGTGCAACACTAGAGCTTGAAATAAGCAGTGAAGAACAGAAAGTGATTTTGCCACCATTTATAGAGCTTATTAAAGAGGTTACAGAGGATAAAAGATATACAAACCGTTCGTTGTCATACAATATTTTTACCGAAGAAATTTAATTGCTTTTTTGTAGCATTTATAGAAAACAGAGTAAAATAAAAATGATAATTATTACTATTTTCTATTGACGATTACTATATATGGTGTTATAATTATATCAAAGAACTAAATATGGGAGGAATAATTATGACAAGTATAGATGTAAAGGTAACAGGTGCACAGCTAGAGCAACAAGAGATAGACGCTTATGTAGCTCGTGCCAGAGAAAAATTTAAGGGTAGAACAATAAAAGAAATAGATATAAAGGTTGACGGTGAATATGTTGATTTAAACTATACCTTTGAGCCTGTAAAATTTGACCGTATTCGCAGAATAACAGGTTATCTTGTTGGTACAACAGAACGCTTTAATAATGCGAAAAGGGCAGAGGTAGAAGACCGTGTAAAGCACGACCTTAACAGCACAATGGAGCAGATTTAAAACTATAAGAATTAACCTATATATATTTATAGGTGTGAATTAAATAGAATTAGTATAAAAAACGTAAAAAGCGTTACCATTTTGCTTTACAGCAATTTTGGTAACGCTTTCTTTTAATTAATTTTCAACCAAGCTACTCAATTAGTAGCATATCCGTACGCAGAACTTATAATTTCCCTAAAAATTATAAGCGTATTCCTCTTTAAAATATACCTTCATAATCTCAAATAAAATACCACTAAATAATACCATAAATAATAGAATAGATAGAATATATTACTTTTTTCGGTTCTGTAATAAATTCTATTTTAAGTATAATTCTTTGTACATCACCACCATAAAATAACAACAATTATTTTATCACTTATTGGATATAAGTACAATAATTTTTTATTGTTGATATTGTAGAAATTAGTTGCTATTTTAAATAATCAGATGTCTAAAGTTACAAATTATATAATAAACGCTTATCAGATAGTATCAATAAATAGACATAGTAAATGATATAGTTGAAGTTGTGAGAGAATTATTGCTTTGTTTAAATTACACAAAAAACATCTCTTTTTCGCTGTTTTTTTACTTGCTTTTATGTTGGTGATATGATACAATTTGTGTGTTGGAATTATACGGGTGTTTATTAAAAATTACATACAAAGTAAGAAAATCTGCATAATCTAATATAAAATAAACTAGTTAAGGTGAAAGTAATGAGTAATTGGGTAAATAAATCGATTTTTTATCATATATATCCACTTGGATTCTGTGGTGCACCAGAATATAACGATGGTGCTACTGTATATAGACTTGATAAAATAAATGATTGGATAGGGCATTTAAAAGAGCTTAATATTAATGCAATATATTTTGGCCCTGTTTTTGAATCAACAAAGCATGGCTATGACACAAAGGATTATTATAAAATTGATTGCAGACTTGGTAATAACGAATCCTTTAAGAAAATATGTGATACCTTGCATAAAAACGGAATTAAAATTGTTCTTGATGGTGTGTTTAACCATGTTGGTAGAGATTTTTGGGCGTTTAAGGATGTACAGCAAAAGCGTGAGAGTTCTGAATATTGTGGTTGGTTCCAAAATTTGAATTTCGGTGGCAATAGTCCTATGGGTGACCCTTTTTGGTATGAGGGCTGGAGTGGACATTATGACCTTGTAAAGCTTAATTTGCAAAATCCTAAGGTAGTAGAGCACTTGCTTGGTGCTGTAGGTATGTGGATTGATGAATTTGGTATTGATGGCTTGCGTTTAGACGCAGCAGATTGCGTAGACCTTGGATTTTTTAGACAGCTAAAGGATTTTTGTAAAAATAAGAATCCTGATTTCTGGCTTATGGGCGAGATTATACATGGTGATTATAATCGCTGGGCTAATAAGGATACTCTTGATTCTGTAACAAACTATGAATGTTACAAGGGGATTTATTCATCTCATAACGACCATAACTATTTTGAGATTGCTCATTCATTGCAAAGACAATTTCAGCAGGGTGGTATTTACCAGAATCTATGCCTTTACAGCTTCCTTGATAATCACGATGTTAACAGAATTGCAAGCAATATAAGAGATAAAAATCACTTGAAAAATGCTTATACAGTAATGTACTGTATGCCTGGTGTTCCATCAGTTTATTATGGTAGTGAATGGGCAGTTGAGGGTAGCCGAAGCAACAACAGTGACACTGCGTTGCGACCAGAACTTAAGCTGGGGCAAATAAATAATGCTAACGAACAGCTTAATGACTATTTAAAAAAGCTAGGTAAGATTCGTTTATCACTTGAAGCATTACAGTTTGGTAATTACAAAAACGAATGTATAAGAAATGAACAGCTTGTTTTTTCAAGAAGCTTTAATAACCAGTATGTATATGTGGCATTAAATCTAAATGGCAGTAGGCAAACAGTTGAGTTTAATGCTGTGGGTGGATTTTCTAAGCTAACAGATGTTTTAACTGGAGAAAGCTTTGATAACTCTGGTTATGTAAGAATTGATGTTGATGGTAATAGTGCAAGAATTTTGGTTATGAACAATAACGACTTTGTTCTTGAAGCTGAACCTGAACCTGTACCTGAAGTTATAATACCAGAGGTTGTATTTGAAGAGTCTGATAAGGTTGAAGCTGAAGAGTTTGAGAATCTTGAAGAGTTTGAAGAGATTGAAACAGAAATATCTATAGAGGTTCCTGTACAGCAGACTGTTGAACAGCCAACAGAAGAAGTAGATAATGACTATATTCCAGTTATAGAAGTAGCAATGCCTCTTGAGCAGGTTACACCAGGCAGATACCGTCACTACAAGGGTAATGAATATGAGGTGGTGTATGTAGCAAAGCATAGCGAAACCCTTGAGGATTTGGTTATTTATTTTGATGTAAACACACACCAGTATTGGGCAAGACCATACGATATGTTTATTGAGCTTGTAGAAAAAGACGGCAAGTTTATACGCCGATTTGATAAGCTAAGTTAAAATATTCTAGATAAAATTATTGAATAAAATCAAGGCATACCTGCTTTATACAAGTGGGTATGCCTTTGTGCTTTAATATGTGTTGTTGTGCTAATAATAGATATGTTTTATGGTTGCATTTTGGGTTTAAAAATGTTACAATGTAATTTATAATGCAGTAATTATATATTGCTCAAAGGTGGGGTAGCTATGGTAAAAAGTATGACAGGCTACGGTGGTAGCCGACAGATAATCAACAACAGAGAAATTTCTGTAGAAATTCGTTCAGTAAATCACAGATATTTCGAGCTTAATTGCAGAACACCTCGAGAAATGGGATTTCTTGAAGAGAAAATTAAGTCTGTAGTAAAGCAAAGAGTTTTCAGAGGTAAGGTAGATATATTTGTTAATATAGGTGCCGACGAAACCGAGCAGGCAGTTGTAACAATCAACCACAGCTTGGCTGCTGGCTATGTAGCTGCTTTGCGAGAGCTTGCCGTTAAATACGATTTAAGCGACGATATTTCTGTTTCTTCTGTTGCAAGATATGGTGATATTTTTAAGGTTACCAAGCCTTTGGCAGATGAAGACGAGATATGGGAGAATATAAAGATTGTTTTGGACGAAGCTGTTGACAACTTTGTTCAAATGCGTCAGCAAGAGGGCGAAAAGCTGTATGCAGATGTAATGAGCAGATGTAGAACAATCTTAGAGCTTGTGGAAAAGGTAGAGGAGCGTTCTCCACAAACTGTTGTAGAATACAGAAACAAGCTTACCGAAAGAATGAACGAAATTCTCTCTACTGTTACTGTTGACGAACAGAGAATTATTACAGAAGCAGCAATTTTTGCAGATAAGGTTGCTGTTGCAGAAGAAACTGTAAGATTAAGAAGCCACTTTGAGCAGTTTGAAAGCATACTTAATGCCGAGGGTTCGGTTGGAAGAAAGATAGATTTTATTCTTCAAGAGATGAACCGAGAGGCTAACACAATTGGCTCAAAGGTACAAGACGCACAGCTTGCACATATTGTAGTTGACATAAAAGCAGAGCTTGAAAAAATAAGAGAACAAATTCAGAATATAGAATAACGAGGTTTTATATGAAACTGATTAATATAGGCTTTGGTAACTTTGTTTCGGCAGATAAGGTTATTGCTGTAGTATCGCCTGATTCTGCACCGATAAAAAGAATTATTCAAGACGCTAAAGAGCAGGGTATGCTTATTGATGCTACATATGGCAGAAAAACCCGTTCTGTAATAATTGCAGAGAGTGAGCATATTATT
>JAZSEI010000124.1:0-63824 GCA_045531635.1 Acutalibacteraceae bacterium
CCTTGTATCGGTGGGATATGATGACATATTCCAAAGATACAAGGTACTGCACTCAAGTTATTGAACCGCCGTGTACGGAACCGTACGCACGGTGGTGTGAGAGGTCGGCTACTCAACTAATGGGTAGCCTCCTACTCGATTTGTTTAGTATTAAATATTGATTCATGTTTAAGATTGATTCGTGTTAAAAATCAAATGTTCCCTTTTGGTCTAAAAGGCTATATATTTCATCTTGGGTAACGGTAACCTCTAGTGGTTCTTCGTCTTCGTTTAAGCCTGATATAATTAAGGTGTCATTTTTTATGATAATCTTATCTTCAGGATAAACTCCAAATTCTTCTGACAGGTTGAAAAATCGCTTTTGTGAATAATCATAGGCGAAAAACATATATGGACAAGCCCAATAGCAACCATCAAAAATAATAAGATTGCCAAATGATTTTGCATCTGTTATTATAAATGATTCTTCACCCTCCAATACCTTTGCAGGGAAATATTCGTATTCCTCCTGTAGGGTGTCTGAATCTAGCAGTGTAAAGCCGTAAAGCGTTTTTCTGAATAATATAAATGAGCGTCCGTTTATAGTTACGTTGAAGAAGCTGGTGTTCCCGTTGTATGTTTCAACACTGTCAAATTCGTATTTATACTCGCCTTTTTGGAGTATTACATGTGCCTTTTCACGACGGTTTAAACCATCGAAGTATTCCATAACAGCTATATCTGCTTTTATATCAGAAAATTCCAGTGTTATATTCTCGCTTGGTGTAAAGGTGAAGCCTTTAACATAATCAGCAATATATTTATTTAACAATTTTATACTCTCCATTAATAACGCATTATTCCTCTAACAGCTTTTTATCCTGTGGTGTAAGCTCGTATTTTTCGAACATATCAGGACGATGTGTTTTTGTTCTGATAAGTGATTGCTTATGTCGCCATTTGTCTACATTTGCGTGGTGACCAGACAGCAAAACCTCTGGTACTTCCATATCTCGCCAGCTTGCAGGCTTTGTGTACTGTGGGTATTCAAGTAAGCCGCTATAGTGACTTTCTTCTGTAAAGCATTCATCATTAGAAAGTACACCTGGTAACATTCTGCATATAGCATCTGTAAGTACCATAGCTGGTAGCTCGCCACCTGTAAGTACATAATCGCCTATAGAGATTTCTTCGTCTACAAGCAGGTCTAGCACTCGTTGGTCAACACCCTCGTAGTGGCCACAAAGAATACAGATATTCTCGTGTTCACTTGCCATTCTTTTTACCTTGTCTTGCTTTAAAACCTCGCCTATTGGTGACATATAAATAAAGTGTGGCTTTTTGCCAAGCTGTTTGCAGATATCCTCAAAGCATAGTGCAATAGGCTCGGTTTTCATTACCATTCCCATACCACCACCATAAGGGGTGTCATCTACACGCTTGTGCTTGTCAAAGGCATAATCTCGCAGTTGGTGGTATACAATTTCTACAGCACCACTTTTTACAGCTCTGCCTATAATGCTCTCGCCTAAAACAGCACTGCACATTTCGGGGAAGAGTGTAATAATATCAATCCTCATCGTCAAAAATCCCCTTTAAAGGTCTTATAAGTACCTTGTTTTCTTCAAGGCTTACAGAGATTACAACCTCGTCTATAACAGGTATAAGGTAATTATTTTTATTATCATCTGTTACCTGATAAACATCATTTGCACCTGTCTTAAAAACCTCGGTAAGTGTACCGTATTTTGTGCCGTTGTCTACATCAAGTACCTCCATACCCATAAGGTCTTGAATAAAATATTCTCCATCAGCAAGCTTAGCGTCTTTTCGGTTCATATATAGAATTTTACCTCTTAGCTTGTCAGCTTCTTCTATTGTGTCAATGCCCTTTACCTTTACAATTGCAATGTTTTTATGTGGTCTAGAATTTACAGCCAGCTTTTTGTTGCCTTTGTCAAGGTAAAGCTCTTTAAATTTGCATAAAAACTGAGGAGAATCGCACCATGGGTCTACTCTTAGTTCACCTTTTAGTGCGTGTGTGCCTACTATTTTACCAATCTCTAAAAATTGTTCCATATTATCAACATCCTTAAATATTTGTAGCATAATTTTATCATACGAATGCTCTATTTGCAATAAGAAAAGAGCTTACCAAAACAAAAGACAAAAATAGAGGATAAATATACTTATTATGGGTAAAAATACACAGTAATATATAAGTTTTAAGTGGTTTTTAGTATTAAATAACAGTGAACTTGTGAAAAGTAAAAATATATAAATGGTAAAATTGAAAAAATCAATAGTTAAAATAAACAAAAATAAAATTAAATATTTAAAAAATAATGATATAACATCTAAAGTTGTCGTAATTTTATTGACGGTTTTTTCTATTGTGCTATAATATCAATAACAATTATTTACCATTGTAAAATCTATATTGAGTGCGAGGGATTTATTTATGTATGTAAAAGAAGTAGAGGTTCAGAATCAGGTAGGTTTACACGCTCGTCCTGCAACATTCTTTATTCAGAAGGCAAACGAGTTTAAGTCTTCAATCTGGGTTGAGAAGGACGAAAGAAGAGTAAACGCTAAGAGCTTACTTGGTGTACTTTCACTTGGCATTGTTGGTGGTACAACAATTAAGATTCTAGCTGACGGTAGTGATGAAGTAGCTGCTGTTGACGGATTAGTTAAGCTTGTAGAGTCAGGTTTTTCTGAATAATTAGAATATAAGACTCAAATAATTGACGCCACACAAGGTTGAATATCTTGTGTGGCGTTTTTAATTTTTGCAGAGGATTTTATTATGGTGTAAATTGCCTATAGAATTTTGTGTATTGTTGTTGAGGAAAAGGTTAAGTTGTGATACAATTAATATGTATAGATATTTTGAACTGAAAAAGTAAACAGTCTGGGAGGGATAAAAATGTCTGTAACAGTAAAATTAATAGCACATACACCGAATCCTGAACAGGTTGTTGCTGCTTCAGCAAAGCTGTGCTATTCACCCTCAAAAATTGATAATATTCTTGAGGGCTTAGATGAAGAAAAAAGCCGTGCGTTTGTAGAAATGCTGGCTTCGATTGGTCACGAAAGTCCTATGGAGCATGTAAGCTTTACCTTTGGCATTGACGGAATTTCGAGAGCTTGTTCGCACCAGCTTGTAAGACACAGAATAGCCTCTTACAGTCAGCAATCACAACGTTATGTAGACGGAAACCAATTCGATTTTGTAACACCTCCAGCTATTGCGAACTGTCCTGAAGCATTAAAGGAATATAACAACGCTATAGAAACACAGCGTAAGGCATATTCAGTAGTAAGAGATACACTTGTTTATGGCTTGATAAAAGAAAGCGATGACGGAGCAAGCCTTGAAGGCACAATGCAAGAGGTTATCGAGAAATATAAAGAGATAAACAAAGCACAATGCACAGCTTTTATAAAGAAAGCAAATGAAGATGCAAGATTTATTTTGCCGAATGCTTGCACAACCTCTATAGTGGTAACAATGAATGTAAGGTCTTTGCAAAACTTCTTTGACCATAGATGCTGTAACAGAGCACAGTGGGAGATAAGAGCAGTAGCTATTGAAATGCTAAAGCAATGCAGAGAGGTTGCACCAGCTTTGTTTATGGGTTCGGGACCTCGTTGCTTGCGTGGTGCTTGCCCAGAGGGTAAGATGACCTGTGGTAAGGCTAAAGAGGTAAGAGAATATTTTGCAGGTCTTGATAAAGTTTTGCAAACTGAGGAATAATATAAAATAAATTAAATAGTTTTAGTATTAAAACTAATAGTTAAAGATTAGTAAAGGTAAATGATATGAGCAAAGGAAAATTAATAGTAATAGAGGGCTTAGACGGAAGTGGTAAGGGTACACAAACAGCACTTCTTACAGCTGCTTTGATTGAAAAGGGTATTAATGTAAAGCAGGTTAGCTTCCCCGATTATAACAATCCGTCATCTTCACTTGTTAAGATGTATCTTAATGGTGAGCTTGGCAGTAAGCCTGACGATGTAAACGCATATGCAGCGTCTTCGTTTTATGCAGTAGACAGATATGCAAGCTACAAGCAGTTTTGGCAGGCTGACTATGAAGCTGGTACAGTTATTCTGGCAGACAGATATGCAACATCTAATGCTATTTATCAGCTTTCTAAATTGGCAGAGAATGAACGCATAGATTATTTAAATTGGCTTGAATTTTACGAGTATTCTCAGCTACAGCTACCAAAGCCAGACGCTGTAATTTATCTTGATGTGCCAATAGAGATTTCTCAAAAGCTTTTAGATAAGCGTTATAATGGTGACACAACCAAAAAGGATTTACACGAAAGTAACTTTGAATTTTTAAAGCAGTGCAGAATATCGGCGTTATACTCGGCAGAGGTACAGGGTTGGCAGATTGTAAGCTGTGCTAAAGACGATAATTTGCGTAGTATAGACGATATACATAGCGAGGTTTTACAGCTTGTGCTTAATGCGTTGGACTAAACCTTGTAATAACTAAAGGAAGTAAAGAAATGAATTTGTTTAAAAAACCAGAGCTTGATGACAGGCTGTGGGTTAATGAAATTATAAAAAATAGTAATGTAATGAATTGTGATGCTCCGTTTGGCACTACCTATATATGGAAGGATGAATATGGCACAAGAATATGCCACTTTAAGGATTTTTACTTGGTAGCATACACCTTTGACGAAGGGTATATTTATTTTGATTTTCCAATAGGTAGTGGCGATGTTAAAGAAGTTATTGATTTTATGATAGCTTACGCAGAGCAAAATGGACTTAAATACAGCATAAGTGCATCGGGCAATGAGCAGACTGAAATTTTGCGTAGCCTATTGCCAAGTGATTTTGAAGAAGAAGAATATAGAGATAATTTTGAGTATATTTATTTATCAGAAAAGCTTGCTTACCTTAAAGGAAGAAAATACCACAGCAAGCGTAACCATTTTACCAGCTTTGAAAAAAACTATAAGTACACAACAGAACCTTTATGCGAAGAAAATTTTGAAGATGCACTAAAGGTAAATGATACTTGGTGTATAGAGCGTGGTGGTCATAATGGTACTGGTCATATAAGCGAGTGCTGTGCAATAAGAACAGCGTTTAAGCATTTTAATGAGCTTGGCTTTAGTGGTATGGTCTTAAGGGTAGACGGAAAGCCTGTTGCTATGACAATGGGTGAAGCGATAAGTGATGATTGCTATGTGGTGCATTTTGAAAAGGCTATAGGTGGAGTAAACGGAGCATATACAGCTATTAACAAGCTGTTTTCTGCTACACTTACTAAGTATAAATATATTAATCGAGAAGAAGATATGGGTATTGAGGGACTCAGAAGGGCAAAGCTTTCTTATAAACCAGAAATACTTTTAGAAAAATTTGTTTTCAGTAAGAATTAAAGAGTTGATTAAAATGAGATTTTTTTCACCCGTTGATAAGTATTTGCAACAGATAAAGGATATGTGTGCAAAATGCTTTGATATGGAAATGGACGAGGTAGACTATATTTTTGAGCAAAAATATCTTTCTACAGATATTTGCTATGCAATAGAGGAAGATAACAAAATTTGCTGTATGCTCTTTACTGTGCCTTGTGCCATGAAGCTTGATGGCAAGCTGAAAAAAGGACATTACATTTATGGTGCGTGTACCTTGCCAGAATACAGACATCGTGGCTTTATGCATAAGCTTATAGATTATGCGAATACAATGTCAAAGGATAAGGGCGATGAGTTCTCGGTGCTTTTACCGGCAAGTAAGCCGTTGTATGATTTTTATACCGATATGGGCTATCGCACACTATATACAGCCAAAAACGAAGTGCTGGAAAAGGATAAGCTACCCGATATACCAATAAACCAAGAATATTACACAGAGGTATCACCCGAAAAAATAGAAAAGCTTAGAAACAGCCTGTGCTGTAAGTATAGTGGTTCTGTAATATATAGCAAAAGTATTTTGCAATACGCCATTAGCTATGCTAAAGAATGTGACGGTGGTATGGTATGTTGTGATGATGGGTATATTATTTATGCTTATAACGAAAGCAAGCTTGTGGTTTTAGAAATAATGTGCGAAAGCAACGCTGTGCTAAATATGCTTTCTATACTTAAAAAGCTTTGTAAAACTGACGAGCTGTTGCTTAGAATACCACCATGGCTTGCAGATGAATGTGACAGCTTTGGAATGATAAAGAATTTGGCAGATATAAATACAGAAGAATTTTATAAGCCTTACCTAGGGCTTGTGTTTGACTAAATACAAAGGAGAAATTAAAATGATTTATGTTTTTCTTGCGAATGGTTTTGAAATAACCGAGGCACTTACAACTGTTGATGTTTTACGCAGAGGTAAGCTAGATGTTCAAACTGTGGCAGTTGGTACAGAGGATAATATAGTAACATCTTCACATAATATAAAGGTAGTGGCAGATATAAACGAAGCCGACCTTACAAAAGAAAATCTACAGGGAGTTGTTTTACCTGGTGGTATGCCTGGTACACTAAACCTTGGTGCATCAAGTGTTGTAAAGAAGTACACACAATACTGTGCAGACAATAGTCTTATTATTGGTGCTATCTGTGCAGCACCATCTGTACTTGGTAAAATGGGTTTGTTATCTGGTAAAAATGCAGTTTGCTTCCCAGGCTTTGAAGATGAATTACTAGGTGCTGAGGTTGTAAACGATTTTACAGTAACAGACGGTTTAATTGTTACAGCAAAGGGTATGGGTGCAACAATACCTTTTGCGTTGCAGTTGCTTGCTATGTTTACAGACGAAGAAACAGCAAATACAGTACATAGCTCTTTGCAGTGCCCTTATTAATATGTTGAAAAATACAGTAAAAGCCTGCAAAAATCCCCTAAGAAAAAAGTATAAGGCTATACGCAGTGATATAGGCGAAGAAAAGCGTAGAGAACATTCTTTAAAAATTGCAAATCAATTTTTAAGCTCACAGCTTTATAAAAACGCAAAGGTTATACTAGCGTATGCTTCTATAGGTGATGAGGTAGAAACCTACTCAATTATTAACCATGCACTTAGTAGTGGCAAAAAGCTTGCCTTACCATACTGTATAAAGGGTACGAGTAATATGGATTTTTATTATATTGAAAGCCTTGATGATTTAAAGCGTGGTAGCTTTGGCGTTTTAGAGCCAGACCCCGATTGTTGCAAAAAATACAATGGCGAAGAATGTGTTGTACTTGTGCCTGCACTTGCTTTTGATAAAAATGGATATAGAATGGGCTATGGCAAAGGCTATTACGATAGATTTTTAAGCAAGCTTTCTTCTAAAAAGGTAGGACTATGCTATAGTAGCTGTGTAAGTCGTTGCCTTTTTCGTAATTGGTATGACGAGCAGGTGGATTACATAATTACAGATAAATTTACAAAATTTATTGCAAAATAATAAAAATTAGGTTATTATATAGTTTAATAATAAGATATTATTTATGTAGCTTAGTGTTTAATATACGGCAGAAAATTATTAAGTCATATGACTTTAAGAAAGGAATAGCTATATGAGTGATGATTTGAAAATGGATTTTTCGGAACAAATAAATCAAGCAAGAAAAAAGAGAGTAGAGTCTTTTAAGCTTGATATAGAATTGAATGATTCTGAAGATGATGATATTGCTGAAAAAACAGACGATACACCAAAGGATATATCAGACAGTGAAGAAAAAGAAAGCTCTGGTATAGACAGCAGTGCACCGTCAAGAATGATGGCAGATGACTTTTCTGAGAAATACTCTTTGCATAAGTATACTGATGCTAATCAGATAGAAGAAAACGAGGAGTTTGTTGATATAAAGCAAGACGACGAAGAAAAGTCAGAGTCAGACGAGATAGAAGAAATAGAAGAAATTTCAAGCTTCTCTAATGCTGAACAAAAGCATAAAATGGACAAAGAAGAACGTAAGGCGTTACGAGAGTTTAAAAAGTCAGATAAAAAACGTAAAAAAGAAAAAGCCGAGAAAAATGGCTGTATGTTCCGTTTGATATGGCTATGTATGGTAATAGCTGTATCTGTTGTTTTGGGTATGTACCTATGGAATGGCATAAGCGATTTGCTGGGTATAAACAGACCAGAAGAAGGTGATACAATTGTAGTAGAGGTTCCAGAGAACGCAACCTTCGACCAGATTGTGACTATATTACTGGAAAACCAACTTATTAAGGAAGAAGACTTTTTTAGACTATATGCTACATTCACAAATTCTACCGACGGCTTTGAAGCTGGTATAAAAACAATGCGTCCTAATATGGATTATGAGCAAATTCTAAATACATTACAGTCAGGTCCTTTGTTAACAGAAACTGTTACAGTACAGTTTAAAGAGGGTATGACAGTAAGACAGATTGCTGAAGCACTAGAGGGCAAAAAGGTTTGTAAGGCTGATAAGTTTATGGATTTGTGTAACTCTAACGAGTTTGACGAGGATTACCACTTCTTGGCAGAAATACCTATAGATCCAAAATGTGCATATAAGCTAGAGGGTTATTTATTCCCTGATACTTACGAATTCTACATTGGTGAAGATGCAGAAGACTCTATAAGAAGATTCCTTGACAACTTTGAATATAAGGTGTGTACTTCTACAAGAACTGTTTCGGGCTATACTGATGCTGTTAGTATAGAAACAGTTATAAAAGACAAGGGTATGACACTAAACGAAGTGGTAAAAATGGGTTCTCTTGTACAGGCAGAGGCAGCTAACCTAAATGATATGTATGTTGTTTCATCTGTATTCTATAACAGACTTGATACTGTAGATTACGACGGTATATCACCGTATGGCGATTATGACTTGGACAAGCTAAAGTCAGATGCTACATTATATTATCCTTACAGTGCACAAGAGGATATTCCTGCAGAGATAGTTGCTACATTTAAGAGTAACTATAATACTTATAATAATGCAGGCTTACCACCAGGAGCAATTTGTAACCCTGGATTAGATGCACTTGATGCCGCTATATATCCTGACAGCACAGATTATTACTACTTCTGTCATAAGGCACCAACAGAAACCGACGGTGCACAACCTTATTATGCTGCTACATTTGCAGAGCATCAGGTTAATATGGTAGAGGCTGGATTGGCATAAAATAAGCCTAACGCTGTAACCTATAAACGGCTTTCCAATTATTGGAAAGCCGTTTTTTAATATAATCAATAACAATTCACGAAAGGTATGATTTATATATGAATAAATTCAGATACGGACATCCCACAGAGGTGCTTGCACCATGTGGAGAAGAAGAAAGCTTAGACGCTGCACTTAAATTTGGTGCAGACGCAGTCTATCTTGCAGGTAAAGAGTTTGGTATGCGTACTGCTTCTAAAAATTTCGATTACGACCAAATTAAAAATTCAGTAGAAAAAGCACACGCAGTTGGTTCTAAGTTATATGTTACCTGTAATACAGTGCCATCAAACAGCGAGATTGCACGCTTGCCACAGCATTTCGAAATGCTTAGCTCGGCTGGGGTAGATGCAGTTATAGTTGCAGATATAGGTGTTATGGATCTTGCAAAAAAATATGCACCAAATACAGATGTTCATATATCTACACAAACAGGTATAATGAATTACCACACTGCAAATACTCTATATAATATGGGAGCTTCTAGAGTAGTTTTAGCAAGAGAGCTTAATTTTGAGGATATAGCAGAAATTCGTGCTAAGGTGCCAAAGGATTTAGAAATAGAGTGCTTTGTTCAGGGTGCAATGTGTGTGTCGTTTAGTGGCAGGTGCTTAATTTCGGCATATATGACTGGCAGAGATGCCAACCGTGGTGACTGTGCTCAGCCTTGCAGATGGAAATATCACCTTTATGAGCAGAATAGAGAGGGTCAGTATTTCCCAGTTGAGGAGGATAAAGACGGAACCTTCCTTTATAATTCAAAGGATATGTGTATGATTGACTATATACCAAAGCTTATCGAAAGTGGAATTACAAGTTTAAAAATAGAGGGTAGAGCAAAATCAGCATATTATACAGCTGTAACCACCTATGCATATCGTAATGCAGTAGACGAGTATTACAAGCAGGGCGAAAATTACAAGCTACCACTATGGATAAAAGAGGAACTTAACAAAATAAGCCACCGAGAGTACAGCACAGGCTTTTTCTTGGGCAACGAGCCTGGTCAAACTACATCAAATGGTGGTTATATAAGAGAATATGATGTTGTGGCTATGTGTGACGATTATAAAGACGGTACAGCATATCTTACACAGAAGAATAAATTTTTAGTTGGCGATGAGCTTGATGTACTGCCACCAGTAGGTGAGTCATTTACTATAAATGTAAAAGAAATATATAATCACCGTGGCGAAAGCGTAGAGTCTGCACCACATCCAATGGAAAAACTTACAATCCCATGCGAAAAGCCTATACCAGCAGGTTCTTTTATACGCAAAAAGAAATAAATATTAATAAACTGTTAACAAAAACAGAAGTGAATTAGTATCTGTAGCTTTATCTTATTAAAGGATAAAAGCTACAGATATTGTTATAATCGACAAAAAATAACACTGATGTAGAAAAATACTTTACACCAAGTGCAAAATGTATAAATATAACTTTCTAAATTTTAACAATTAGTGTATTTATTATTTATAAGTTATGTGCTATAATACTGATTGTAGTGAGGACGTTACGCAAATTGTGCGGGAAAGGTTTGTGTGATGTATGGCGTTGTGCCCCTCAATAACGATTTAATAATTTTATTTTAAGGAGAATGTGAAAATGACAAAGGCAATCACAAAGAACAGTAAAAAAGGTTTTACACTAGTTGAGTTAGTTATCGTAATCGCTATTCTAGCTATCCTAGCTGCTATCGCTATTCCAGTAGTTAGCTCAATCATCAACACAGCTACAAAGAACAGTGCTCTTTCAAATGCAGAGACAATAGAGCTAGCTGTTAAGAACTGTCAGGCTGACATCGCTGCTAGAAACAACGAGGTTTACTCTGGCGGAGAGAAGAAATATACAGACGTAGAGGGTAACCCACAGCAAGTTCATGACGCTGCTAGCAATGCTGATGATGGCCGTAGTGCTATTTCAATTGCTGAGGTTGCAGGTGTAAATGCAATCAACGATGCTCTAAAGCAGGTTAACTACGATCAGGCTACATTCGAACCACACTGGAACAGAGATACTGATAGCTGTGTATTCGTTTGTACAGACGTTCCTGACGGTGCTAACACTGACATAGAAATAGGCGACGCTCTATCATCAGAGGGTGTTGAGAAAGGCTACGCAGATAGCTACGATGATGCTACTCTAGTTCAGATCGCAACAGAAGATACTCCATCTACAGATGTAATGATTGAGACTCTATAATTAAATTTTTTACATAGGGTTGTGTGTTTGGTGAAAAGTAAAAAAGGCTTCACTTTGGTTGAGCTGGTAGTGGTTATTGCTATACTGGGTGTTTTAGCTACTATAGCTATTCCTGTAATATCACAGGTTATAAACGCAGCTACTTTAAGCACTGCCGTATCAGACGCAAAAACTCTTGAAGAGAACTTGATGCTTGCTATAGCAGCTGTTCAGACAGGTAACGAAGAAACCTATGGAGAGGCTGCATCTGACGGATCACTTACTATAAGAGATGTTGTAAAAAAGCAAGCGATAAGTGATGCGTGCGAAGCTCGCAATTATCATAACAGAGAATTTGTACTGGTTTGGAATCAGAATACAAGCTCGGTTGAGTTAATGTATACTGATGATAACACAGATGTACAAACCGGTGACGAAATTACTAGTTTTGAAATGATAACAGATTCCAGTACGTTTTGTGTTGGTAATCTGAAATAAGTAAATGCAAGTTTGCTTAATATTTTCCGTAACTTAAATAAGTAAGGCTCGCGTTTTGCGAGCCTTACGCATTTTATAAATAAAGTTGCATTTTATTAAAATGTATGTTATAATAAAATTTTCACATTTTTAAAGAAACTTTGGATGTAATTATATATACAACTGCTATATAAAGCGTATATACAGTGGTTGGCTATATTTGAATTATACAATAAATATAATGGGTGGTGTTTACTTTTGAAAACAGCAATTGTTCAGGTAACTAAGGACTATTTATGTATTACCTGTTGTGAGCCGATTTTGCAAAATACTAAAGATCAGAAAAAGGAGGCAGTAGCCGACTTATCTTATCGCTTTACTTCTCCATATATTAAACCTATTAACACGGATTATCTGGAAGGTAAAAGTACCCTTTGGGAAGCTCCAAAGGTGTTTGCTACAATGGTACACGACGGTATAAGAGAGATGAAAAGACCAGAGGTTAAAGAGGTTATCCTTTTGGTAGAGGAATTCGACCTTGTATCGGCAGAATTCCAGCATGTTAGGTGTAAAAAGAAACTGCTTAACAACATTGCAATCAGCAATCTGAAAGAGGTATTACAGGACGATGCCAAAGACTTCTCTGTTATTACCACAACATATGGTACACCTGCTAAAGAGATTCCAGAGCTAACATCTAAAACATACGGTATACCAAAGAATCTAACTACAGAGCTAGCAAAGAGATTTTCTGAAATGAGCCTAAACTTATTAAAGATTACTCCTGCAGAAATTCCACTGCTAAAGGTTGCTAGAGAGGTTGTATATAGCTACAATAAAACAGTTTGTTACATCTCTATGGACTATGCAGCAGTAAGAGTAGCAATAGTAAGAGATTCATTGCCATTGTATTGTCGTACTTTCCATTCTCCAATGGTAGAAGCTATTGACATTGTAGCACAAGACAGACAGCTTACAATGGTTGATGCACTTGAATATATTAAGCAGTACGGTTTAACATCAGACTATAACTACAATTCACCAGCAGCAATGCGTAGAATTGAAGAGCTTCGTTCAGACTTGATTTCTGATGTAGTACATAATATTAACCTTGTTACAATGAGCTTGGGTCTTACAATAGATCAGGCTGTACTAAGTGATTATGTTGGCTTCTTCCCAAGAGTAACTGGCTCTATGAAGATGATTGGTGTAAGCAGAGAGGTTGATGTAATTACCGACCAGTTTAACACAAAAATGGCATTACCAGAGCTTGACATAGACGCTCGTGATAATGGATTTAAAACTGGTAGCTACATACTATTCAATAATTTGATGAACTGTGGCGATAAGTATAAAAACAACCTAATGGTTGGTTTACAGCCACTAAAAGAAAAATCATTAAATGTAGGTAAAACAGTAACAATAGTTTTCTCAATTGTTGCTGCGTCTGCAATGCTAGTTTCTGGTGGTTATTACGCTTTTCTGAATATTCAGAAGAAGATGGATCAGACCACATTAGGCGAGAAAAAATATGTTGACGCAAAAGATTTGCTTGACAGGCAAGCACAGGCTAAGAAAAATCTTGAAGACCTTGTTATCGACGCAGGTAAGCTTCCAGAATGTCCACTTTCTATGGTAGAAAGTATACAGGAGGCTAAAAAGCAAATCACTGGATATGACGGTGTAACTGGCATAGTTAACTACTCACTTACATATGCAGAAAGCAGTAAAGGCGAGCCAACTATTACAATTCCTATGCAGGGTACAATCGATACATTTAATAATTATATTCAATTAAAAGAAAAAATTACAATAAACGGCTATTTTTCTGTAGACAGAGCGTATAATCTTACAAGAAAAGAAGATAGGGATGATTCACCTTACAGCTTTTCGCTTAAGCTGACAAACTCTGTAGATACAGAAGATGAGCAAGAAAAATATGATATTTTAACAGGCAATGCTAAGAAGGAAGTTCCAACAGAGCCTGAAAAAACTAAGTAAGGAGGTATAAAAATGAATAATCAATTTGATTTTAAGAAAATTCCTAAGTTTATATATCTCTTTTTTGCTACAGTGATTGTTTTGATAGTGTTTGTATTTACAGTGGGTATGCCACTGATTAACAATGCGTCATCTATGAAAGAAGCACATAAAACAGCACTAGAGGATATAAGAAAATATGATGATGCAATAAAGCGTCAGGATGCAATAGAAGCTGAGATTGTTAAAAATCAAAAGGAATTTGAAATTCAAGAAGAAGCGCTTTTTGTTGATATGGAGGCATCATCAACCGATCTAGATAACTACTGTCGTAAAAATAATATTGTATTAAAGAGCTATACATTGGCAGAGCCTCAGGTTGATAAAAAACACAGAGTATCTACAAGTGGTTACCCAGTCAATACTGTAAAAATCAGCCTAACATATACTGATAGCTATGACAAAACTATGAGCTTTTTAAAGTATCTTGAGCAAGGCTCAAAGGGCTGCTACTATGTAAATAACTGTACCCTAACATTAAAAGATAGAGAAAAAGCAAATAGTGATATGTATGACGTTGCAATGAATATAGAGCTATATTATTACGACAGATCAGAAGCAGAAGTTGCTACAGAAAAGCCAACAGAAACTGCTACTAAGAAGAAATAATTTATAGTATGCCAAGCTTTATTATTGATTTAACCAATTTTAATATCATAATGGCTATAGTGTCAGCTGTATTTGGAGTAGCACTATTTATGCTTAGTGTGTTTATTCTAAACAAGATACCTGCACCATGGCTATGTGACTATGACGAGCAACCGTCAGAAGAAATGTTAAGTGGAAAAAGATTTAAAGGAGCTTCATTATACGCAACAGGCAGTGTGCTATCAGCATCTGCCTGTGCGTTGGTGTATTTAATATATGGTTTTACACTATATACCCCTATATTAATCGCACTAACATTTGTTCTAACAATGATAATTTTATCAGACTGTAAATATTATATAATACCGGACCAATTCGCTATAGCTTCAGCAGTTTTGTCGCTAATGTTTGCGTATTACGATTTTTTTGGTAAGCAATATGTTATAAAATCGTGGTGGTCACCACTTGCTGGTGGTTTAAGCGTTGCAGTAATGATAATAGTTGTCAATCTGATTACAATGCTAATTGCCAAAAAAGACGGAATGGGCTTTGGCGATGTTAAGCTTTTTGCCGCAGTTGGTATAGCTACTGGTTTTCCACAGGTAGGTATAGCGTTGTTAATAGCAGTTTTGGTTGCGTTTTTAATGATTATATTGACAGTAATTGTCAATGCCTTGAAAAAAAAGGAAACAGAGAATTATATTCCCTTCGGTCCTTCGATATGTATAGGCGTATATATTGTGGTTGTACTACGAGAGCCTATTGCATACTTAATAAGTTTGTATTTTAGTTTGTTTATGAAATAAAAGGGAGTACTCGATATGAAAAGTTCAAATTTTAATATTCAAAATGAGCTAGTTGCTAAAAATCTTGTTCAACTAAAAGAAATTAAGAGAATTCAGCAAAAGTATCAGGACGATGACAAAAGAACTCTTGAGGATATACTTATAGACGAAAATCTTGTAAGTGAGTGGGATATATATTCCACTCTCGCAGAGCGTATCAGACACGAAATTGTAAATTTTGAAGAAAAGAAGATACCAGAAGAAATGTATCAGGTTCTACCACAAAGTATGGTAGAAGAGTATGGTATAATTCCAATTGCAGAAGAAAACGACAGACTTGTTTTTGCTACATCTAACCCACTTGATTACCGTATAACAAATATGGTAAGCAAGTATGTTAAAAAGAGAGTAAGAATGGTTGTTGCTACGCCTACACAGATAAAAGAGCAACAAGCTATAATGTTCCACTCTGACCAGCAGGCAAAGATGTATGACGAAGCACAAGAATACATTATGTCGCAGATGTCAGCAGATGAAAACTCTCAAGAAGAAGTAGAGGATGTTGAAGATCAGCCAATTATCAAGCTGGTTAACAAAATGTTCGAAGATGCAGTTGCAATGAAGGTTTCTGATATTCATATCGAGCCACAAGAAGAGGAAATGAGAATTCGTTTCCGTATTGATGGTAAGCTTCGAGAGTATACACGAGTTTCTAAACAGCTTGCACCATCAATCATAAGCCGTATTAAGTTTATATCGGGAATGAATATCGCAGAAAAAAGAATACCTCAGGATGGTAGATTGCACTACAATGTAAACAAAACAAAAATCGACATGCGTGTATCTGACCTTCCAGGTGTATTTGGAGAAAAAATAGTTATTCGTATTACCACAGCCTTGGGCATTAAGCTAGAACTTGATGGTATAGGCTTTTTACCAGAAAACAGAGAAAAATTCGAAACACTGCTACACTCTAACAGAGGTATCATTCTTCTGTCAGGTGCTACTGGTTCGGGTAAATCTACAACACTTTATACAGGTCTTTCTCAGCTAAATAATGATGAAACAAATATTATCACAGTAGAAAACCCTGTAGAAATGGTAATTCATGGTATTACACAGGTAAATATTAACGAAAAAGCTGGTCTTACATTTGCTAGCGTTTTGCGTTCTATCTTGCGACAAGACCCTGATGTTATAATGGTCGGTGAGATTCGAGATAAAGAAACAGCAGAAATCGCTGCGTCAGCCGCTATCACAGGTCACTTAGTATTGTCAACAATACATACATATAACGCAGCCAGCTCAGTAGTAAGACTTATAGATATGGGTGTTGAAAAGTTCATGGTATCTTCTTCTTTGCTTGGAGTTATAGCTCAGAAGCTTGTTCGTAAGCTTTGCCCATATTGTAGAGTAGCACGTAAGGCAACAGAAAGCGAGCTTGGTATGCTTGGTATGCCACTTGACAGCGATGTTACTATATACGATGCTAAAAAAGGTGGTTGCGACCGTTGTGGTGGTGCTGGTAATAAAGGTCGTATGGCTGTACATGAAATAATGGTTGTTGATAACCATATTAAGCACGCTATTCACGAAGACAAAACCACCGAACAAATTAACCAAATTGCAATTGATAACGGTATGATTTCAATGAAAGAAAATCTAAGACGCTTACTTGTTGATGGAATTATTTCATTTGAAACATATTACGATACAGTTGCTGAGGTATACAAAGATGAGTAATTTTAAAGAAAGGATGGTGCAACATTGGAACTAGAAGAGATGATAAGATTTGCGGTAGAACATAATGCTTCTGATATACATTTAGCAAGTAACAATGTTCCAGCGTATAGAGTAAATGGTGTTGTTAATTATTTTGAAAATATGCCTGTTTTGGATGATGATACTGTAATAGGTTATATTGCACAAGTATTACCACCAGACGGTTTGTCAGACTTTTTAGCAACAGGAGATTACGACTGTTCGTATGCTCTGGAGGGTTGCTCTCGATTCAGAGTTAATGCATTCCGTCAAAGACATGGTTCTGCACTTGTAATGCGTACTATTAAAGAGAATCCACCTGAGATGGCAAGCTTGAACTTGCCTGAGTCATTGGGTAAAATCTTACTTTTACAGGAAGGCTTGGTATTGGTTACAGGTCCAACAGGTAGTGGTAAGTCAACAACATTGGCAGCTATTATTAATGAAATTAACAAAATTAAGAATCTTCATATTATTACATTGGAAGATCCTGTTGAGTATATGCACACACCAAATAAGTGTATTATCAACCAAAGAGAAATCGGAAACGATAGTGAAAGCTACGCAACTGCACTAAAAGCTGTATTGCGTGAAGACCCTGATGTTATACTAATGGGTGAGATCAGAGACCTTGAGTCTATGGAAATTGCGTTAAGAGCAGCTGAAACTGGCCACTTAGTATTCTCTACACTACATACAGAAAGTGCAGCAAAAACTATCGACCGTTTGATTGATATGTATCCTGTTGAAAGACAGAAGCAGGCATTAAGCCAGCTTTCAACTACATTAAAGGCAGTTATTTCACAAAGACTATTACCAAGAAGTGACATTAAGGGTCGAATTGGTATGTTTGAGATTATGTTTGTTAACTCTGCGATAGCTAACCTTATTCGTGAGGGTAAGATTCCTCAGATTGAGCAGACTATAGAGCTAAATCAGGGTGCAGGTATGATTACAAGAAAAATGTCAATCGACAATCTTCTTGCAAGAGGACTTATCTCAAGAGAAACTGCGTATGAATACAGCTTTGATGCTGGTAGAAATGAAGCTTTTGAGGATAAATCAAAGCCAATGGGCATGGCTCCTCAGGGTATGCCTCCTCACGGAATGCCAATGAATCAGTCTGGTAGAATGCCAGGTGCAATGGGTGGTACAGCTGCCTATTTAAATAATAGGAGGTAACTTATGCCAAAGTATTATTATGTCGCGGTCAATGAAAAGAACCGTAAATATAAGAACGAGATGGTTGCCGATAGTGCAGAAGAGGTTAGAAAAAACCTTAGAGCCAGAAACCTAAACCCACTTTCAGTAGTAGAAGCTAGTAGAAAAGAAGAAGAAACTTCTATTTGGGATATGGAGATAGGTGGTACAAAGGATGTACATACTTTAAAGCTTTCTAAAAAGAAAATGCTAATTTTCTTCCATCAGATGTCTTTGATGATGCGTTCTGGTATTTCTTTATCGGTTGCTATGGAAGTTTTGATGGACGCTGAAAAGGATAAGAAGATGCGTTCTATTTTACGTGATATCAGCGTAAACCTTTATAATGGTTTAACTTTGTCAAGAGCAATGGGTGCTTTTAAAACATTCCCTGTGCTATATATCAATATTATTCAAGCTGGTGAGGCTAACGGTAAAATTGATGATGCATTTGAGCAGTGTACACAGCTTCTAAAGAGAGAAATGAAGCTATCAGGTAAAATTAAATCTGCGATGATGTACCCTTTGTTCTTGGTTGTTTTGACAATTGCTCTTATTATTGTAATGAGCGTAGTTGTATTACCATCATTTAAAGATTTGTTTGCAAGCTTCGGAGCAGATCTTCCTGCTATGACGCAAATGGTAATGGGACTTTCCGACTTCCTGATAGAGTGGGGTTGGTTAGTAGTTGTTAGTGTTGTTGTTATAAGTATTACACTTACTATTTTGCATAAGAACAATTATGCATTTGCAATGTGGTGTGCAAACTTGGCCATTAAAGTACCGATTATTGGTGAAGTTATACGATTGACAAATGTTGCAAGATTTGCTAATATGATGGCAACACTTACCGAAAGTGGTGTAAATATTCTAGATTCGCTTACATTAGCAAGAGATGTAATCAATAATATGTATATGCGAGATTGCCTATCACAGGTAATTGAAGATGTAAAGATAGGTACACCTATTAATATTTCAATGAACAGATATAAGGATGTATTTGACAGCTTGTTTACTTCAATGGTACGTGTTGGTGAGGAAAGTGGTCAGTTGGCTGATTCACTTATCAAAATTGCTGATATGTACGAAGAAAAGGCAGACGATGCAACTCAGGTAATGACAGATGCAATGACACCTGTAATGACAATGATTATTGCTGGTGTAGTTGGTTTCGTTGTAATCGCTATTGTTCAGGCTATGTTTGGTATGTATGCCGTTATTGGCTAATATATTATTATTTATGGTTACAAAATTATTTAGGAGTGTGAGAAAATGCTAAAGAAAATGAATTTCAGAAGCAAAAAGGGTATATCCCTTGCTGTGGCATTGACAATCTGCTTGTTTTTGGTACTAGTTACCGGTGGTATCACAACAGTAGCAGTGCTTCAGCACAAAGAAACAGGTTCAAGTATGAACTCTCGTCAAGCTTATATCTCTGCTAAGAGTGGTCTTGATGCAATGCAGGATGCACTAGAAAACAAAATAGTTACATCATTACCAGGTTCTATTGGTGATGAGTACGCAGAATACTGTGTGTTATACTATGATGCTACATCGGGTGAATTAAAGAGTTCACCTATTAATGTGAATCCTGGCGATGATATTGCAAGTATTGTTAGCGAAAGAATAAAATTATTAAAAGAAGATGGTCACGAAATTGTAGGTGGTGATGGTACATACTTTAAAATTACTAACAAAGATGGTAAAAAGTATAATGTTACTGCACTAAATACAACTGGTAAATTTAATGACGATTTGACATTAAACAGAGGTGACTTGTCGTTCGATGTTGTAAAAATACAAACATACACATTTACTCTTGATCCAACAGCAGAACCAACAGAGCCAACTGGCAGTACTGATATAAATACAGGTGGTCTGCATAACAGATTTATGTTGGTTGGTCAGCAAACCTGTTTGAATGAATTAAATGGTAGTAACGGTAACCAGTCTACTGGTCGTACACTAAACCAGGATTTTGTAGATAAAGAAAATGGTTCAAACTGGAGACTGTTTGATGGCGTATGTTATTTGCCATACAATGAAAATGGTGGTGATTATGCCTTTACTTATTTCCCAATAGTATATGATAAGTTTGTTAAGCTAACATCAAGCCATGACAGAGTTGCAATCAAAGTTGTTGATGAGGGAATTTATCTTGTAGGTTCTGCAAATGGTAAAATTGTAAATAAGTTTATTGATCCAGAAAGAAATAAAGGTGTAGGTGCAGTTACATCATTTGGAGAGGTTTCTTTTTTAAATAATAACCCAGAATATGGAGAAACCTTTGAATGTAACTTCTTATGTATTAAAGAAAATGTTGTAGTAAGAAAACATGAAGGTGGCTCTGGTGCCGATTTAAAGGTACAATACTGTGGTACAGAAGGTCTTGATTATGTTGTTGTAAATATACCAGGTCCGGACCCAGTATATTTCTATTCAGTAACAGAAGGTGGACAAAATACAGATGCAGGTCATGTATATAACCACTTTAAAATTGATCCAGGTTATTACAAGCTACCAAATGGTAGTGTTCTTAACGATTTAAGCTCTTGGAAAGATGCTTCTGGAAATTTGAGATCATTGCCAGAAGAAGAAAAGGCTATATGGGTAGAGCGTAATATGTACTCAACTATTATGAGTTATGTTGCATCTGGCCAAATCCATACTGGTTCAAACGAAACTTCATATTCTGATTCAGCATTATCTGAAGGAAATCGAAATGTAAATGTTAAGATTGTTGACAATAATGGTGCATATATTTTGGGTGCGTCAGGTGAATCAGGATATTCAACTTCCGAAATTTTCGTACCTGAGTATAACTTAAGAGACGATTACAATATATTCTTCTCGCCTAACTACCCTATAACCAATCAAGGCTATTATCATTGGTATTGTGGTAAGACATTAAACTTCCAGTGGTGTAGAAATGCAAGTACCCCACTATCTGTTGTTGGTGGCGCACATGTTAAAATGAGTGCGGCTACCACTATTCTTACAATTGGTCCAGATGTAAAAACTGCTGACGGTGCTTCTGTATCAGTATCTAAGGATATTAAGGGTGACGCTGGTTCTTCTTGGACCATTTCTGGACCTAACGGAACTGGTAGTACAGATCTTTATGTAATGACAAATTTCAATGTTACTTATGCAGGTGGTAGCTACGAAGTTCAGGCTGGTCACTATGTAAATGTTCCTAGCACAGGTGTAAACCTATTCTCAGTTGACGGTGAGAACTACTTTAGATATACTTCTGAGATTCGCTCAATGGCTGATTATGATGTGTATGTAAAATATCCAACAAATGTTCCATCAGATAATCCAACAGAGAATCCAACACCTCCTACAACAGATAACACAAATACAAGCCAGACTGCTTTCACATCTGAATCAACAAATTCAGCTGTAATGCCTGCAAGTGTATCTGCAAATACAGTTAGAACACTAAGCCTGTTTAACAGAACAAGAAATGTAATAGCACTATCACCAATGAGTACAACATTCCTTGTTGAAGACAACCCTGAAGATGGTCTTGGTTCTGAAACTATTGAAGGTGCAGAAACACAGGGTAGAACAGAAATAATAGCTGAGTATGAGCTTGAACATCTTTATTTTAAGGATAATGATGTTGAAGATGGTTACTTTAATATTCCAGTAACTGACACGCTAAAAATTCAGAGACAGATAGCACCTAATGAAACAACAGATATTATTATATTTGAGGGTGAAGCAGGAAGATCATTCAGAATTCCATATAGTCTTAACGATGAAGGCAAGTTAGATCTGTTTGAACCTAGTGTAATTGCAACTAGAGCTCGAGCACAAACTAGCGATGATCCGGAGAATGTGGTTACAGAAGGCGAAGAGGGTCCAAACTACACCTTTAAAGCGTCAGATGAACAAATAAGAGTTATTAAGAAGTACTATTAATTAAGGAGTACTGAACTATATGAAAAATCTATTGAAAGCTAAAAGAAGAAAATTCAATAGTAAAAAAGGTTTCACTTTGGTAGAGCTGATAGTGGCAGTTATGATTTTATTAATTGTTGTAAGTGCATCAGTTCGTGGACTTACACTAAGCTATCGCTCTGCCTCAATGGGAGCCTTGAAAAATGATGCTCAGTCTGTAGCACAGCGTGACTGTGATTTGATAATGTCAGCAATTGCTGCCATAGCTGAATATGAAGAATTTGATGATTTAGAGAGTCAAAAAACTTTAAATGGTAGATTTGATAATTCTGCAGGTGTATATTGTGCAATTGAGGATGAATTCCATAACACAATAAAAGAAGATGCTAAGTTTAACTTTACATCAGCTGGCTATGATAATAATAGATACGCAGAGCTACAGAAGGTATCTAATACAGGTTCTAGCGTATCAGGGGTTCAAGCTACTAATTACAGTAACGACCCAAATAAACAATATCATTATTACACAATTACAAGAAAAGATGGAGAATTGATACCAGGTAGTTCAATTACTAGTCAAGTATATAAAATTACTACTTATGTGTACTATTCAGAAAAAGGCTTTGTAACCTGTGAAGGTGAGGTTTGTATATTACCTAAGTTAACGGAGAGTGAAGATGATGAAGAAGGAACTTAAATCAAACGCTATAAAATCTTTTGTAAAAAAATGCAGAAGCAAGCGTGGCTTCACACTATTAGAGATGATTACTACAGTAGCAATACTGGCTATAGTGTCTTCACTTTCTTTCGAGGCTATGGTTATAGCTAGTGAAGAATACAGAAGAGTAGAGGCTTTGTCAGAGTGTGAGCGTTCCATTTCTCTGTTTCAAGAAACCGTAAATACATACGCTAAAAATGCTGCAGGTATTTATTTAGTAGACAAGTCTGGAGAAACAGGGAGTATTGATGATGTAATTAGTGATTACATAGACTGGAGAAATACAGATGAAGATCTAGATGACCCACTACAGGATGCAGAGAATAATCCAGACAATGAGTATATAGATATATTTATATATCGCTCAGGTGAGATGACATATAATATAGCTCAATATGACCAAACTAACGGATTAGAGCCAGTTGTTACTATAAATGGTGTTAAGTCTATTGACTGGAGCTGCAAACCGTCTCAAATCACAACTTCATATCCAAAACAAAAATACATACTAGATTATGCAGTATCAGCACCTACTTCTTTTGAATTATTATACTCAAAGACAAGTGGTCAGACCTTCCAAACTGATGACGCAAAAAAGTATAATAGAACAGAAGGTGTTTATTCAGTTATGACTGGCACAGTGCTGAACAATATGGAAAATTCACCTATAGGTCCAGATCAGTTAATAATGTGTGAGGATACATCTGGTTTTTATTCAACATCAGAATATGTAGATAATTCTGACCAGCTTTATAAAGGCGATTTAAACTTTGTTGTAATTCGTACAGTACCTAGAGTAGCTAAGTAATTTAATTATTGAATTTAAACTTCTTGAGCAGACGGCTTTTGCCGTCTGCTTTGTCTTTAGCTTCTTTACATAATTACTAAAAAGTGCATTAATAATTTGTTAAAGTTTTTTCTAATCTTATATTTTAGTTTCTTTTGTAATGTGTTATAATTAGTTAAGTTATAATGCATAGATTATACAATTAAAAGGAGATATTAATATGAAGCTAGGTAAAAAAACACTTTCTGCTGTTTTGTCAATAGCTATGGTTGCTTCTATTGCCGTTTCAACTACAGCTATTTCAACTTCAGCTACAGATAGTGCTGTAAGCACTAAGGATGCATCAAGTTTTTCTTGGGATAATGCATCAGTATATTTCTTGCTAACAGACCGTTTTAATAACGGTGATACAAGCAACGACCATTCATATAATCGTGGTCTAAACCAAGATGGTACAGTTGCAACAACAATTAATACAGATGCTGGTTCTTTCCAGGGTGGTGACTTTAAGGGTATCACACAGAAGATTGAAGAAGGCTATTTTGAAGATCTAGGTGTTAACGCTCTTTGGATTTCTGCTCCATACGAGCAGTCACACGGTTATACAGTAGCTACTGATGGTAAGAAGAGCTTCCCACACTATGGTTATCATGGTTACTATATGCTAGACTATACTTGTACTGATGCTAACTTTGGTACAATTGAAGATTTTAAGCAGATGGTAGACACAGCTCACGCTCATGGTATTCGTATAGTTATGGACGTAGTAATGAACCACCCAGGTTATGCTACAATGTATGATATGAACGAGTTTTCTTATGGTACACTTAATAACGGTTGGGAAGATGTATACTACGATTGGGCTAACATCAACAGCAACTATTATGGAAAAATTAACTATAATGCAGGTGTAGATAAGTGGGCTAAATGGTGGGGTACTGACTGGATTAGAGCTGGTATCACAGGCTACACAGCAAGTGACGGTAGTGATGATCTAACAATGGGTCTTGACTATCTACCAGACTTTAGAACAGAGTCAACTACAGAGGTTGATATCCCTGAGCTACTAAAGACAAAGTGGACACAAGAGGGTACACTTGCAGAAAAAACTCAGTACATTGATAATTGGTTTGCTGAAACAGGCTATCCAAGAACTCCAAGATACTATCAGGTTTGTTGGTTGTCAGCTTGGGTTGAGGAATTTGGTGTTGACGGTTTCCGTTGTGATACTGCGAAGCATGTAGAGAAAGAATCATGGGGTGCTCTAAAAACAGAGTGTTCTAAGGCTTTAGCTACTTGGAAGGCAAACAACCCAGATAAGGTTATGGATGATAACGATTTCTGGATGACAGGTGAGAACTATGGTATGGGCGTTGATCCATCAAGTGATTACTACACAACAGGTGGTTTTGACTCAATGATCAACTTTGAGAACGGTGGTGGCGTTCCAAAGCTAGACAGAATTAACGCTAGATATGAGACTTATGCTGATAAGATTAACACAAATGAAAACTTTAATGTTATGACATATATTTCATCACACGATGATACAATGGCTAACTATGGTACAGGTAAGGATATGTACTATCAGGGTACTGCATTCCAGCTACTACCAGGTGCTATTCAGATTTACTACGGTGATGAGACTAACAGACAGAGACTTTCATCAGTTAAGCTTGAAGATGGCACAAGAATTTCTCTTGAAGACCACTCTCTAAGAAGCTTTATGAACTGGGATTCAGCAGACGCAGAGCTACTTGCTCATTGGCAGAAGGTTGGTCAGTTCAGAAGCAACCACGTTGCAGTAGGTGCTGGTGCACATAATGTTGTTGAGTCAACAGATGCAAGTGGTGTAGCATTTACAAGAACATACGACAAAGACGGTGTTAAGGACGCAGTTGCAGCAGTTATTACATCAGCTGCTAACACAGATGTAACAATTACAGTTGGTTCTATTTTTGAGGACGGCACAGTTGTTAACAACGCTTATGATGATACACAGGCAGTTGTAACAGGTGGTAAGGTTACATTTAACAGTGGTGCTCATAACACAATTCTTGTAGAGGAATATGTAGAGCCAACAGAGGATCCAACAGATGCTCCTACAGAAGAGCCAACACAAGCTCCAACACAGGCTCCAACACAGGCTCCTACAAATAACAACAATCAGCCAACACAGGCTCCTACAACAGCTACAGATAAGCCAACAAGTAGCACAAACGCAACAACAGCTTCTAACCCAACAAACGCTACATCTCCAACATCTGCTACATCAAAAACAGACACAACAGCAGGTAAAGTAGCTACAGGTGAAACATCATCAGTTGCAGGATTAATGGCTATTCTACTAGCAGCAACATCTACAGTTGTATTTACAAAGAAAAAGGTTAGAGACGCAGAGTAATTTTAATACTTAGTCTAGTTAAGGCACACTCCTTTGGGGTGTGCCTTTTTGCGTCTGATTATTTCTGAGTCGAATAAAACAATAGACATCTTATTGGCATGATTTACTCAGTAATTTGTCTTTCTATTTGACAAGCTTCAGCTCGTCTGTGTTATTGTCCTTGTTCTGAGCAAATTCTGCTTGTAATCTATTCTATTGTTTAGACAAGAAACACCATTTAAAATCAGTAAACGATTTTAAGCCGATTTTCTGTTAGACGAATACCACCTTATAGAAAGGCTGACACGTTTTGAGGATGCAGTATGAAGTGTAGTGCAAAATTTGACGAAAAGATTTCTCTATTTTAAACGGTGTTTAGTATACTATGCCAAAATAAATAAATTGGAATTTATTTGTAAAGAATACCTTGACAAGTGATATACTTCGTGATATGATGTATCACAAGGTCGGAGGTATTATATGAAAGGAGGTATTCGGTGGATAATCAACTTAAACGAGGCTTGCTAGATGTTTGTGTTCTTGCTGCCATTAAAAATGAGCCTTCATACGGTTACAAAATCATAAAGGATATGAAGCCATATATCGTAATGTCAGAATCAACATTATACACAATTTTAAAGCGTTTAGGGTCGGCTGATATGTTAACAGTAAGCACAATAGAGCATGGTGGCAGACTTAGAAAATATTATAATATTACCGATGTAGGCAGAAGACGTATAGAGGATTTTAAAGTAGAGTGGGAAGAAATTATGTCTATATACGAATTTGTGGTTAAGGAGGATAATTAATAGTGAATAAACTAGAGTTTTTTGAGAGGTTAAAAAAGGGGTTAACGGGTTTACCAGAGAATGAAATTGAAGAGAGATTGAATTTTTATAGCGAAATGATTGATGACAGAATTGACGAGGGTGTTACAGAGGAAGAGGCTGTTTCTCAAATTGGTTCAATAGATGATATTATATCGCAGATTGTGTCAGAAACACCACTTTCTGATTTGGTAAAAGAAAAGGTAAAACCCAAAAGAGCTTTACGAGCATGGGAGATTGTACTGTTAGTACTTGGCGCACCGGTGTGGCTTTCTCTTTTACTAGCTTTATTTTCTGTAATTTTCGCACTCTATATTACTATATGGTCATTGCTTGTTAGCTTGTGGGCTGTTGGGGCTTCGATTGTGGCAAGCACTGTAGCTTTGTTTGTAGCAGCTGTTGCTTTGATAATAAGTGGTAATATGCTTGCAAGTGTAGCAATGGTGGGTGCAGGTCTTGTGCTTGCTGGTTTGTCTATTTTCTTCTTTTTTGGATGTAAGGTGGCAACAAAGGGCTGTGTGCTATTAACAAAGAAAATTTTACAGGGTATTAAATATTTATTTATAAAAGGAGTTAACTAATAATGAGTAAATCAACTAAAGTATGTCTTATTACAGCAACTGTACTTGTATTGATTGGAGCTATTATTTTTATAGGAGTGATGTATATGTTAAAATTTGATTTTTTAAAGCTAGGAACAGATAAATACGAAACTAATACTTACCAGATAACTGAGGCGTTTGAAAAAATATCAGTAGACGTAGATACAGCAGAAATAAAGTTTTTACCATCAGATGATGATCAATGTAAAGTTGTATGTTACGAAGAAGAAAACCGAAAGCATTCTGTTATTGTAAAAGACTCAACACTTAATATTACAGTAAACGATACTAGAAAGTGGTATGAGCATATAGGTATTTTTGTTAGTTCTCCAAAGCTGACTGTATATTTGCCACAGGATAAATATGCTTCACTTTCTATTGACACTGCTACAGGTTCTGTTACAATACCTGAAGAGTTTACATTTGATGATATCAAAATAAATGGTAGCACAGGTGCTGTTGAGTGTTCAGCGTCTGTTACAAATCTTATGAAGATTGATTTGAGTACAGGAAAAATAAATCTTGATAGCCTTACTGCAAATAATATAACACTAACTTGTACAACAGGAAGCGTTAACATAAACTCAGTAAATGCTAAGGGGAATGTTAGTGCTAATACAAGTACAGGTGGTATAAAAATAGCTAATCTTAATTGTGCGGATTTAAACGCTAAAACTACCACAGGTGGTGTAAATTTAAGCAATACAATTGCTACAAATAATTTTGTAATTAATACTACTACAGGTGGTGTAAAATTTGATTATAGTGATGCTACAAACATAAATGTTAATACAACTACAGGTGGCGTTACAGGTACATTACTAAGCGATAAGGTGTTTATTACAGATACAACTACAGGTAGTGTTAAGGTTCCAAGAACAACTACAGGTGGTGTATGCGAAATCTCAACTACTACAGGTAGCATTAAAATAGATATACAATAAAAATAATACTAATGCTACTTAAAAGCTAAAAGTCTTTTCAGACTATTTTGCATGGTGATTCATACTGCATTCTCAGAGAGCAACAGCCTTATGAGAATGCAGTATTTTTTATTATAAAATTTGATTGAAAGTATTATGAGATAGTGTGAATTAAATATAGAGTATTGTTTTTTCGGATATTTAGTTAGCTAACTCTCACCTGCGATAAGGTTTATAATCTCCTCTTTGAGTAACACTAAGTACAAAAATAACACACATTATTAATAATGCTATACTTCCCACATAGCTGTTAGAAGCTGTTTGTATAGTAGTGTGGGTGTGATATGTAGCTTGTGTTGGTGTGTAAAAATGGAATATTATAGCTGATATCACAGCAGACATAACACCCTGTGCAAAACGGTATAGGGTGAATTTTATTTTTGGAATATTTATATTATTAGTTAGTGAGTATATCTGAAAATGCACGCATATTCCACCCCAGCCAAGTGCAAACGAGCAAAGCCACAAGGGTGCAGAAAGGTCACAGCACATACTACAGCCCCTTGTAACCTCCCATAAGGAGTTTATAAGACTTTGACTAATTCCCTCAGATATACCCAATAACCCCATAAAGTGTATAAGATAATCTGTTATATGTAAATCATCACAAAAGCCAAGAAAAGACGAAAATATAATAACCATACCACAAAGTGAGAATATACCGTTTATGCCACTTTCAGTAGAGGATACTATAGCGTTGCTGATTTGAATTTTATTTTTTTTATAGCTTTTTGATGGTGAATATTTTATTTTTCTGCAAGAAATTATTCCTAAAACGATTTGAGAAATCACTTGGCTTGCCCAAAATATAAGCCCAGTTGTAGCGTTGTTATATAGTGAACTACCTACAACAAAAACAACAAACGCAGGACCACCACCTACTAAAAACATAGCTAGTGCTTTGGCTGTTTCTAGATTGATTTTTTCTTCATTATATAAGGTTGCTATACCCTTTGCACCTACTGGAAACCCACCACACAGTCCCAAGATTATTACACTGCCAATTTCTCCGTTTGTATGAAAAAGTCGCTTTGTTATGGGTGTAAGATATTTGCCCAGTAATTCAGAAAGTCCACTTGTAACAATAAGCGAAGAAAGCACCATAAAAGGAAAAAGCGACGGAATAAGAATGTTGCCACAGTATAAAATTCCTTGTAACGCACCTGTTGTCATAAGTATCACCACTTTAGCATAATTTTTAAATATATAATAATTTATATGGCTGTTATAAGGTGGAGTATACCTTGCAGAGGTTTTATAATCATTTCTATTTAATCAATAGTTATTTTGTCGATATAATTTGCTAAGCACTTTGTCTTTAACCTTGACAATCGACAGCTTGCCTGTGTCCTTGTTCTAATACTAAACTCTATTAAAAAGTAGACTTCTTTACGGTATATTTTGCACCAAACTTCATACTGCGTCCTCGGAAGGCGACAGCCTTCCTGTGGGTCAGTATTCGTTTGGCACAAAATCTGCTCGCAAATCCGTGTCCACTTTTTATCAGAGTTTAGTATAAGCAAATTCTGCTAGACAATTTATTCCACTGTATTAGTATTATAGGTGGTGAATTTATGGGTAATGAAAACGAAAAAAACTCAAAAAAATTCAAAGCCTTTTGTAAGGATATGGTTAATGTTTCGCCATATTTGGAATTTATAAGTAACCGAGAGGTTACTCTTGATGGATGCAAGGGTATATTAGAATATAGGCAAGACGCAATAAGAATTAACACAAGCAAAATGGTGGTATCATTTAAGGGCAGAGGCTTGAATATAAAGTGTCTTACAACAACATCGGTGATAATATCTGGGTATATAACTTCTGTTGAATTTTTAAGGTAGGTGCAGGCAGTGGTAAGTGAGTTTTTAAGATGGTTAAGAGGTTATGTTGTTTTTACTGCTGTGGGCAAATTCCCCGAAAGACTTATAAACCTTGCTACTATGGCAGACATTGCAGTAATAAACCCGATTGGCGAAAAGGGTAGAGTTACTGCACAGGTATCAATAAGCGATTATAAAGCACTATGTGATATACGCAAAAAGGCTATGGTTAAAATGCGTATAACTAAAAAGAAAGGCTTGCCTTTTGTTATGTATAAAAATCGAAAAAGAAAGGGCTTAGCAGTTGGTGTAGTGGCTTTTATTGCTATAATAAAGGTGCTTTCTATGTTTATATGGAATGTTAATATTATAGGAAATGACAAGGTAAGCATTTACGAAATGCAAAGCTGTCTTAAAGATAACGGGGTTTATGTTGGTGCGTATAAAGGGAATATAAATGTTTCGGGCACAGAAAGAAAATTCTCGTTACAGTTGGGTAAGATAAGCTGGATGTCGGTTAATATTATAGGTAGTACAGCTACAGTACAGCTAAGCGAAAGCCAGGCTGTACCCAAAATGGCAGACCAAGAAAGCCCAAGCAATCTTAAAGCCACTAAAACTGGTCAGGTGCTAAAAATGGATATAAGACAAGGTGAAAATTACGCAAAAATCGGTGATGGAGTAGCAAAGGGTCAGCTTCTTGTAAGTGGTATAGTAAAGATTGGTGATACTGGTAAATCAAGGTTTGTTCACAGTGATGGAGAGGTTTATGCAGGTGTGCGTTCGTCAGAAACATTTAGAATAAATATTAGCAAAAGCTTTAATTATCCAGTTAAATCAAATAAAAGACAAATGATTGATGTTATGGGGGTAGAAATACCACTTGATTTAGTTTGTGCAGATAATGTGTATTATAAGAACTATAAAACCGAAAGCTTGTGTATTAACGCAGTTGATATGCCTATAAGAATTATTACAGAAGAAAGCTTTGGATTGCAGGACGAAAAGGTGGTTTATACAGAAGAACAGCTACAGCAGATTGCAAATGTTCATTTTGCACTTAAAGATATTTTTACAAGGTGGAATTGTGAAATATCGCAAAAGGATATTTCTTATATTCAAAACGAAAACAGCTACATTTTCACAGCAGATTATTACTGCATAGAAAATATAGCTGAGTCTGTACCTATTCAAATTGTAAATTGATTTAATATATTCACATACTTAAAAGTTGCTTTGCGTAAGTTTTCTGCCGGCTTATCCTCATCATAAATATGTCAACGCAATATCTTTATAGCCAACATCGGATACTTCTCCGTCTTCAATGAAAACTGCAACACCATTGTCATCTAAATCATCTCCACCCCAGTCACGGTCAAATAATACATAGATAGGATTTTTACCATTTTCTTTTGTTATGTATTCTAGAAGTATTACAATGGAACTCAAATGGATTTTCTTTGCCAACTCGTCTTCATTATCAATATCAGGCCACCACTCGGCGAATTCAGCCTTATTATCTGGTCCATAGGCACCTTTTTCTTCGCTGTTGTAATATTGTAGGATTGCAGTGGCTATTTTATGTTGTATTTCTTCCCAGTTCTGCATTAATGCTTCGAATGAATCACGCTGACCTTGTGTAATCTCTTCTTCATCTTCTTCAACACCAATAAGTATCTCAACCTCTTGTGTGTGTCCTAAAAAAGTGATTTCCTTTTTAGCGATATAAGAATAATCCAATATTACTTCGCCAAAAACCTTATCAAACATATTTTTATCCTCCTTAATAATTCATTCTTTTATCAATAAATTTTACTCGGTTATTCTATTCTTGTTTAAAATTAATCAAGTCCCTGTAAATTAAAGTCGGGGATATAGCGTGTGGTTGCCGAGCTAAGCTCCTGTGCAAAGCCGTCAAAGCCTAAAAGCTCCAAATGGTTCAATACCTTTTGGTATTCTCGCTTTGTGATTTTACGGTTAATTTCTGGGAATTTATCTGCAATGCCACAAGGTGTATATTGCGACATAAGGCTGATTGTGATTTCGTTGCCGAAATTCTCGTTTAATAAATCAAGCACAGCAATAGAATTTTTTGTGTTAGATGGTAAAACAAGATGTCTTACAATAACACCTCTTTGCATAATACCCTCATCGTTATAAATATTGTTGGGCTGTTGGTTTAGCATTTCTCCAATAGCCTTTAATGCTATTTGTGGGTAGTTATTGGCTTTTGAATATTTATTAGCGATTTCATTAGTTGCATATTTAAAATCGGGTAAGTAAATATCTATATAGCCATTTAAAAGTTTCAGGCTTTCTTCGCTTTCATAGCCTCCACAGTTATAAACTATTGGGATTTGTGGCTTGTAAATATCAAGGCTTTCTATTATTGCAGGTATAAAGTGTGTGGGGTTAACAAGGTTTATATTATGCACACCCATATCCTCAAGCTTTTTATAGCAATCGGCAAGCTGTGTTGGAGTAAGCACCTTACCGAAGTTTTCTGTTGAGATTTTATAATTCTGACAAAAAACACACTTCATAACACAGCCACTAAAAAATACAGTACCACTACCATTTGTACCACTTATACAAGGTTCTTCCCACATATGCTGTGAAATTCTTGCTACCATTGGGCTTTTACCCATTTTACAAAAGCCGTTGCCAGAAGTTGCTGTACGCTCTGCGTTACAGCCTCGTGGACAAATGCTACAATTACTATTTTTATAATAATTATTCATAATGCACCCTCTTTAAGTTACCATATATACATAATAGTTTACGCTTTTTAAAGAGTATGTCAAGAAGTACATAGCAAAGCTGTTTATTTATAGATGTTGCTGTATGGTATTTTTGCCAAAAGTATGGTATACTGTTGATATATGTTGGATTTTACAATCTGATTAGGAGTGGTTATATGAAAAATCCTTTTTTAACGGTAGCAGAAGACGGTAGCGTTTGTGTAGATAAGGAATGTTCATTAAATAAACTAGTAATAGCAAAGCTGCCAGTAAGTGGCATTGATGACAGCATAGAGGGTAAGCCGGTATCGCAGATTTTTTCGTCCAAAGTTATTGTTGATGAGGTTATATTAAATCGTGACAGACTTAAAATTCCAGAGTTTGTACCAAGAGAAAAGCTACCATTTTGGCTGATTGATTCTATGAATTCAAAGGATGAGCAGGTAATTGAATGTGCTAAAGAAATAGCTGTAAAATTTGGAAAAAGACTGGGCCTTATTTTTCTTACACTAAAAACGGGCTTGCCAGAAAATAAGCAGGTGCGTACAACTTGGAATGATACTCATTGGGAATATTGGAAAAATATAGAAAGCATTATAGCTGTTGGTGGACTTACAAGTGGAGAGTTTGGCAGGGTGCTTATAGATACAGCACAGCAGGTTTGTACAATAGATGACAAACCTGCATATAAAATTATAATTGTCGAAAATGCAAATAACACTGGTGTTATAGGTTGTGCAAAGCTTCTTACTAAGCCACAAGGTATTAATCTGCTTATGGATTTTGGGCAAACCAATATGAAACGAAGCATAGTAAAAAGAGAAAATTCAGAGATTGTTTCAATAGAAAATCTACCTATAGTACCGTCAAAATATATGGAGTGGTATATTGAGGATGTAGAAGAAAAACGCCGTCAGGCTGTAATGCTACATAGACATATTATGGAGGCTGTAATAGATGCCTACTGTAATGCCGAGCGTAAAGGTAAGGTAGACCCCGAAATTGTTATAAGCATTGCAAGCTATACAAACAACGGTGTGCTTGACGAAAACCGTGGTGGCTATGCAAAGCTGTGTATGCTGTATAAGAATTATGGCGAATATTTAAGCGAGGAGCTTTCGAGCGTGCTTAAAACACAGGTTAAGGTAACATTAGTGCACGATGGTACAGCAGTTGCTTTATGCTTTGCTGATTATAAAAATTCGGTTTGTGTTACACTTGGTACTTATGTGGGTGTTGGCTTTCCTGATATGCTAGAGGATATGCAGTAGCTTTATAGCTAATAGGGCTAATTAGTTGTTATAACCATATATTTAAAAATTTTTATTGACTTAGTTAAAGTATGAGTTTATAATTAATATGTTATGTTGCATATAATAGTTATATTGTAACTGTTAAATATTTATAAATGATTTATTAGGGGCTGTTTAGAAGTCGAAAGTATTATTTTGTTTTTAAATACGCCCTAATTTCTGTTTTAGAAAGGATATGTATTATAATGAGCAGAGTTTACAATTTCTCAGCCGGTCCATCAGTGTTACCGGAGTCAGTACTGGAAAAGGCAGCAGCAGAAATGCTGGACTACGAGGGTAGTGGACAGTCTGTAATGGAGATGTCACACCGTTCAAAGGTTTACGGTACTATCATTCAAGGAGCAGAGGCTCTACTAAGAGAGATTATGAATATTCCTGACAATTACAAGGTTCTATTCCTACAGGGTGGTGCTTCTACACAGTTTACAGCTATTCCTATGAACCTTATGACAAAGAATGGTAAGGCTGACTATGTTGTAACAGGTCAGTGGGCTAAAAAGGCATGTGCAGAGGCTTCAAGATATGGTACAACTAATGTTGTAGCTTCTTCAGCAGATAAGACATTCTCTTACATACCAAAGCTAGACCCAGCAACATTCGATAAGGATGCTGACTACTTCCACATTTGTATGAATAACACAATCTATGGTACAGTATTTAACGAGCTACCAGACACAGGCGATGTACCATTGGTTGCAGATATTTCATCTTGTATTCTTTCAAGACCAATAGATGTTTCTAAGTTTGGCGTACTATACGCAGGTGCTCAGAAGAATATGGCACCAGCTGGTTTAACAGTGGTAATTGTTCGTGAGGATCTTATCGGCAACGCTATGGAGAGCACACCAACAATGCTTAACTGGAAAACACACGCAGACAACGATTCAATGTTCAATACACCACCTTGCTATACAATCTATATGGCTAAGCTTGTTCTTGAGTGGATTAAGAACGAAATTGGTGGACTAGATAAAATGTATGAGCTAAACCAGAAGAAGGCAGACCTTCTTTACAACTTCCTAGACAACTCAAAGCTATTTAAGGGTACAGTAGTAGCAGAGGACCGTTCACTTATGAACGTACCATTTGTTACTGGTAGCGACGAGCTTGACGCTAAGTTTGTAAAAGAGGCAGCTGAGGCTGGCTTTGTAAACCTAAAGGGTCACCGTTCAGTTGGTGGTATGCGTGCTTCTATATACAACGCTATGCCATACGAGGGTGTAAAGGCTTTAGTTGACTTTATGGCAGAGTTCGAGAAGAACAACGCTTGATTAGAATAAATATATAATTAAGAGGTTGATTACCAATGTATAATATTCAAACACTAAATAAGATTTCTCAAATCGGTTTAAGCAGATTGGGTGACAATTACAGCTGTGCTGATGATATGGCAAACCCAGATGCTATTCTAGTTCGTAGTGCTTCTATGCACGATATGGAAATGCCAGAGTCACTACTTGCAATTGCAAGAGCTGGTGCAGGTGTTAACAACATTCCACTAGATAAGTGCAGCGAGCAGGGTATTGTAGTATTCAATACACCAGGTGCAAACGCAAACGCTGTAAAAGAGCTTGTTATTGCAGGCTTGTTTATGAGTTCAAGAAAGATTACAGCAGGTATCGAGTGGGCTAAAACTCTAAAGGGTAACGGCGACGCTGTTGGCAAAATGGTAGAAAAGGGCAAGAGTAGCTTTGCTGGTCCAGAAATTAAGGGTAAAACTCTTGGTGTTATCGGCTTGGGTGCTATTGGTGTACTAGTAGCTAATGCAGCTATTGCACTTGGTATGGATGTTATCGGTTATGACCCATACCTATCAGTACACGGTGCTCTACAGCTTTCTAAGCATGTTCACCACGTTACTAATCTTGACGATATTTTTGCAAACTGTGACTACATTACAGTTCACGTTCCACTAACACCAGACACAAAGAATATCATCTGTGCAGAGAACATTGCAAAGATGAAGGACGGTGTTCGTATTCTTAACTATTCTCGTGCAGACCTTTGTAACTCAGCTGATGTTATTGCTGCTCTTGAGAGTGGCAAGGTAAGCTCTTATGTTACAGACTTTGCTACAGATGAGCTATTAGGTGTAGACGGTGTTGTTGCAATGCCACACCTTGGTGCTTCTACTCCAGAAAGTGAAGACAACTGTGCTAAAATGGCTGCTGACGAGATTAAGGATTACCTAGAAAATGGTAACATTACAAACTCAGTAAACTTCCCAGCTGCTAAAATGGCAAGAACAGGCGAGGTTCGTTACTGTGTTCTTCACAAGAACATTCCTGCTGTGCTACAGAACATTCTTGCTTTTGTTAGTGAACAGGGTGCTAATGTTGAGAATATGGAAAATAAATCAAGAAAAGATTACGCTTACACAATTATTGATGTAACAGGTGCTACAAAAGACCTTACAGCTAATATTAAGGGTGTAGAAGGCGTTATTAGAGTAAGAGTTATTAAGTAATTTAATAATGATGATACAAACAGCACACTTGCTTTGCAGGTGTGCTGTTTTTGGTAAAAACACTTGACAAATTTTACTTTGTGAATATAATTGTAATATACAATGTAATACCCATAAAAGCTGTGAAGGGAATAAGACATAATAGGTTAAGCTTCAGAGAGTCGGTGTTTGGTGTGAACCGATGTTTAAGATTATGTGTATAGCTCATCCCGGAGTTGCTTGTCTGACAATGTAAGGCAGGTCGTGTAGTTGCGTTATAAACTAAAATCTTGCTAGAGATTTATTTAAGGAGCAGTGTTATACTGCTTGAATCAGGGTGGTACCACGGTAAAGCTTATTATCGTCCCTTTTCTTTCGTATGTTTCGGAGGAAAAGGGCTTTTTTATTAGATAGAGAGGAGAGAATGAAATGAATAATTCTTATAAAAAGTATATTCCTTTTAAACAAATTGATTTGCCAAACAGAGAGTGGCCAAATAAAGTAATAGAGAAAGCACCAATTTGGTGTAGTGTAGATTTGCGTGATGGTAATCAGGCACTTGTTGACCCAATGAACTTAGAAGAAAAGCTAGAGTTCTTTAAGCTTTTGTGTGATATGGGCTTTAAAGAGATTGAAATAGGCTTTCCGTCAGCATCAGAAACTGAGTATGAAATTTGCCGTGAGCTTATCGAGGGCAATCATATTCCTGATGATGTTACAATTCAGGTTCTTGTTCAGGCTAGAGAGCATTTGATTAGAAAAACCTTCGAGGCTATTGACGGTGCTAAAAATGTAATTATCCACTTCTATAATTCAACTTCAACATTACAGCGTAAGGTTGTTTTCAAAAAGGATATGGAGGGTGTTACAGAAATAGCTATACAAGGTGCAAGACTTATCCGTGAGCTTACTGAGTCTTATCAGGGTAACACAAATATCCGTTTTGAATATTCACCAGAAAGTTTTAGTGGTACCGAGGTTGACTTTGCTGTTGATATTTGTAGCAAGGTTATGCAGGAGCTTGGCTCTACAAAGGAAAACCCTGTTATTCTAAACCTACCAAATACTGTAGAAATGTGTACAGCAAATACCTATGCTGATCAGGTTGAGTATTTTATAAAGAACCTACCAAACAGAGAGGCTGCTATAATCAGTATTCACCCACATAACGACAGAGGTTGTGGTGTAGCTGCTGCCGAGCTTGCTGTGCTTGCTGGTGCAGAAAGAGTAGAGGGTACATTGTTTGGTAATGGTGAAAGAACAGGTAACCTAGATATAGTTACAATGGGTCTTAATATGTTTACACAGGGCGTAGACCCACAGCTAGACTTTAGTAACCTACCAAAGTATAGAGAGGTTTACGAGCGTTGTACAAATATGAAGATACACGAAAGAGCCCCTTATGTTGGTGAGCTTGTGTTTACAGCGTTTTCGGGTTCACACCAAGACGCTATTAACAAGGGTATGGAGTATATGAAGGATTCAAACACAGATTACTGGGAAATCCCTTATCTTCCAATTGACCCTGCTGATGTTGGCAGACAGTATGAGCCTATTATCCGTATCAATTCACAGTCGGGTAAGGGTGGTGCTGCGTTTGTTATGGCTAATACATATGGATATAAAATGCCAAAGCAGATGCACCCAGAGTTTAGCCAGCTTGTTCAGAAAAAGTGTGACGAGCTAGGTAGAGAGCTTGTACCAGCTGAATTACTTGAGATTTTTGAGGATAACTATATTAACGCTGTAAGAAAGTATGAGCTTGTAGGTCACCCAACAGTTGCAGAAATTGGTGAGGGTGGACATTTGATAAGAGTAACAGGTGTGTTGCGTACAAATGGTGAAGTGGCTACAGATGTACAGATTTCTGGCGAGGGTAATGGTCCTATTGACGCATTTGTTCATGCGTTAGAGAGTGTTGGTGTATGTGATTATACATTTGTTGACTACGAACAGCACGCAATTTCAACTGGTTCAGACTCAAAGGCTGTTTCTTACATTCAGCTAATGACACCACAGGGTAAGAGAGTGTTCGGCGTTGGTATTTCAAGTAATATTTACCGTAGCTCACTATTTGGTGTGCTTAACGCTATAAACAGAGTAGAAAAATAAAATTTTAAATAATCTTTTCTTTATAAAAGCCTTGGCTTGTGCAATTAAATGCAAAGCTGAGGCTTTTGATTTGTACAAAAAAGAACAGCCTTAGCTAATTTTTATGGCTAAGGCTGTGTTATATATTTTATAGATATCATAATTCTTTTATTATAATAAGGAATATAATTGCTGTGTGAGGTGTGTACTGTTTTTGCACACACCTCAACAACAATTATTCTATGAGGTATATAAAAGGAGATTTGTTGTTATTTTGTTGTTGTTATTATGTTATTATTATAATGCAATAGAGATTAATAGTCTTGCATTAAAGGCTTGTATAATTGCATTTAATACTAATTTTTGTAATTGAACGCTATTGCCATAATTTTGATCACACTCAAATAATTTTCAACCATAAATAATAAGAAAAGCTCGCGATAAGCGAGCTTTTCTTATTATTATCTTAAATAGTATTATATATAACGCTAATGATCTTATAGGGTGAATATAATATTTAAGCAAAATAAATACTACTAAAAAATAATCTTTTAATATGTAATAAATTGTGTGAAATAAAGTTGTTTTTAAGCTGTAATTTTTGTATAATTAAATTAACCTTGATTGTAATTTTTATGGGAGTGTAGGGTTGTTGGTTGAAGTGTAAGATTAAAGTTTAATAAACCATTCTTCGCTTGGAGGTGTAGAAAATGGATTTGTATAATAATGATACAAATGGAAATCTTTCGCCGTTGGAAGTTTTAGAAGAAAGAATAGATACTGAAAACTTTGGTATGCCTATTAGATATTATTATGTAAATTCGTCTGATGAAGAAGAATTAAAAATGTATGCACATTGGCACAACGAGATTGAAATTCAAATGTTTGAAAAAGGAGCCACATCTACAACAATAGACAATACAGAGGTTTTTGTAAACGAAGGAGATATTCTACTAATTCCCCCTCAATCAATTCATTTTGGACAAGCAGCTACCCCTAAAATTGAAATGCATACAATTGTTTTTTATGCAGAAGTGTTATGCCCTATGAACAGAGAGCATAGTGTGCAAAAATATTTTACTCCATTTATAAACCGTACAGTTACTATTCCGTATGTAATACACAGCACCGATAAAGGCTATGACCAGATAAGGGATTGTGTTTTACAAATCGCCAAGCTGGCAAACGAAAAACCTGCATATAACCAGTTAAAAATTATGAACAGCTTGTATTCACTGTTTATCTATCTGTATGAATTTGATTATGTAAAGGTTAAAACTCACTCAACTATAGCAGATAAAAATTACCTTGCAATACGAGATGCTATAGCATATATTGAAGAAAACTATGCTCACCCATTAACAGTTGACGAGCTTGCATTTAATGCTGGTTTTAGTAAAAGTCGCTTTATGAGTATCTTTAAAGAATATACAAATACCACCTGTAAAAAGTTTATTAATCAGTACAGACTAGATTCTTCAAAGCAAATGCTAAAGGATACTGACGATACGGTACTAAACATAGCCATTGCTTGTGGCTATAATAATATTTCTTTATTTAATCGTGAGTTTAAAAAAATGTATGGTATTACTCCACTTGAATATAGAAAAAATATTCGTTCGAATTAAATTTGTTTGAATAATTGCAGTTAGTTTATAGTAGATTTTAAAATACCCCTAAATACATCAGCTTGCTAAGTAGATGTATTCAGGGGTGTTTTTAGATTATTTTTTTATCTTTATCTATATTAGGAATATATTGAAGCTCAGGAGCTTTTATGCTAACTTTCATACCAGCTTCAACAGAGCTTACTATAAATGCGTTACCACCAATAGTAGCACCATCACCTATAACTGTTTCGCCACCAAGTACAGATGTACCTGAATATATAGTAACATTGTTACCAATTGTAGGGTGACGCTTAACGCCTTTTAGTTGTTGACCTTTTCTTGTTGAAAGACCACCAAGTGTAACGCCTTGGTATATTTTTACATTTTCGCCAATAACGGTAGTTTCACCAATTACCACACCTGTACCGTGGTCGATAAAAAAGTATTTACCAATGGTTGCACCAGGGTGAATGTCTATACCAGTAATTCCGTGTGCGTATTCGCTTATAATTCTTGGTATCATAGGTACACCAAGCAAATGAAGCTCGTGGGCAATTCTGTAAACAGTAATTGCAAATACACCTGGATAGCAGAAAATAATTTCATCAGTATTCTGTGCAGCAGGGTCGCCGTTGAAGGCTGCTTGAATGTCGGTGCTTAAATATTCTCGAATTAATGGAATTTTTGCAATAAACTCATATACAATCTCATCAGCCTTTTTCATTATCGCAGTGCGTTCGCAATCCTTGCAAAATTCATTGTTACCTAAAGCTCGTGCTATCTGTGTTTTTAGGTTGTGCTGTATAAACTCAAGGCGTTCACCAACCAAAAATTTAAGATATTCAGAACGTACCTTATTGTTGTCAAAAAATCCTGGGAACAGAAGCTTGCGTATTTCTTCAACAAGCTTAATAAGGGTTTCTTTATGAACAATATTATCCTCGTCTATTCTTTTTGTGTGGTCGTATTTATTGTAGCTGTCTAGAATTAAATCTACTAAGTTATCTATGTTTTTATTCATATAAGTAACCTCCTGTAGAAGATGTTGTTATATTAATATTATAGCCTGCTTTTGAGTTTCGTCAATATGGTTTGTTTTTGTTGACAAGCTATATAGTATCATTATATGATTATAATTACCATTTAAAATAATTTTTATATTAAAAGAAAGAGTGTAAAAAATGATAGACATAAGAGAACCAAGAAAAATAAGACAATATGGTGAGGGTGATGCGTTTGAACCAACACCTCCACCACAACCTTATGAGCCACCACCAGAGGTGAAGGCTCGCTATAGAAAGTATAAGATATTCACAATAACAACATTTGCACTATTGTTTTTGCTGTTAACTCAAGGAGTTATACTTATTACGCTTAGAGTATTAAAGCCACAGCCACTATTTATGCAGACCTTTCCTTTGCTTATTGAGATTGCTATACTAGTAATTTTATATGCTATTTATCGATATGAGCAAAATATGTGTGACCCATTATCAATGTCAAATATGATAGTCATAATAATTGGCGAAGGTGTGTTTATAGTTGCAATGTTTCTTATGTATCACTTTGAAATGTCGTGGTTGATAAATGCTTTAGCTGTGTTTAGTATAGCTTTTGCTTTGTATATATTTATTTTTGTAAAAGCTGGTTTTAGGTTTAGATTAGTAATGTGTATTGTTATTGCAGTATCATTTTTTGTAACAGATATTGTTGCTTTGAATGTACTTGAATTTACACCAAGATACATATATATATCGACAGGTGGTTATCAGGATAAGAATAATGATGAAACTAATTATTATTTTGATAACAACGCAGAAAGATCAACGATTGATGATAAGGAGCTTAATCAAATAATAGAACAAACTAAGGTTTTATCATCTTTAGGTTGGAGTGTACAACGTGTTAACGAAATAGGGCGTGGAAATAGCTTAGGTTTTTTTAATACTATGTTTGAAAATAATGTTAGATTAGGAGACTTAGTAAATGCCGAGGATAGATATGATGATAGATTTTTTGAGAAAAAATCTCTTTTCCTTTCCTTTATCAGGCTGGAAAATCCTAATGATACAGTAGAGATTACAGATATTGACTATGCTACATTGTTTAGCAAACCATATATAACATATACAAGAAGTAATTCCTCGAAATCTACTGATGATACAAATACAAAAGAAAGAGCAAGGGCGATTTGTCTTGTTGTGCTTGAGGTTTCAAAGGCTGAAGAGGAAAAGGTATCAGATAAGATGATAGGTTTCTTATCTGATAATGCTGTTATAAAATACCAGTAATTATTTAATTTATATATAAATTTTTTACTGTAAAATTATATATTATTATAAGAAGGACTGTTATAAAAATGAAAAATAGTGAAATATATGATTCAGATAATGAAGTGGTATCAAACATACCACTAGCGTATGAGCCACCACCAGAGATTAAAGCTCGTTATAGAAATTTTGAAATATTAACAATAACAGCTTTAGTGTTATTATTTGTTATATATACTCATGGGTTAATATTGGTAGCTGTAAGAGTTGTGTTTAGTATGATAGCTATTAAAGAGTTGATTGCGTTTTTTGTAGGACTTTTTATATTGGTTATGGGAGTAGGTCTTTGGCGTGGCTATGATTATATTTGCCATTCGTTGTCATATGCAAACATAATAACTATAGTTGTTACTGAGGTTGTTATGTTGGTGGCACAGGTTGTTATGTGTAATTTCTGTGTGGCATATCTTTTGAAATATATGATAATATTAAGTGTAGTTTTTATTCTATATGTATTAATATTTTTAAAATGTAAATTTATATTTAGAGCTTTAATTGCCGTTATTACAATACCTGTTTTAGTGGCAACAAATTATACTCATTTGCATAGTCTTGAATTTACTCCAAGGTATATATATATGTCAACTTCAGGGTATCAAGATAAAATTAGTGATAAGGTTAGTTATTACTATGAAGAGCCTATAAATAAATTTGTTGGTGGTCAATATTCTATTGATACATTAATAGAAAATATAAACGAAATTTCAAAATGGCCAATGTATATAAGTCAGGTAGAGGAAACCGAGAGTGGAGATTATTTAAAGTATTTGGATATAATATCCTCAGAAATATGTAAATTAAGTGATGTAGTGAATTTTAATGGTAAATATGATGACAGTTTTTTTAAAAATTCCGGACTTTGTATTTCTGTTTTAGAGCTTGAAAATCCTAATGATACTATTGAATGTACCGATTTTCAATATTCACTTGCATTTGGTAGACCAATAATAGAATATACAAGAAGTAAGTCACCAGTTACAGATGAAAGAGCAATTTGCATTATTATATATGAAGTACCTAACATATATAAAGAAAGCGTATTTTTTCATGCAGCTACATTTAATACACGTAAATCGACAATATACTATAGCTGATTTCGTATTTGCGTTACCTTGACAAACTTATACATATCGTGTATCATATAAACAGTATAATCTATATTCGAAGTTAATTTGCAACTTAATATTGCAAAGGTTCATACACCTAACCGACGCTGTTTTTGCAGTGTCGGTATTCTTATATTTTAGTTAGAATATTTAGTATAAGTGTAAATTAATAGCGTTACGAAGTATCAAGGGGAGAGTTTTAAAATGAACATCAAAGAGCTTCAAGAAGAAATTATCAAACTAAAAAAAGAAAAGGACATTTGTATATTGGCACACAGCTATCAAACAAAAGAGATAACAGAGATTGCCGATTATATGGGCGATTCATTTCAGCTTAGTGTGTTAGCTACAAAGGTGCCACAAAAAAATGTTATTATGTGTGGTGTAAGATTTATGGCAGAAACCGTAAAGCTACTTTCTCCAGAAAAAACAGTTTACCTTGCAAATCCTACTGCTGGTTGCCCAATGGCAGAGCAAATGGATAAAGAGATGATTCAGCAGGTTAAATCAGAATATCCTGACTATACTGTAGTAGCATACATAAACACAACTACAGCACTAAAAACAGTTTGCGATGTGTGTGTAACCTCTGCGTCTGCTGTAAAAATAGTAAAGAACTTGCCAGAAAAGAATATTTTGTTTATTCCAGATTGCAATTTGGGTAGCTATGTAGCTAAACAAGTACCAGAGAAGAATATAAAGCTTTTAAAGGGTGGTTGTCCAATTCATGCAAGTATTCCTGCACAGGACGCTAAAACAGTAAAAGAGCTTCACCCACAGGCAGAGCTTTTAGTACATCCTGAATGTACAGCTGAGGTTGTAGCTTATGCAGATTTTGTAGGCTCTACATCTGCAATTATGGATTATGCTATGAAGTCTGATAAAAAAGAGTTTATAATCGGCACAGAAATAAGTATTGCACAGCACTTAGCTTACGAATGTCCTGATAAAACCTTCTATGCACTTTCAAAAGAGCTTATTTGTTCAGATATGAAGGCAACTACACTTGTAGATGTATATCGTACAATTATCGGTAGTGGTGGCGAAGAAATTACACTTGACGACGACACTATGACAAAAGCAAGAAAATGTATAGATAAAATGATTGAGCTTGGTTAATATAGCTCTGTAAGTATTACGAAGGCTTATTTAAGTGTTATAACAGCAAGGGGATTAATTGTTTAAATGGAGATTATTCCCCTTGCTGGAACTTTGAAAATAAAGTTGTAAAAATAAAGTAGAATTTTTAAAAAAAGTATTGACAAAAGAGCCTCAATAAGCTATAATATAGAAGCTGTCGAGAGAACAGTACAAGTTAATAATTATCGAGGTGTAACTCAGTTTGGTAGAGTGCTTGGTTTGGGACCAAGATGCCGCAGGTTCAAGTCCTGTCACCTCGACCATAGAAAGTCAGTAAGCTTTTTTACTGACTTTTTCTTTTGTGTAAATAAAATCCTAGTGGACTTGAACCTGAGAAGGCTGAGAGCGTAAAGAAAATGTGCCAGTGGCACATTTTTAGCGAACAGTAGCGAACGCTTAAGCGTGAGCTGTTCGGCACGCAGTGACGAGTCAAGTCCTGTCACCTCGACCATAGAAAATCAGTAAACTTTAGTTTACTGATTTTTTTTCTTTATATAATAAAACTAGGTAACTTGAACTTGTGCAGTATCAAAATATTGCCAACTGATAAATCAAAGCAGGGGCAATCTACGACAAAGTATAAAAATCAAACAACATAATTTTGAACTGTAATAGTATTATACTAAACTCTATTAAAAAGTGGACTTCTTTACGGCATATTTTGCACCAAACTTCATACTGCGTCCTCGCAAGGCGACAGCCTTCCTGTGGGTCAGTATTCGTTTGGCACAAAATCTGCTAGCAAATCCTTGTCCACTTTTTAGTATTAAAGATAAAAAAGTTATTAAACCTTACGCTTTAAAAGGTGTGATTTTCTTTGTCGAAATTCAACAAAACAACTAATCGGCTGTACTTTTAAATGGAAATATTTATAAGCAAAATTTATTGATTAAATCTACTTTTTAATGTATAATGTTTTAGTGTAATGCAACATCATAGAAATTTATGTACAAAGGAAAGAAGATTTATGACTAAAAAACTAAAAACATTTATATTCGATATTACTGAACGTAAACTGTTATTCAGTTTTATGGTCACTTTATCATTATTAGTCTTTAATCTTGTTGTATATAAGCCAAGCTTTGAAACAAACGATGATAACGCATTGTCAAGAATAATATCTGGATTCTGTGGGGAGAATGACCCACATATGGTTTTTGTTAATTATGTTATAGGACTTTTCTTAAAGCTTTTTTATAGCATAAACCAAACTATACCATGGTATGAGTTACTTCAACTGTTTGTATGCTTTTGCTCTCTAACTGCTATTACTTATTTTCTTTTGAATACAATAAAAACAAAGTATAATATTGTTTTAGTATTCTTGTTTGATGTGTTTGTATCATATGAATTGTTTGTGAAAATGCAGTTCACTAAAACAGCAGGTATAGCTTCAACAGCTGGAGTTTTGTTAATTGTGTTATTTACTTTGTTTAAGCAAAAAAGTGTTAAATCTTTTGTCGGTATAGCTAGTGGTATAATACTTGCAACAATAGGCTTCTGCTTTAGATATGATATGTTTTTCGCCTGTGGTTTTCTATCAGCATCAACAGTTTTAGTTTATCTAGTATCTCAAAATGTAATTGATAAAAAAATGCTTATAAAACGCTTTTTACCTTGCTCAATTGCAGTTGTAATACTACTATGCTCTGTAGGTACGGCTTTTCTTGTGAATAAAAACGCCTATTCATCTCCAGAGTGGAAAGAGTATTTTAGAAGATATGAGGTTCTTAGTAACATATATGATTACCATGGTTTGAATTTTGATAATACAAAGTTATCGCAAAGTACAATGAATCTTGACGAGGTTGACAAACAAATGCTTTCTCGTTGGAATTTTGCTGATACTGAATTTTTCTCAACAGATAATTTAGAGATATTATCTGAATCACTTGCAGATTCAAACAAATCTATTTATTCATTTGCTGCACAAATGGTTGCTATATTACTACTTAATAAATATATCCCATTTGTTATGTTTGTTTGTGCATTTGTTTTATATATTATCAGGAATAAAATAAAATCAAAAGAATCATTAATTCTTCTTTTTGTATGTTGTTCCATGTTAGTTTTATACATGTATATGTATTTTAAAGGACGAGTGTTTATTCATCGTGTAGACTGTATATTATGGTTTACAGCAACAATTCCTTTGATAATGTTAATAAATAAAGGAAAAGGAGCATCTTTAAAAGGACATTTAACTGTGCTTTTATGTGTTTTTATGTTTTTCCAGACAATGCATTATCATGATTGTAGATTACTTCGCAGAAATAATTCAGGAAAGCTTAATAGCAGAGAGGTCTTTTCTGTAATTGCTAATGATCCAGAACATATGTATTTCTCTACAAGTTTTGGTCTATCTTTTTCACAAGCCTATACAATATTTGATGATGTTCCAGTTGGTGATGGTGAAAACTTTTATCCTATAGGTGGTTGGACTTCATATGCTCCTTTTGAACTAGCAAAACTAGAAAAGTTCAACATAAATAATCCTTTATCAGATATTATAAATAATGATAGTGTTTATATCATTGACGACAATATAGATGCAACAATAGCATATATTCGCAAGCATTATGATGAAAACGCAGAAGCAATTTTGGTAAACGAAATTAATGCTTATTGTATTTATAAAATTGTAAGCTAGATATAGATTGTTATTAGAATTGTTTAAATAAATATTGTTTAAATAACATATCTGATTTTTGATGTGTTATCTTTAAGTATTAAAGAGGTATTTTGTTTTAAATTTGAAACTATTATTGTAACTGGAGAAGAGTATTATGAATGTATTAAATCTTGCACAAATGTTGGAATTTTCACAAAAGGGTGATGAACGTGGGCATTTGGTTATAGTAGAGGGAATGGAAGATATTCCTTTTGAAATTAAAAGAATATTTTATATCTATGGATCTGATAAAGATGTTATCAGAGGTCAGCATGCAAATAAAGAAAGTGAATTTGTGCTAATCAATGTTGCAGGAACCAGTAAAGTAAGAGTAAAAGACGGAAAAGGAAACGAAGCTGTTTATTCTTTGAATCGTCCACATACTGGAATATATCTTCCTAAGATGATATGGAAAGATATGTATGATTTTAGTGAAGATTCTGTTTTGCTATGTCTAGCAAGTGCACATTACGATGCGAACGAGTATATTCGTGATTACAACGATTTTGTAAAAATTGTAAATGGAGAAAAAGTGGAATGAAAGTTTCAATAATTATTCCTGTTTATTACAACGAAGAGAATTTATGGCCGTTATATGACGATTTAAAAGAGAAATTTATAGATAAAATCGACTATGAGTACGAGATAATAATGGTAAATGATGGATCGGGAGATAACAGCTATAAAGTAATGTGTGAATTAGCTGCAAAGGATAGTAATATTAAAACTATTAGTTTGTCCCGAAACTTTGGTTCTCATGCAGCGTGCTTGTGTGGTCTATCACACTCAACAGGAGATTGTGCTGTAATAAAGGCAGCAGATTTACAAGAACCTACAGAGTTGATAATTGATATGGTAGAAAGCTGGCAACAGGGAAATAATGTTGTGCTTGCGTGCAGAGAGAATAGAGAAGAAAGCAAAAGACAGGTGGGATTTGCCAATTTATATTATTGGATGGTTAGAAAAACATCTCTGCCGAATATGCCTAAAAATGGATTTGATATTTATCTTCTTGACAGAAAAGTAATTGATGTTATTGAATGTTTAGATGAAAAAAACAGTGCAATTACAGGACAAATACTGTGGAGTGGATTTAGAACCGGTATAGTACATTACACAAGAAAATCTAGAGAAATTGGAACCAGTAAATGGACAATGAAAAAGAAGATTAGACTTGTATCAGATACTTTGTTCAGTTTTTCAACATTGCCAATTCGCTTGCTCGAAATGGTTGGTGCACTATCTTTTGTTATAGGTATAATATGGGGAATAATCGTACTTATTGCAAAAATAACTGGCAATATACCTATTAGTGGTTATGCAACCTTATTTATTTTTAATCTGTTAAGTTTTGGTGTTATAATGTTATCAATGGGTATTTTAGGAGAATATTTATGGAGAACCTTTGATGCTTCAAGAAATCGCCCACCTTATATTGTTGAGGATACAAACGAAAAGGAAAAATTGAAAAAATGATTATATTAAGAGAGTTACAAGAAAAAGATGCTCCTTTAATGCTTGAATGGATGCATGATCCAGAAATTCAGAAAAGCTTTAAAAAGAATATGATGGATACAACCATTGATGATGCTATTAACTTTATAAAAAAGTCGAATATTCCAAGTAAAAATAGTGTTTGTTCAGGAGTAAGTCTTCATTACGCAATAGCTAATAAAGACGATGATGAATACTATGGTACAGTAAGTCTTAAAGATTTGGATATTGAAAACGGAACTGCTGAATATGCAATAGCAATGCGAAAAAAGGCACAAGGAAAAGGAAATGCATATCAAGCAACAAAGCTTATTTTGAATAAAGCGTTTGCAGACCTAGGGCTGAACAGAGTATTTTTAAATGTGTTTTCAAATAATACTGCTGCAATAAAGCTATATGAGAAATGTGGTTTTACATATGAAGGTGAATTTAGAAACCATTTTTTAGTTGATGGCAAATATGTTAATTGGAAATGGTACGGCATATTAAAAGATGAATTTAATATGGATAAATAAGAAATGATTAAAAACACTAAAAAGAACAGTTGATTAATATTAGAAAATACATAGCAATATTAGCAGTATAGACAGATCATCTACACGAAAATGTTTGTGGTTGAATAGTTTTTTAGTGGGATTAATATTTATATTGAAATACTAGTTTTTATTTGATTATACTTTTGGCTCAATACTATTAGGGCTTCTATATAAAAAGTGCTAAATTAATAAAATCTAGTTATTATGGGAGAGTATAGTTTATGGAAAAAATAATGCCTAATCGTCTTGACAGAGGCTTTTATAGATATCAAGATGAATTTGAATCAAAAGCTATTGAAGTGTTGCGTTCAGGATGGTATGTACTTGGAAAAGAAGTAAATTGCTTTGAGAGTGAGTTTGCTGAATATGTTGGAGCAAAGCATTGTGTAGGTCTTGCTAGTGGTTTAGATGCTTTATGGATAGCTTTTCGTATACTGGGTATTGCACAGGGCGATGAGGTAATTGTTCAAGGAAATACATATATTGCAAGTGTAATGGGAATTACCATAAATGGAGCAACACCAGTTTTTGTTGAGCCTGATGAATTCTTTAATATTGATGCATCAAAAATTGAAGAAAAAATCACAGAAAAAACAAAAGCTATTCTGGTTACTCATCTTTATGGACAAGCGTCAAATATGACTCCTATATTAGAGCTTTGTGAAAAATATAATTTGCGACTTGTCGAGGATTGTGCTCAAGCTCACGGAGCAAAGTGGAAGGGTAAGCAAGTAGGAACTTTTGGAGATATTGGATGCTTCTCGTTTTATCCATCAAAAAATCTTGGTGCTTTTGGTGATGGTGGTGCTATAGTAACAAATGATGATACAATAGCTGATGACGCAAGAGTATTTAGAAACTATGGATCAGAAAAAAGATATTTTAATAAGGTTGTTGGTGCAAATTCTCGTTTAGACGAAATTCAGGCAGGTTTGCTTAGAGTAAGATTAAAGCACCTTGATGAGCTTACAGAAGAAAGAAGAAAAATCTGCGAAAGATATTTAACAGAACTAAAGAATGATAAGATTATTCTTCCTGAAATTCGAGAAGACGCAACACATGTTTGGCATCAGTTTGTAATTAAATCTGAGGACAGAGAAAATCTTATAAAATACCTTGATGACAAAGGTATTGGTGCAATCATTCACTATCCAATACCTCCTCACCAATCTGAGGCATATCAATATTTAGGTGTAAAGAGTGGTTCGTTGCCAATTACAGAAAAAAACGCAGAAACTGTACTTTCAATTCCACTTTATAACGGAATGACAGAAACTGAACAGGATTACATAATTGAATCAATTAATAACTTCTAATATGAAAACATTAAAGCAATTTATACGATTCGGAATCGTTGGAGCCACCAATACAGTGATAGGGTATCTGATCTATGTAATATCCTTACAATTAATGCGTTTTTTTGAAATATGGTCTTCATATGATATTTATATAGCACAATTTATGATGTATGTATTAAGCGTTGCTTGGTCTTTCTTTTGGAATAACAGATTTGTGTTTAAGAAAAGCGAAGAATCAACACGAAGTATTTTTAGTGCATTACTAAAAACATATGTATCATATGCTTTTACAAGTTTATTTTTAAGTGAGTTATTATTGATCTTTTGGGTTAGATGTTTGGGATGGAATGATTTTATTGCACCAATTTTGAACTTAATAATAACTGTACCACTAAACTTTGTGATTCAAAAGTTTTGGGTATTTAATGAGAAACAAGAAAATAAATAGACATTTTATAGCTACGAGTGAAGATAAAATTAATTATCTTCACTCGTTGTTGTTATACTAATGCCTGTTTAAATGGTGTTTAGTATTAGCAAATATTATGAATCTATAGTACTTATTTTATATTTGTGATAATTAGGTATTGCAATCCTAGCAATTTTTCTGTAAAATCAAAGTAGGAATATATGAAAAATTTATTATCGCAAGTAATTCAAGATATATTGTTTTGATAATCAAGCCGATAGATTATCTAGCTTTTATATGACGAAAATATACAGGAGAATAAAATTCTATGAGCAAAATTTTAGTTACACAATCATCTATGCCTGAGTTTGATGATTATATAAACGAAATTAAAGATATTTGGGAGACACGCTGGCTTACAAATATGGGTAGTAAGCACCAAAGATTACAAACACAGCTGAAGGAATATTTGGGCGTAGAAAATATAGACCTTCTTACAAATGGTCATATGGCTTTAGAGCTTACTATACAGGCTATGGGGTTAACAGGTGAGGTTATAACTACACCATTCACATTTGCCTCAACAACTCACGCAATTGTGCGTAATGGCCTTGTACCGGTTTTTTGTGACATTAATCCTGATGATTATACTATTGATGTAACAAAGCTAGAGGAACTAATTACAGAAAAAACATCTGCAATTATCCCTGTTCATGTATATGGTAATATATGTAATGTTGAAGAAATCGAAAGGATTGCTCAAAAGCATAACTTAAAGGTTATATATGATGCTGCACATACTTTTGGTGTTAAATATAACGGAAAAGGTATTGGTTGCTTTGGCGACGCTTCTTGCTTTAGCTTTCACGCAACAAAGGTATTTAATACTATTGAGGGTGGTGCTGTATGCTTTAAGGATGAGGCATTGATTGATGAAATTTATAATCTTAAAAACTTTGGAATTAGAGGCCCTGAAACAGTAAGTGGAATTGGTGCTAATGCTAAAATGAATGAATTTTGTGCTGCAATGGGACTATGTAATTTAAAGAATATTGATGAAGAAATTGCTAAGAGAAAGGCTGTAGTAGAACGTTATAGAGAACATTTACTTGGGGTAGAGGGTATAAAGCTTTCACCAATTCAAGATAATGTTACATCAAACTACTCATATTTCCCTATAGTAATTGATGAAGAATTATTTGGTAAAAACAGAGATGATGTATTTAATGCACTGGCAGAAAACGGTGTGTATTCCAGAAAATATTTTTATCCACTAACCAATGCGTTTGACTGCTACTGTGATAAATACGATGTGAACGATACACCTGTAGCTTTAAAAATAAGCTTAAGTGTATTGACCTTACCACTATATCCTGATTTACTACTAAGTGATGTAGACAGAATTTGTAATATAATTTTAAGTAAGTAAATATTGTGATAAGTTCAAGCAGGTTGAAAATAATAAGAAAGTGTAGGATTAATTTCTAAGCTGAGTGTTTACATATAAAGTGCAACTTTTAGGTAAAATAGACAGTGATTTTTATTTTGAAACAGCCTATATCATAAAATAAGAAGCCGACAAACAGAGTAACTTCTGCTTGTCGGCTTTTTGTCGATTAAAATTTTATTCTTTTATTTTTCTGCACCTAATGGAATAACTGCAAGTTCCTCTACTGGGAATGTAATTTTAACAAGTCCAAGGGCTGTATATTTGCCCTCTATTTTTTTAAACTCTCTTAGAATTAGGTTGCTTGCTTTATAGAAGACATCTTCTTTGTCTTCGCTAGTTAAAGCAACAGTACAATGTGGTACCCAGCCATCTGGTAAATACCATTCCCAACCCTTTGTGTCAAATTCAGACAAGGCTGTATGTAACTCAGATTGGAGTTGATACATATTTTTTGTCATAGTAGGATTTAAGAAGATTGTTTTTGTGTCATTAAACATACCTACCGAGTCAAGAAAGGCTGGTAGCTGGTTATGATTTTCTGCAAAGGCTTTTAATAGCTCTATACATCTGTTTTCATCAATGTCATTAAAACAAGCCAATGTAACATGAGGGCGTGTTTTCCACTGTAAAAACTTAGTGGTTAAATTATTATCAGCCAGCTTTTGTACAAGCTTTAATATTTTTTCTGTAAGCTCTTTATCAAAGTATAATTCAATTGCGTATTGCATATTCTTCTCCTTATATAATAATCAAAATTTAGTTTGTAATATCACTTTTTAGAATTGAGTAATAGGCAATGTCTAGAAACTCACCTTTTAAGGTTTTAAATGATTCACGCTTTATGCCCTAAAGCTTAAAGCCACATTTTTTACGCATTATTTTAATATTTTCTCCAATTGACGGTTGCATCAAAACACATCCTTGTTTTTATGCTTTCTGCTGTAAATTAATAATAACACAGTATGGTTAATTATTCAAACAACAAAAAGAATATAAAACTAAACGCTGAGTTGATTTTTATATTTTTAATGATCTTTAGTATTATTTTAATATTACTTCAAGAGTAAGGAAAGAGCACCTTAGGCTTAACCCAAGATGCTTTAATAGTGTTTAATGATGTTATTTGTTTTTTATAGCAGTTAGCAAATTTATTATTTGAGATTTTTATGTATTGAACATAGTTCGTTACAAAGTTTTATTTCATCATCAGTAAATAGACTATTGTATTTTGCTTTGCATACAGAAGCCTCCATTGACAACTCAACAGCATTATATTCAACAAGCTTTAGAAAACCCTCAGCTAAGCCTTCTTTTATCGTTTTTTCTATTAATATTTTGGCAGTTTTAACACCACCGTTCTGATTAATCATTCTAAAATAATAGGTAGGATTATATCCGTATTTGCTTTTTGCTGTTTCTGCATTTTCGAGAAGCTCTTCTTCAAAACTTTTAGCTAACAGTTTCAACTTATAACTTTCAGTCAATTCAAGAACACCTTTTTTATTTTCTACGATTTCTGCCCAAGCAAGTATTGCAGCAAGAACAGACACAGGGTCATCAACAGAATCTTTAGGTTTTTTATTCATATATTTTGCAATGCTTCCTACTATAGTAGTTTCGTCACAATTCTCGTCACCAAATTTTGCTCCACGCCCATCTCCTTTTTTAGCAATACCATTTGGTTGAGCCTTTATACAATCAACAATTGCATCGAATACTCCGTAATCGTATCTTGGAGAAGAGGCTAGCTCGTCACAATAGATTTTTCCGTCTTCGATAACTCGGAGGTTATATATCTTACCTGTTAAGGATGTTACATTGGCTGTACCATTGTTTTCTTTAAGTTTTGATTTTATAATTTCAGACGCGTTTAAACTAGTAATGTCTATATCCCAAATACTCATATCAAATACCTCCATTGTGTTTTTTTCTCCCGTTAATTCTAATACTTTAAGTATGTCGGCATATTGCTTTTTAGCATTAGCATAAGATATACCAAGCTTGTTTTGAACTGCTTTTAAGCTACCTTGGTGTGTAAGAAATGTTATTAAAAAATTATATTGTTCTTTGCTTAATTTCTCAAAAATAGAAAGCTTAAAATGCTTTTTAAATTCTACACCACAGCCAACACATTGTAAACCTGACACATAAACTTCACCATTACATATTGGGCATTTTTTTATTAAATCTTGCATCGGTGTCACCTCTTGTAGTTATTATATAACAATAATTACAGCTTGTCAATTGTAAGGTGTAAAAATATTCACCTTGTTAAATATAAAAATCAAGGTGAGGGCATAATATCTACCCTCACCTTAACAGTATTTTATTTAAATTTATAATAGTTAATATAATTTACAGCTTGTTAATATCAGCGTCTGTAATCATATGGTAGCCAGCCTTTTCTAGGGCTTGTTCAGCCAAAGCGTTGTCGGCTACTCTTAGTACAACATAGGCGTGCTTTTCTGTACGAGCCATAAATGCGTAAAGGTATTCAACATTTATGTTCTCGTTATCAAGAACTTCAAGAGCAGTTGAAAGCTTGCCTGGTGCATCGCCAATTTTTACGCCAACAACCTCTGTAATTTTTAGGAGGTATTCCTTGTCTGCAAGAATTTTAGATGCTGTTTCGTTGTCGTTTACAATTAGGCGAAGAATACCGAATTCTTCTGTATCTGCAATTGAAAGAGCACGGATATTTACATTGTGTGCTGCCAAGGTTTCTGTAATTTCAACCAAAGCACCCTTTTTGTTTTGAACAAAAATATTTAATTGCTTTAATGACATAAATTATACCCCTTTCTTAATCGTGTAGCTTACGCTTGTCGATAACTCTTACAGCCTTACCCTCGCTACGAACAATAGATTTTGGCTCTACTAGGTGTACAGCAGGGTTAATGCCCAGCATAGTTTTCATAGCGTTTGCAAGAGCCTTTTCTTTTGCTGTAATACCAGCAACTGTGTCTGTAAACTGGTCTACATTCATTTCTACATTTACATCAAATGTGTCTGTGTTACCCTTACGGTCAACAATAATCTGATAGTTAGGCTGATAGCCCTCTTTAAGCAGTACAGTTTCAATCTGACTTGGGAATACATTAACACCACGAATAATCATCATATCGTCGCTTCTACCCATAGGCTTAGCCATTTTGATAAGAGTACGGCCACAAGCACATTTTTCTCTTGATAGTACACAAATGTCACGAGTACGATAACGAAGTAGTGGGAATGCCTCTTTATCAAGTGAAGTAAATACAAGCTCACCCTTTGTACCCTCTGGTAGAACCTCGCCTGTGTCTGGGTCGATGATTTCTGCTAAGAAGTGATCCTCGTTGATGTGCATACCTGTTTGCTCAGAACATTCAAATGCAACACCAGGACCAGAACATTCTGTAAGACCGAAAATGTCGTAAGCCTTAATGCCTAATGTTTTTTCAATGTTACGACGCATTTCCTCTGTCCAAGGCTCAGCACCAAAAATACCAGCCTTTAGTGGAATATCCTCTGGCTTATAGCCTTGCTCCTGTAGTGTTTCGCCTATATATGCAGCATAAGAAGGTGTACAGCATAGTATTGTTGCGTTAAGGTCTGTCATAAACTGAATTTGACGCTCTGTGTTACCAGATGACATAGGTAGTGTTAAACAGCCAACCTTTTGTGAGCCACCATTTAGACCAAAGCCACCTGTAAATAGACCATAGCCATAAGCTACCTGACATACATCTTCTTTTGTACCACCTGCTGCAACAATAGCTCTTGCACAGCAGTCTTCCCATAGGTCAATATCATTTTGAGTGTAAAAGGCTACAACTCGTTTACCTGTTGTACCAGATGTTGAATGTATACGAACACACTCGCTTAAAGGTGTAGCCAAAAGACCATAAGGATAAGCGTCACGAAGGTCTGCCTTAGTTAAAAATGGTAGTTTGTGTAAATCCTCGATACCCTTAATGTCATCAGGTGTAACACCCTTTTCGTCCATAAGGTTACGGTAGTATTCCACATTTTCGTAAACGTGCTTTACCTGCTTTACAAGCTTTTCTGATTGAAGCTTTTTAATTTCTTCAACAGGCATTGTTTCGATTTCTTTTTGAAAATAATTCTGCATTTTATTCGCCTTCTTGTATAAATTTGTTCGTAAAATAATTTATCAATTAATAATTATAGCCAAGGTCAAACGCCTTTTTATTCATTTCTACAAAGCGTTCTGCTACAGTGTTTTCAATAGCCTTTATCCAACGCTCATAAGGAATATCAAACTGCTTTGCAGCTTTACCCATAAGTACAATATTTACAGCCTTTGATGAGCCTGCCTGCTCTGCAAGAGTTAGTGCGTCTAAAGCCTCTACATTCAAGCCCTTGCTTGTAAGCTCAGTTAGTACCTCTGTTGGATACTCTGCTGCACCAATAATAACAGGCATTGGGTCGATTTGCTGTGTGTTAACAACAATAAGACCATCTTTCTTTAAATATTTAGCATAACGAGCAGCCTCTAGCTTCTCGAATGCAATAATAACATCAGCTTCACCCTCGGTAACAATTGGAGAATAAACCTTTTCGCCATATCTTACATAGGTAACAACAGAGCCACCACGCTGGCTCATACCGTGAACCTCAGAAACCTTTACATCGTAGCCCTCGTCCATAAGTAAGCGTCCAAGAAGCTTTGACGCAAGCAGACTACCCTGTCCACCTACACCTACTATCATAATGCTTTTTGTGTTCATACGAAAAACCTCCTTAAACGATAGCGTCAAATGCACAAAGCTGCTTACATACGCCACAGCCTACGCATAGTGTGTTGTCGATTTTAGCCTTACCGTCTTTTAAGCTGATTGCAGGACAACCAAGACCCATACAACGCTTACAAGACTTACACTTGTCAGCGTCTACTGTAAGTGGAGCTTCGTGCTTAACAGACTTTAGAAGTACGCAAGGTCTGCGAGAAATAATAACAGATGGCTCCTCTGCTGCAAGCTCCTCTTTAATTGCAGTTTGGCAAGCCTTTAAATCATAAGGGTCTACAACTCTTACTCTGTTAATACCAAGAGCCTTACAAAGAGCCTCTAGGTTAACCTTTGCAGCTGGGTCGCCCTTAATATTAAAGCCTGTTGTTGGATTCTGCTGATGACCAGTCATACCTGTAATTGAGTTATCAAGAATAATAACTGTTGAGTTTGTTGCGTTGTATGCAACATTTACAAGGCTTGTCATACCTGAGTGCATAAAGGTTGAATCACCGATAACAGCAACAGATTTTTTCTCTGTTTCTTCGCCTCTTGCTGTATTAAATCCATGTAAGCCAGAGATAGATGCACCCATACATAAAGTTGTATCAAGAGCAGAAAGTGGAGGTACTGCACCAAGTGTATAGCAACCGATATCACCGTGAACAGTAACCTTGTTTTTAGCAAGAGTATAGAACATACCACGGTGAGGACAACCAGCACACATCATAGGTGGACGATTAGGGATAACAGAATCAGCACTTACGCTGTCTTTTTCTTCCATACCAAAAGCCTTAGCGATTGTCTGCTGTGAGAACTCTCCAAGAATAGAGAATACATCCTTACCAACAACCTCAATACCAAGTGCCTTAACATGAGTTTCGATAATTGGGTCAAGCTCCTCTATAACATAAAGCTTCTTAACCTTTGAAGCAAAATCTTTTATTAGGTTTACTGGTAGTGGGTTAGGCATACCAATCTTTAGAATACTAGCGTTATCGCCTAGTACCTCTTTAACATAAAGATATGAACAGCCAGATGTAATAATACCAATTTCGTCTGAGTTCATCTCTACTGTGTTGTACATACAATCCTCAGCTAGCTCTGTAAGAGCCTGAGTACGAGCCTCTACAACAGGGTGACGCTTAATAGCGTTACCAGGCATCATTATGTATTTCTGAGGATTCTTTTCGTAATCCTTTAAAACAGCTGGAGTTTTTTCGCCAAGCTCAACAATAGACTGGCTGTGAGCAATACGAGTGCACATTCTTAGGAATACAGGTGTGTCGTATTTTTCTGATAGCTCAAATGCTGATTTAGCAAAATCGTAAGCCTCTTGTGAGTCAGCTGGCTCTAGCATAGGAATTTTTGAAGCAATAGCATAGTGACGAGAATCCTGCTCGTTCTGAGATGAATGCATAGCAGGGTCATCAGCAACGCAGATTACCATACCACCGTTTACACCTGTGTAAGAAAGTGTGAATACTGGGTCAGCAGCAACATTAAGACCTACGTGCTTCATAGCACAGGCTGAACGAGCACCAGCAAGGCTTGCACCAAATGCAACCTCACAGGCTACCTTTTCGTTAGGTGCCCATTCTGAGTGTATGTCGTCATATTTAGATAAAAATTCTGTAATTTCAGTTGAAGGAGTGCCAGGGTAGCTAGAAACTACACCAAGACCACCATCATAAAGACCAGTGGCAACAGCTTGGTTACCAATCATAAGCTTTTTCATATTCTATATCCTTTCTGTTATTATATATTTATTAGCAAAATAGAATTTACAGTTGAGTTTCTAACTCTAAGCATTTCCAGTTTTCGCCAAGTACGGTATACATCTCTACCTCTTCCAAAACAACATCTTTAAATCCTACTGCCTTATAGCAGTAATATGCAGATTCGTTGTTTTCAAAAACACCTAGCGAAACCTTTTTTGCTCCGTAAATCTCTTTTGCGTATTTAAGTCCTAGCTGTAGCATTCCTTTTCCGTAGCCTTTGCCACGCTTTTCAGAATCTACAACTACAAAACCAAATCTCAATTCATCAAAAGAGTCAGTAGGTTTTCTCATTGTGAAAAATCCTACTACTTCGTTATCATCAATGGCAGTAAATGCCATAAGGTTTGTGACTGTGTTAAATTGCTCTTTGCTTAGTGGATAATCACCCAAAACACCGGCTGTCCACTTGTAAAAAGCTTTTTCGTTATTACTCCACGATAAAATTTTCTCGGCATCGTTAGAATTATATGGTCGTAATCTTAACATATCTATCACCCTTTGTTTTTCAAACTTAAATCTTATGATTTATTTTGAGAATCAACAAGACCTTCTGCACCATATAGCTTTCTTAGCTTTGGCTTTTCAATCTTACCAGTTGGGTTTCGAGGTACCTCTGCAAATATAATACGACGAGGGCGTTTGTAACGAGGTAGCTCAAGGCAGAACTCGTTAATTTCTTCCTCTGTGCAGGTCATATCAGCTTTTAGTTCGATGATAGCTGTGGCAATCTCGCCCAAACGAGCGTCTGGTAAACCAATAACAGCAACATCCTTTATTTTGTTGTGTGCAGCCAAGAAGTTTTCAATCTGTACAGGGTAAAGGTTTTCACCACCTGTAATGATAACATCCTTTTTACGGTCAACAAGATAGATAAATCCGTCCTCGTCCTGCATAGCCATATCGCCAGAGAATAGCCATCCGTCTTTTATAGTAGACTTTGTAGCCTCTTCGTCACGATAATAGCAGGTCATAACACCAGGACCCTTCAGGCAAAGCTCACCAACATCACCTTGCTCAACTGTAACACCGTCAGGGTCAACAATCTTAACTTCCCAACCATAGCCTGGCACACCAATTGCACCAACCTTGTGTACATTTTCAACGCCAAGGTGTACAGCACCAGGGCCTATAGACTCTGATAAACCGTAGTTTGTGTCGTACTGATGATTAGGGAAGTACTCTAGCCAACGCTTGATAAGACTTTGTGGTACAGGCTGAGCACCAATGTGCATAAGACGCCACTTAGATAAATCGTAGTCAGAAAGCTTTACTTCGCCTCTGTCAAGAGCATTAAGAATATCCTGTGCCCAAGGTACAAGCAACCATACAATAGAGCATTGCTCAGAGCTTGCAGCCTCTAGAATATTTTTTGCTTGAGCACCCTTTAGTATAACAGCCTTAGAGCCTGTTAGCAAGCTACCAAACCAGTGCATTTTAGCACCTGTGTGATAAAGTGGTGGTATGCACAAGAAGCAGTCGTCCTTTGTTTGACTGTGGTGATTTTGCTCTACTCTGCAAGAGTGTATTAAGCTTTCGTGATTATGTAAAATAGCTTTAGGGAAGCCTGTTGTACCAGATGAGAAGTAAATAGCAGCATTGTCAGACTCCTCTAATGTACACTCTGGGAAGTTACCAGAGTGCTCAGAAACTAGGTCACGGTACTGGTCTGCAAAAGCAGGGCAACCGTCACCATAGTAGATAAGGCTACATTTTTTAGATACCTTGTCTGCAATACGCTCAACTCTGCCGATAAACTCAGGGCCAAAAATAAGAACATCAGCCTCTGCTAGGTCTAGGCAATAGTCGATTTCGTCTGGGGAATATCTGAAGTTAAGTGGTACAGCTAAAGCACCTGTTTTTAGTATACCAAAATATATTGGTAGCCACATAAGGCTGTTCATTAGCAAAATAGCAACCTTCTTGCCCTTGCCTATACCGTTTTGCATAAGCATATTGGCACAGCGATTAGCCTTTTCGTTGAAAACCTCCCAAGTGATTTCTCTGCGATAATGTGGAACACGGTGTGTAGGCTCTACAAGCTCGTATTCGTTCCATGTTATGCGTCGAGTTTCGGGCTGTTCTGGGTTTATTTCTACCAAAGCAATATCCTTAGGAAATTCTCTGGCGTTTCTTTCTAGTAGATGAACTATCGTCATAATAATAACCTCTTTGATTAAAATAATAAATATTTTAACATTTTAAAGCGTAAAAATCAACTGTTTAGGCAAATAAAATAAATATTTTGACATAAATTAGTTCTATTTGGGTTAATTTATGTTGTTGATTGCTTTTGCTTATTGAGATTTAAGTTTAAAATATTTTATAAATTACCGTTTAAATACCATGTTAAATATAATATAAAACACCTTGATATTATAGCTATTTTATATTATAATTAATGTGGTGTTTTTTCAAAAGATTGAAAGGAAATATAATTTTATGGCAAAAAAAGAGGTTTCTTCAAAATCGAAAAAAGTAAAAAATCAGAAGAAAAAGCGTAAAAATATATTTGGCAGGGTGCTAGCAGGTATTATAGCAGTAGCTATGCTTTCAGCAGCAGGCTATGCTGTGTTTTATCTGGTACAGCGTGGTCAGAATGCTATAAGTAATTATCAAGGCACAACAGCACCTACAGAAGCTACACAGCCACAGCAAAATACAACCCATACACTTGCAATGAAGGAGCTACCAGCTATAAGCACAGACGATAAGTCAGACGGCTATTTAGATGGTGCTGTATATATATGGAAAAATAAAGGCTACGAGGTGTTTAAGGGTAATGTTACCGACGCAAAGGCGTATGCCAATAGTGTTAGTAACTATAAAACACTTTTAGGCGATGATTTTAATGTGTACAATGCAGTTGTACCGTCTGCTGTAGAGATAGCTTTGCCAGAGCGTTTAAGCAAAACCGTTTCTAACAATCAGTGGGAGAATATATCCACTATTTTTTCTAATCTATCTAAAGATGTTACACCTGTAGATGTGTATAATGTGTTTGGAGAAAAAAGAAACGAAAAGCTTTATTACAATACAGATAAAACCTGTACACAGCTTGGTGCATATTACACATACACAGCCTTAGCAGGCTCGTTGGGTATAAAAGCAGAAGATATAAACAGCTTTGAACTTGTAACCGTTTCTGATAATGTGCTTGGTTCACATATAATAGCAACGGTTTCTAAAGAAACTAAAAATGGCAACCCAATGCTTTTAGAGAATCCTGATACTGTAGAGTATTACAGTTTGCCAGAAGGCGTAAGCGTAAAAGCAATGCCAAAGGCAAGTGATGAATTAGCAGAAGTAAGCTATTATAATTCTGATTTTAATTCAGAAAGCACACCAGCTGATATATACAACACAGTTGATTGTGCTTATACAGTGCTTGAAAACAGCAATGTAGAAAATGGCAAAATTGCAATTGTTGCAGATAAGCTTGGCTATGGCGTAGCACCATTCCTAACTGCAAATTACAATGAAGTACATTTGATAGATATAGATAACTTTGAACGCAATGTTAAGGCTTATCTAGAAGAAAATAAAATTACAGATGTTGTGTACCTAAACGGTATAATGTCTGCAAACACAGCAGCAAAAACAGCAAAAACAGACGCAATGTTTTAATCAAAAATAAAATTACGAAGGGTGGTGATTGCTGTGCTGGGAGCATTTATAGATGTATCTATACTTGGTAAAATTTCTAAAAAGGGTGTTTATACTGGCTATATAAGCAAGTGTGCAAACAAAAAGTACAGACGCACAAGCATTGTAGTGTTTTCACGAACACCATTGCCTGATGTTGTTCATTGTACAGTAATCGCTACTACTCAGCTTAATAATAATATAAAATTTATTGCAGCTCCAAGTGGACAGATATTCTACGAGCCAGAAATAAAAGAGCTTTTAGGCGAGGTTAGAAATGTACGTTACAATAAAATGACCTGCCTTTACGAAAAATCCTGTGGTGCAATAGTTTTTCACCGATTTAGTGATGGCATAAAGGTGTTGCTTGTAAAGAACCATAACGGCAGATATTGGAGCTTTCCAAAGGGTCACATAGAAAAAGGTGAGAACGAGCACCAAACAGCTACCCGTGAAATAAAAGAAGAAACTGGCTTGTCAGTTAATTTTTACGACAATTACCGACAGATAAGCGACTATGTTCCATTTGGAAAAATAAAAAAGAGAGTTGTTTTCTTTTTAGCAGAGTCGAAAACATCAAATGTTAAAATTCAAAGGTCAGAAATAGACCTTTACACATGGGTTTCGTTTGCAGATGCACAAAAAATGTGTAGATACGAAAACGACTTAAGAGTTTTGAAAAAAGCTGAAGCAATGATACTTCAGCACGATAAAGATAAAACAGCGAGAGAATGTTTATGATAACAATCTCTCGCTGTTTTTTATTATAATTATTCAGATGATATTATGATTGCTGTAGACTTTCGTTTTTAGAAAAAATAC
>JAZSEI010000012.1:0-7138 GCA_045531635.1 Acutalibacteraceae bacterium
AAAAAAACCCCCTGCAAATGCAGAGGATAAAAGAGTTTTTTGAGTTTTTGGTTTACGCACAATCCCTGAAGCAAACTACCCACATCATAAAAGCTACTTTCAAACGAAGTAAAGCCTGACTAAGCGTGGGGGATTCCATAAGGGGGTCAAGACCCCCTTTGGTCGTGTGGGGTGGGTTAAGGGAGGGGATTTCGAAATTCCCTCCCTTACAATCTTTGCTTACTTTCTTTTGTAAGAAAGTGAGTGCCCGTGCGGCATAAGCACTATAAATAATAAAAACTTTAATTTATAAAATCAGTTTATAAGAGCATAAAATCTAAGCTTATAATAAAAGCAAGAAAGACACCGACGCATTATATGCGTCCCATATAAAAAACACTTTAATCTAGTACAAACTAACTATAATCTATAAAACTATAGTGTTATGCTATAAGCCACCAGAGTGCAACTCTGACCAACAAATTCCAATTTGTCCCTCTAAAAAAGCACACTTAAAGCATATAAGACTTTAAGTGTGCTTTTTATTTTTATAACTCTATTAATCTCTGTCGTTTCTTTGTGTTAATATTATAAATCTTAATAGCTGTAATATAGAAGAAAATAATGCTGCTACATAGGTAAGTGCAGCTGCTGTTAATACTTTTTTGGCTCCTTTTAATTCTTCGCCTGCCAAAATTCCTGAGTCATTTAAAATTCTAAGTGCTCTGCTTGATGCGTTAAATTCTACTGGCAATGTTATAAGCTGAAAAAGAACTACAAACGAAAACAAGAAAACACCAAACTGCGAAAGCCCTGTAGCTCCAATCACAATACCGATAAAAATTAATGGCCATGATAATATAGATCCAATATTAGCTATAGGCACAGATAAAGAACGTAAATTTAATGGTAAATAATTCACCTGATGCTGAATAGCGTGACCACATTCGTGTGCAGCAACACCTATTGCTGCTATTGATCTTGAGTTATAAACGCTATCTGATAATCTTAGAACCTTTTCTTTTGGTGAATAATGGTCTGTTAAATGTCCACTTATTTGCTCTATTCTTACATCGTATATACCTGCGTTATGCAAAATAGCCTCTGCAACATCTCTGCCAGTCATACGTCTTGAATTATTAAACGAGCTAAATCTGCTAAATGTTGTTTTTACATTTATCGAAGCTACTGCACAAATCAACGCACCAATAATAACTAAAATATATGTTGGGTCCCACCAATACATAATACCATCTCCTTATTTTAAAACGTATTTTTTCATAAAGTTTTGTATGTTCTTTAAAAATTATACCCTAACTACGTTAATTTATCAACTCTGATTTTTGCAAAAATAATTGTTAGTTTTTGATTAATACTGCAATTTAAGCCATTAATAAAGTATAATTAACCCAAAATAACCTTATAGGCACCTATTAACTGCATTGTTTTAAAAATTTATTATATAAATTTAAGCTTTTTTAAAGGTTTTTATGCTATACTTAGATTATTATAATAAATGAGGTGAAGCTAGTGAGAGTATTAATTATTGAAGATGAATACAGCTTGGCTGATGCTTTGCGTGAAATATTAAAAAAAGAAAAATGGACAGTTGATATTGCAACTGATGGTCAGGACGGCTTAGACCAAGCACTTACAGATATTTATGACGCTATTGTGCTTGATGTAATGCTACCAAGCCTGAATGGTTTTCAAATTCTTGATGAGCTACGAAATAATAATATTGAAACACCTGTGCTTATGCTTACTGCTAAAAGCGAAATTGATGACAAGGTGCGTGGGCTTGACTGTGGTGCAGATGATTATATGACTAAGCCATTTCAGGCAAAAGAGCTTTTAGCAAGACTTCGTGCAATTACCAGACGAAAAGGCGAAATAGAAAGTAATATTCTTACCTTTGGCGATTTACAGCTTAATACAAGTATTGGCGAAATATATTGTAAAAATACTGGTAAAAGTATGAAGCTTGGGTTAAAGGAGTTTCAGCTACTTGAATTTTTACTTAAAAATAAATCTCAGATAATAACCAAAGAGCAAATTATAGAGAAGCTGTGGGGACTAGACAGCGATAGTGAATATAACAATGCTGAGGTATATGTATCTTTTACAAGAAAAAAGATAAAATTTATAGGCTCTAATGTAGTTATTAAGGCTGTGCGTGGCTTAGGCTATACACTGGAGGAAGGCAAATGATAAAAAAGCTTAGGCTAAAGCTTACTCTTATGCTTACCTTAATTCTTTCGGTTATACTTTTAGGTATTGTTGTTGCTGTTAATATTCTTAACTATAAGGTTAATATGAACCAATCCTACGAAAGACTTGAAGGTGTTACTTCTGCTGTTTTAATACAAGAGCAAAATCAGCCTTCGTTTTTTGGCCACAGCAATAACTATTTTTATTTTGATACCTTCGACAACCCTACCGACACCTACATTGCCTTTACAGGCCCAAGAGGAAGAATTGAAAAAATTGCTGGTAAAAACAGCAGTAAATACAGCTATGATGAAATAGTTGATTTTACAGATGAGGTTCTTGAACAACCTATATCACAAGGTACAATTGAAGACCTTATTTTTAACATTACCGAGCTTCGATATGGTGAATTTGAACTTGGATATGTTGTAAGCTTTATGGATAACAGCGATAATTTGCAAAATTTCCACAAGCTTTTAATAAGCTCTGTCTTTATAGTATTTATAGGCTTTATTGTAATTTTTATTTTATCTGTTCTATTGGCATCATATATTATTAAGCCAGTTGAAGACGCTTTTTCAAAGCAAAAGCAATTTATCTCTGACGCAAGCCACGAGCTTAAAACTCCTATTGCTGTAATAAGTGCTAATGCAGAGCTTTTATCGGGCGAAATCGGCGACAATAAATGGCTTAATTATATTCAATCAGAATCAGACAGAATGAGCAAGCTTGTTAACAGCCTGCTTACTCTTACAAGAATCGAAATGCAATCGGAGCAACCACAAACAAACAAATTTGATATTTGCAATGCTATTATGGAGGTTACTATGCCATTTGAAAGTGTTGCGTTTGAATCGGGTATTACTCTTGAATGTGAACCCACTGAAGAAATTTTTATAACTGCAAACGAACAGCAAATCAAACAGGTAATAGCAATTTTAACCGACAACGCAATAAAACACTGCTATTATGGTGGCAGAGTGCTTGTTAATGCGTTTCAGCATAAAAATAAATGTCACATTTCTGTTTCTAACACTGGTGAGCCTATCCCCGACGAGATAAAATCAAAATTATTTGAACGCTTTTACAGATCTGACCAATCCAGACACCGAGAAGAAAATCGTTATGGTCTTGGCCTTGCCATTGCAAAGCAAATTGTCGACAACCACAATGGTGCAATTAACATTCACTGCGAAGACGGATACACCACCTTTGAGGTTATTCTATAAATTAAAAGGAGAATAAGCTATGCTTTTATTTCAATATCCAAAATGTACAACCTGCAAAAAAACTGTTAAATGGCTGGAAGACAATGGTATAGAGTACACCAGCCGACATATTAAAGACGAAAATCCAACCTATAACGAGCTTAAAGAGATTTACACAGCAAGTGGCTTACCATTAAAAAAGCTATTTAATACAAGTGGTATGCTGTATAGGTCTTTAGGGTTAAAGGATAAGCTTAGCACTATGACCGAGGAAGAAATGCTACAGCTTCTTGCAAGTGACGGTATGCTTGTAAAGCGACCTATATTGATTACCGACAGCAAGGTTTTAATTGGCTTTAAAGAGGAAGTATGGAAAGAAGCTCTAATAAACGAATAAGTGATTAATTTTTAGTTGACTTTATTTTTGAACTTTAGTAGAATAAATTTAGAAATGGAGGTATTTTAGTATGGATAATAATTTTAATAACCAAAACAATAATCCTACAGGTGGCTTTGGCACAACACCTAATAATAATCTAAATACAAATCAAACTAATGCAAGTGATTGGGGTTCAATTTCAAATAATAATACTCAGCAAAATGAAAACCCAACAGCACCTAATTCAAACACACCTAATAATAATTCAGGATATAACTATAATACTAATTATTTGGGCAATCAAAACGGATATAACCCAAATCAAGTGTATAACAACAATTTACATACTTCAAATCAGCAAAATAACAATACACCTCCACCATTTAATGCTACTCCAAATATGAATGCAAACCAGCAGTTTAACAATGGTCAAAATATGTATCCTAACCAACAGTTTAATAATGGTCAAAATATGTATACAAATCAATCCTTACAGCCAGGTAAAGACCCAAACAAGGGTAAATCGGTTGCTTCTTTAGCACTTGGCATTACAAGCTGTTCACTTCTCTTTATTGCCATTATTCTTTTCTGGTTGGCTGTTATATTTGCACCTACTACTCTAGATGAATCTCAAAATAATCTAACATTTAGTAATGTAAGTATTATCATTTCATTTATATTACCTTTTGTATCATTAATTCTGGGTATTATCGGTGTGGTTCTTGGAGCTTTATATTATAAAAATTCCAAGGCTATTAATGTATATACAAACAAGGGTAAAGCTACTTTGGGTCTTGTTTTTAATGTAATGGCTACCATTACCTCTTTTTTAACAATATTCTCATGCGTTGCTTGTGCGTCTTGTGGTGCTCTAATGTATTCAGAGTATAACGGTAGTGCTTTCGCTAATGGTGACTATTATTACCAATATGGCGATTTTGACGATTTTGACGACTACGACGATTTCGATGACTTTATATAATAATTACTGTAATACTTTTAATTAATAATCAAATGGCAGTGTGGTACTTTACACACTGCCTAATTTTTTAAGAAGGGAAGCTTATATGTTTACCACAAAAGAAGCCTTAGGAATAGAGCTACCTTATTATGGTATTATGGCTGTACTAGGTATTGTTGCCTGCATATTGCTACTGCTATTTACAAGAAAAAAGCGTGATAATATAGACAGCATTGAGCTTTTGCTAATTGCAGTTTCGGCTTTTATAGGTGCCTTTGTTATGGCTCATATTTTTTATGCTACTGCACATTACCAAAAGCTTATTTTTGTTATTACGCATCCACAAAGATTATTTAAAGATATCAGGTCATTTATATTTTATTTTTTCGATATATTTGGTGGTATGGTATTCTATGGTGGATTAATTGGTGCTTGTACTGGAAGCTGTATTTATATGAAAAGAGCAAAGCTTAATATAAATAATTACTCTGACATATTTACACCTTGTATACCATTATTTCACACCTTTGGCAGAATTGGTTGCTTTTTGGTTGGTTGCTGTTATGGTGTTGAAAGTGAATTTGGCTTTACATATAAATATGCCATTGTGCCATCTGCAAACGGAGTGTGTAGATTCCCTGTACAATTACTTGAAGCAACTGAAAATTTACTTATTTGCATACTGCTTATATTTATTTTGTGTAATTGCAAAAAGCTACAGAATGGTATGCTTATATGGATATATGGTTTAATCTACCCTCCCCTACGATTTATAAACGAATTTATGCGTGGTGATATTGTTGAAAGAGGTTACTTTGGAGTATTTTCAACCTCACAATGGATAAGTATATTTATATTTTTGCTGTCAATAACGGCTATAATAATAAAAACAACAAAAAACAACTACAAAACAAAAGGAGCATAACAAATGCATTTTGGTATATCTTCTGCCTGCTTTTATCCTATGGATTTAATAGAATCGCTAGAAGCATTGGCAAAAAGCGATGTAAAGGAATTAGAGATTTTTGTAAATACAGAAAGCGAATTAACACCTAGCTTTTCAAAGGAAGTAAAAAAAATTACCGATGCTTACGGAATAACAGTAACCTCTGTGCATCCGTTTACATCAGGCTATGAATATATGATGATATTTTCTGACTATAAAAAGAGATTTGATGATGCCAAAGAATTTTACAAGCGTTATTACAGCTTTGCTGCTGAGCTTGGTGCAAAGCTTGTTGTACTTCATGGTGATAAACGCTTTGCAGAAACGGGTGGCATACCAGATGAGGAATATTTTGAGCGATTTTATAAACTTGCACAGGCTGGCAGAAAAATGTCTGTAACTCTGGCACAAGAAAATGTAAATCTCTTTAGAAGTCAAAATCCTGAATTTATAGCTAAAATGAAAAAATATTTACACAACGATGTTGATTTTGTTTTTGACATAAAGCAAGCTGTGCGTGCTGGTTTTACTCCTTATGATATGTGCAATGCTATGGGTAACAGAATAATACATCTGCACATTAACGACAACAACGCTAATAACGACTGTATGTTACCTGGCGATGGCACTATGGACTACAAAAAATTACTAAGTAAAGTAAAAGAACAGGGCTTTAATGGTACTGCCGTTATTGAGGTTTACAGAAAAAACTTTGAAACTTTAGATGAGCTTATTCAATCTTATAAATATATGAACAGTAATTTTTCTATCATATAGGTAAATTTAACTATAGATATTGCATTTTAGAATATATATATGGTATAATATGCTAAAGTTAATATTTTAGGAGCTACAATTTATGAAATGTCCGTATTGTGCTTATGAAGAAAGTAAGGTTATAGATTCACGCTCGGCTGATGATGGCGAAAGAATAAGACGCCGTAGAGAATGCCTAAAATGTGGAAAACGCTTTACTACTCACGAAATTGTTGAAACTGTACCTATAATGGTTATAAAAAGAGATAAAACACGAGAGCCCTTTAACAGAGAAAAGCTTTATTCTGGTTTGCTTAGAGCCTGCGAAAAAAGACCAGTGTCTATTGAACGAGTAGAAGCTGTTGTGTCTAACATTGAGTCAAGAATTCAAAACTCACTTGACCGAGAGGTAACCTCTGAAAAGATAGGTGAGCTTGCTATGGAGCATTTAAAATCTATAGACGAGGTCGCTTATGTTCGTTTTGCCTCTGTTTATCGACAGTTTAAGGATATTAACACCTTTATGCAAGAACTAACAAATCTTCTAAATTCTAAATAATCGAGTAGGAGGCTACCCATTAGTTGAGTAGCCGACCTCTCACACCACCGTGCGTACGGTTCCGTACACGGCGGTTCAATAACTTGAGTGCAGTACCTTGTATCTTTGGAATATGTCATCATATCCCACCGATACAAGG
>JAZSEI010000033.1:0-34002 GCA_045531635.1 Acutalibacteraceae bacterium
ACTTTTTCATATTCTGTTCTCCTTAGTTGTATAATAGCGTTTAAACACCCTTTAAAAGCGTTTAATTTTAATTATTATTTTGTTTTGGTGTAACTTTACCTTTTTATTAAAAACAGCTTATAAGCGTTTTTAAGGGCAAAAAATTCCACCTACTATTTTGTAGGTGGGTTAAAGATAGTTAATCTTCTAAAAGACCGTATTCCTGAAGAATTTTTTTAGCAGAATACGCATTATATCTATTCCAATCAATTTCTCCATCAAAAGGTAAATCATCGAACTCCTCTTGACTATAGGGTACAGCTCGTTCTAAATCTCTCTTTAGTTCTCTGATTTTTCCATCATTCAACCAATCTGGTAAATGTGTATTTGAAACCATATTTGCTTCCTGCATTTATACAATCCTCCGTAAATTGCATGATTATATCTTTTAATTCTAATTCTGTTTCATGGTCTAGCTCCTTAACATCTATTTTGCTAAGGGTTTGGTATGTGTAACCTCCGAATAAAGGCTGTTTTAATCTTTCGTCAAGATAAAGGTTGTAAGCTTTTTTATCGCATTTGTCTGTAACGGAAAAGTTATAACAATTACCATTATTACCTATAACTGTAATGCTCATCATTTTATCTCTAGTGCAAAATTTCAAAATATCAACAATACTAAAAGTTTCGCCACTTGGGTGATTATGAAAAGCGTGATACGGTACATCTGGAGCTTTAATTTTCACATTACCAGTTTCTCCGATAATATACTCACCAATTTGCTCCATATTTTCATTATAAACAGCTGAAATCTCTACACCTGTCTTTTGTTTCATTGCCTCTGTAAGTAAGTCTTTATTTGCTTGTTGATGTTTTGAATTAAGTTTCTCATCATCAAATACAATAAGTTTAGGTACATTGTCAATGCTCTCTTGAGTTATTTCTTTATAATAAGGATTATTATCTTTAAAATTAATTATACCACTTTCATCCGAATTATCAACAGATTTTCGCAAGAATCTATAGTCTTCCATTAAATCCTGATAACGCTGTGAATTAGCAGATTTCATTCTTTGCCAGCCTGCAAAGGTCTTTGGAGCTTGGTCGGGCAAATAACGCTTAACATCTTCATACTGTCTACGACTTTCGTTGCGTTTACGCTTGATAGACTGTTCTTTTGCATACGCTTTACGCTCTTCATCGGAGCGAGTGTCTTCAAATGGTTGCATACTCTGTCGGCTGAACTCTGCAAGCTCATCAAGTGTGTATGTTCTGGCTGGTAGAATTGCAAACCTATGACGGCAGTTAGGGTGTATTGTGTTGTAGCCATCTACAAGGGCTGTATCATAGAGATAAGCAAACATTAAAGGCTTGCCGTTTTTGTCCTTGTACTTGCCGTTTGCTGCCTCTTTGGTAAGAGCGTACACTCTACCTTGGTACATAGCACACACCTTGCAGGTGGGGTAATGGCTTGTCATTCTGACCAAATCATAGCCCCATGCGTTACCCTGTACCACCTGTGCAGTGTTTTGAGTTTCTGCTGTGGTGGTTCGTGCAACCATACTAGCGTAATCCTTAATGTTATGCTCTGCACCGTTTGCGTAGGATATAGAGGTTATTTTACTTTCTTCAAGCTGTGCCTCTAGCTCCTTTTGCATTTGTCGCACAGTCTGACCTTGAGCAAGCTTCCTAGCTGTTGCTTCAAGTGTAATTCTTCTTATGTAATCATTACATCTTCTACCAACAGTCGCAATCGCTTGATTGAGCTGTTGGGTGATGTTATCAACAATTATATTAATCTGATTAACATTAAGCCTGCTCATAAGGTTGTATGAGCGTGGAGCAGTTTTATCTATTGAAATATCCTTTAAAAGCTGTTCTAAGCCTTTTTTATAATTACTCTTAACAAGCTCCTGAACCATTTTATCAGAGGACTTTCGCAGTATTTCAATCTGCTCTTCGACTTGGCGAAGTAATGACCTTTCATAAACAGTAGCATTGCCATACCTTACCTTGCGTTTAATGGTTTCAATCAGCTTAGCTTCGGCTTCAGTGTAAAGCTTAGCCAAAGCCTGCTCATAAGTAAGCTTTGCCATTAGTATTCATCCTCAGGCTCAAGAGGTGGTACACTGCCTGCACTGCTTTCAAGCGTGTCGGCTCGTATTTGTGCAAGCTCTTCGTCAACCTCTGCTGAGGACATATTATCCAACCTTTGAATAGCTGTTGATTGACTAAGAGTAGGTTTGCCACCTGTACGCACATTTGCTATCTCGGCATCCTCGGCAGGGTCAGACGGTAGACCATCATTCCATTTGATTGTAATTTCAGCTGGAGTAATTTCTACACCCTGCATTTTAGCAAGGGTATACAGTAGCTTTTTAATCGGTGTATCGTATCTGTTTGCAACTCGTCTTGCTTTGGCAAGTGGTGACATCATAAGTCTACGCAAAGCCGAACCACTTGGCACATCACCTGTTTTGTTGCTAAGGTCACCAAGTAAAGCACTGCCCATTTCAGATATTGTGTACAGCTGATTAATGATTAGCTCTATCTGCTTGAAGTTAGCCTCCATACCTGCGTCCCAGGTCAAGTATTTAGGTTCTGGGTCTTCTGAATTGTTGCGAGGGTAATAATCACCGATTTTAAGCACCCATTGTCCAGTTACTTCATCTATTTGTAACGCTGATTGAGGACCAGTCATACTCGGCTGAGCAAACTTGTCAAGCACCTTGCTTATCTGACTGATACGAACCATAAGCTCAGATATTAGACTGTCAACACTTCGGTAATCATCAAGACCAAATAGACGGTCAGAAGTAATAAGATTACTAATACGATATACTGGGCAAGTATCAAGATGGGTTTGTAGCTTCATCTCTGTTTTCTTTGTCAAATCCTTTGCTATCTTGAACTCAGACATAGACTTACCTGATAGTGAGTAGTTGCGTTCTTCACATTCTGTAGGGTTTTCTGGGTCATGTATTTGCACACGCAAGCCATAAGTTTGATTTTTGTTATCAAGGAGATAAATAAAGCCAAACACGTGGTATTTGAATCTGCGTATGTTGATTTCATCAACAATAGGAAACCACAAAGCAGGGCTTACTACATCAATGTTAGAGTCAGCAGTAGGCATTATTATACTGTCACCGTATCTTGAAAAATCTATAGCAGACATATACAGCTTGTCGAACAGCTCTGTATTAATTATGATGTTATCTATAACCCTTTGCTTTGTATCATCTGCAACAGTGATGTTTGGCTTTTCGCCAAATACAAGGTCAGCAGTTTTAAGGCTAATAAGCTTTTGGTAATTAACAATAGTTGCGTAAGATATAACCGATCCAAAGTTACCTATAACTCGCTCAATACGCTTGAATTGCTCCTCATAAACTATATCGTGCTTATCCTCAAATAAGGCACGGTTTTCTTTGTACCTTTGCAATCTGTTGCGTGTACAGAGTGGTGGAAATGGTTGCCCGATGTCCAACCAGGATAAATCTGTAAGCATAATAATCACCTCCTAAGATTAACTACACCCACACCACTGTTACGGTGTAGTATTGTGTAACAAAAATATCTTATATCGTCCATAGCGTGGTCGTGCTCTTTAACTGGTTTGTCTTCACCTGTTTTCTTCGCGTGATGTACATCCCAAATGTATGACACAAATTCAGAAAGAGTATTTACACAGCAATCATTAAATAAAATCCTACCGTTTTTAAGGTAATCAGATGTACATCTGATACCATCCAGCACATCATTTTTAGCTGCAGTAACATTGTATTTGCCTTTTCTTCGAATAAGAGTAATAAAGCTTGCAGCTGATGGGTCAACTACAATCGAGGTTATATGTAATCCGTCGATTAGCTTTTCAATCTCCTGATAATACTCCTCGTCTGTTTTTTGACTTCCTGTTTTTCTTCCGTCGTGATAATACTCTCTAACTCTGTACCACACATTACCACACTTACCCCATAATCCAGCTGAGAATGGATTAAGCGTACCATAGTCGACACTTACATAGTATTGGGTGTAACGACGTGGTTCGGTTTTAACAACGTGTATTTTTTTGTTAAAGAATGGGTAAATTAATCCCTCGGCAGCTACCCACAAACCTAGTATGTAACGCTCATAGAATGTACCACTATACATACTTTGGTAGCGTTCTTTGGTTTCTGCCGAAAGAGTAAGGTTATCATCCATCGTAAAGTGCAGATGTAATGCTTTTTTCTCCTTGGCTTTTTCGTCATCCTTACCGAGCCATTCCTCGTAAAACCAGTGGTATGGCGTGTCTGGGTTGCAGTTAAACCAGAACTTTGCACCACTTACTGAGCAACGACCTGTTGCTTGATTCACAAAGGATTGTGGCATAAGAGCGACCTCATCAAGGAGTACACCAGCGAGTGTAATACCCTGAATGAGGTCTTGGGAGCTTTCGTCCTTACCACCGAAGATATAAAAGCTGTTTTGCACACCATTCTGCTCAATGATAATTACATTATCAGAGCGTTTATCTTTAATCTTAAAACGCTGTCTTATCATCTGCAGAAGGGGTGTTATTACATTTCGTCTGCAAGAGCCTACTGTTTTACCACATATAGCGAAGTTACATTCGTTAAAATTGCTCATTGCCCAAAGAATAAAGCTTAGGCTCATACTCATTGTTTTACCACTACGGATAGAGCCATCAGCAATGATTGCATCATATTTTGCAGAGATAATCGGATTCGCCCACCAAGTAAGCACCTGCAATTGCTTTTTGCTAAAGGTTTTAAACTTACTCATCAGAGAAAACCTCCTTACTGGACTGCTTAATTACATCAAGTAGTCCGTCATCAGAGACAACTACCTCGGCAGGCTTAAAGTATTCTGCGTACAGTTTGACAGCCTGCATATTGCCTTTAATGCTTTCGTCAACAACTGTATTGCGTACAGCTGTTAACTCAGAGGTTTTATATTTTTCAAGCACAGCGTTAAGCTTTTTCTTAAAATCTCTCGATTTTAAAACACCGTGCGTATTAACTAAGCTTTCTAAATCCTCTACAATGTTAAACTCTGACTTGGTGTTGGTAGCTTTTAAAAGAGCCTCCAGCGTGTCTAATGATTTCTTTTTACGGCTCATCTCATCACCTGAACACTAAATCTCATTTACAACGACAGTGCCATTTTCAAAATAAATACAATGTCGTTTGCCGTTCTCGTCGTCAAACAAAACCCTGCCGTTTTCGTACTGAATATCAAACTTACCTTCAAATCTTGATATCTCTTCACCTGTAGCAGAGTAAACAATAACTTCACGGTTTAAGCCGTTGTTAAGTTCGCTTTCCAAGTTTTTAACTTCTCTTTCGAAGCTGGCACAGCCTGCAAGGGTTGCACAAAGTATTGCGATAGTAAGTCCTGCGATTAAAATTTTCTTTTTCATATTAAATAACCTCTCTTTCTAAAATGACATAGCTCCGCCATCTGCCAGCTTTTCGGCTGACATTGTACGGAGCTATGTCAGCAACCTCCACAGCAGAGGACGAATCAACCCTGTGCTTATAGTTGCGTTTGTGTTTATTTTACTTCTTGGAAAGACACTGTAACCAATGTCTTTGTTTTTGCTATTTCCACCTCAATAACAGCTCTACGCTGTCTGCGTTTATAGCTTTTTAAAGAGTCTTTAAACTCAAGTAAAAGACCCTTTAAAGGTATCAGCTTACCGTCCTCGAATTTTACCAGTGAGGCAGAGGACAGCATATCCAGCCTGCGTACTGTCATTATTTCCTCGTCTGGTAGAGGTATTGGCGACCTGCCACCACCGAGAATTTTAATAACATCAGGCAATGTACACATATAGTAGTAATCAGACCACTTGTAATCTAGCTTAACGAATACATATCCAGTAAAGATTACTTCATACTGTTTGTTCCATATACCTTTTCGCCTTATTTGCTTTTCAAGCAGAGGTACAAGCACCTTGTAGCCCTGCTGTTCAAGTCTGTTTTTCACGTCAACTTCCTTGCCAGTGCTAACCTGTAGTACATACCAACGCTTACTCATTCATTTTCTCCTTAGCCTCTGCACGTAGTTTATTAATTTCTTCTAATAATTCCTCGTACAGCTTCGGATTTGTCTTACGGAGATTTTCATACAATAGAGATTGATTGCTTTCAAGAGCGATAAGCTCATCAGACTTAACATCAATATCAATCTTTTTCTTATGAGCAACTGCTCTGGCTAGTGCTGTTGCGTTGGCGATAATAGCTTCGGGAGTTGTATCCGTCCAGCTATCGTCACCGATTGTAGATAGTGCATCAAAGACCTTTTGGCTTGCTAGTCGCAAGATTGCTTCTGCTGGATCAAGGTCTGGATAACGCTCGGTTTCGGTTAAAATCATCCTAAAGTTTTCCTGTGCAATTCTAAGCTCGTTTGCACTTGCTAAAAATCGCCTTGCATATCTGCTTACACTAGCCTGTGTTAGCTTAACCTCGTTTTCGGATAGATATTGGCATATTTCACGGTAGGTCTGACCACTTAACAGCATTTGGTCTACCGTGTCTTTAAGCTCTGGTTTGAGCTTATCTATCGTGCCTACTGCACGCCTTTTACGATTTTTGCTCATATTTCCACCAGCTCATCTCTAAGCTTACCAGACAACAGCTTTATACCTTTGTCGGTGAGCTTGGCTTCTAACTGTTCAAAATCATAATCAGCTAATGTGCCAGGGGTATGAGAGGATATTTCTCTCATTTGAATATAACCCGATTCAGCTAGATAGTTAATGCTGTCTAACAGTTCGTTTTCAGGCATATTTTCAAGTGCATATTGTGTATCTGAAAGTGAAACATATTTATATCTTAATATATTGATAGTCCTCAAGACATGACCATTATTCTTAACAAATCGACCTGCTTTGATTTTATCCATCTGGTTCATTACTGTTCTCTCCTTAACATTAATCTATCGAATAATTTGTCTATTTTACCCTCTAGCTTGTTTTGACTTTGCATAAACTCCTTGCGTGTAAGCGAATTAGATTTTATATCGTCTACATCTTTTTGTAGCTTATCTAAGCCTTTGTTGACTGTATCTTTAAACTCTTTAAGCTCATCTTTACTGACATACGTTTGCTTGATGTAATTAATAGCCTTTTCGTGCTCGTCTTGTTTTGTCATTGTGCGTTTCAAAAAATAGCTAATAGCACCGATGCAAGCAGTAGCCAACACACAAAAGAGCCACCAAGTACCTGCTTCAAATTCCATTTATTCACCCTCTTACACATAAAAATAAGGTATCATTAAGTCTCTAAACTAATGATACCTCATTTTTTTGCGGAGTTATATATGAGCAATTTCTAAGATTTTCCGCAATCGTATTATTTTTTTAACTATCATTGAAAAACGATAGCTGTGTTGCACCTTGTTTGATGTTTTCTTTAGCGATAATCTCACGCACCGTGCGTTCTGCAAGATGATATTCAAAAGCAAGCTGTTTGTAATTGAATCCGTTAAATTTCTTTACTATCTCTGCATCACGCTTAATATTTTGGAGTTTATCCATTTTAGCTATATATATATTCGTGCCACCATATATTTTTACTAGCTCAAGGTACGCTTCAATACCGATGATCTCTGCAAGCTCTCTCTGGTCACCCTGCAGGTCTTTTAGCTTGATATCCATATTACGCACCTTTAAGAGCCTTGCGTTCTGCAGAGCGTACATAGATTTTAAGCTTTTCGATAAGCTTGTTACCCTCCTCAAAGCCTAGCCATTCAAATGGTTTTGATAGTGTGCAGTCTATATGTAGCTCTTTTTTAATAATGCCACATAGTCGCTCACCCTTAGTTGCTGGCACAGGCTCTGTATCGTACTTTGCAAGCTGATACATAAGTGACCACACCTTGCGTTGTTGTCCCTCTGACATACCCTTGGCTGTGCTTTTATGTTGCTTCTTGCGTGGGTGCTGTGGCGGAGCAGTAGGGGCTAGTTGCTCTATTTTGAGTCTTACAGCAAGCTCAGACGTAACTGCTTTATACTCTTCAAAGGTTAATTGTTTAATACTATCTTTGCCAGTGAGGCTATACACTAAATTGTGCAACATATCCTCACTGTGGTTTTTGCTATCTACCATACCCAATTTACTACCCATTGCGTATATTTTTTGTACCTGAGTCTTGCTTAGCATTTTTATCCCTCCACAATACTGATTTTCGGTGTTACCTCTACAACAAACGCAGCCTGTATCTTCTTCATCAGCTCGTCCATTGCCTCTTTGGTGTCAATTTTGTTGACATCACACATAGTTTTAAACTGTTGCCAGATTGCTGCCTCCATAATAAGATAAGCATACTCCTGTGCCAGTGGCTCTGTCATACCTGCGATAGTTATAAGATTTTCAATATCCTTTTGATAGTTAACACCCTTGCACTTTTTAGCAACAAGCTTGGCTGTCTTTTCTTCTAAACGCATAGAGGATATAACCTCGTCCACCGAAGTACCAGCCAAAAAGTTACCCTGCCATATACCAGCTATCAGCCTTTTAGCAGGAGCAGTAAGCTCTGACTTGGTTGTGGTCTTAACCATATCGCTATATACTGCACCAAAAATCTGTGGTAGCAGGCTTACTAGTGTGATTTTAACGCTTTCGCTGACGGTAGCTTGAAGCTTGTTCTTTGCACCCTCATATTTAACCGACTTATATTTAGTGTTTGCAAGGTCTTCCTGTACTGTTTTAAGCAAATCTGCTTCAAGTGTGTCTGCTTCCTGTTCTAGTTTAGCAATTTCATCATTAAGCTTAGCTAAACGATCAATTTTGCTTGCGATTTCGTCCTGTCTTACTTTTAGATTAACCAACGCATCAGTCATCACAAGCCACCACCTTATGTATCTTCGCAGCACAATCACGGCAAATATCAATGCCCATTACATTTTTCACATTCTCTGCATTTCCACAAAAGTGACAGGTCTGAGCGTGCTTTCTGATTACGATTTCTTCACCACGCTGTTCAATATCAACAGCGTTTCCAGCGATTATGCCTGACTCTGTTCGCAACTGCTTAGGTAGGGTGATACTACCGTTTTTATTAACCTTTTTACTCAGCATTTTAATTCCTCCTAATATTATTCCTCACTCTGCATCATCGGGCTTGTGACCGTTAATACAATGAAATTGTATTAGCTGCATTAAGGTTGGCGAGTTTATTAATACTCGCCTTAGGATATGTATTGTTATTTCTTAATATTTTTGACATTACTCGAATTTAGCTGTCAAACTATCACCCTCTCTAAGCTATTCTAATTTTATTTTACCCGACATCAAATCAGGCAAAAGTGCATCTCTTAGTTCGTTTAAATATTGATTTTGCATTGTATTTAATAACGCAATTTGATTTTTCCATACTGAAAAGAATTGCAATAAAATATCTGGCAGAATCTCTTTGTCATTGCATTTAAAGCAAAATTCGTTTTTATTCTTCGTAAATTGTATATAGTCCTCAACCTCAAGATTAATTCCTACAGACTTCATTTTCTGTTCCATTTTTAAAGAATTCTTTTTACTTTCTTTATAAAGATTAATGTCCAAACCAAGCCTTTTAGCGATAGTTTCATTTATAACAAGTTTACAAGAGTTTTGCATTTTCATTATGTAATTCAAATTCTCTGCAATTTCGTTATAATCTCTGTGCTGTTCTTCTTTCGCTAGCCCGTATTCGATATATCTTGCTGGATTCAGTAGATATTCTTGTTCACGAATTTCTTCAAGTGAAGCTGATTTTGAAAACTCTGGAATATTTTTGTGCTTTTCGATACACTCTAATGCTCTTTTCATTACTTCCGTAGTAATAATTTTAAAGGTTTTAGAGTATGTTCTTTTTTCGTGTGATTTGCCACCAAATTGTCCGTTTTGAAAACGTGTTTCTTCTTGGTAACTCTGTCTTAAATCAATCATTACAACTTTTGTGTTAACTTTATGTTTGCTAAAAAGCAATACACAAGTTCCTATCGAAGTTGATACAAACATATTATCTGGAAGCACTATAACAGCTTCTAAGAGATTATTTTCAATAAGTTGCCTTCTAATTTCTGTCTCTTTTCCGTTTTGGGTTGTTAAAACACCATTTGGTAAAAGCAACGCCATTTTATCATCAATCAAATTTAGAGCTGTTAGCACAAAAGCATAATTAGAATTACTTTCAGGTGGTAGCTCATACTCTTTAAATCTCTCTTGTGTTTGAGTGAATAAAGGCAGTTGCCATTTCATATTATACGGTGGATTTGATATTAGAGACTTTCCCATATTTTTCTCCTTTTTCTATTTTCCAAACACCAAAAACAGTTTCTTCCAGAGTATTCGAATGATACACAGTCGATGTTATGTTTCTTACAGCCATATTAAAAACAAGAAATGGAATTACATTCTCGTCAATTTCGTAAAGTTCAAACTTCATATCTGGGTACTCATTCCACCTTTGAATAGTCAATGCTCCTGAACCAGCACACATATCTATTGTGCTTTCACTATTTCCAATTAACAAACTTAAAAAAGTAGCCAAGCATTGTGGTGTATAATCTTGCTTTTTGTTTTTTCTTTCAGCAAGATAGTATTGATATATCATTTGAAGCCAGTCTTTTGATAAATCATCGTTAACAAGAGAACAGAAGTTATCCATTTTGTTGCAATCATTTTTTAAAACACAATCAAGCAATGCTTCGCCAAGATTTTTTACATCAACGACATTAAAGATTTTTAATGTCTCTGTTGTTAGTTGTTTTAACTCCAAATTACTCGCTCTCCTTATTTAATCGCTTACCTCTGTATAATATTTCGCGCATTTTGTCACCACCAATCTCTGTTATACGCAACCTTCCTGCGTACTTCATCTTGTTTAGCTTTAGTAGCATAAACATATTTTGTGCATTTCTCACCCAGAGGACAGCCTCTAAGCTCGTCCTCTATCCAAAAATAATCACAGCCGTTCTGGCTGGATGGAGGGGCATGGTACATACAATCAATGCGATTGCATTTAATTAAACCTGAATAATCAGCCATATTCTATGCACCATACTTTCTTAGCACCATTGTCTGATACTCAGCGTATGGAATGTAACCAAACATTCTGCAGTATGATATGTAATTATTCAGATTCGTAGCGGATTTTTGTTCTCTTTTGCTTTGGCGAGCACAAGCGTAAGAGTGTTCTCGGCACTCGCTAGAGCAATACTGTTGTTTGGATATATACGGCTTAAAGCTTGCTCCACATACGATACATTTCTTCATTTTCTTTTCCATAATTAACACCTCCTAAAATCAATACGTTCTTCCACACAGAGTGCATACTTTATTATGTCGTTCAAGCGCTTCAAATTAATTTTGTTGTCGCTTTATAATTTCTTGATATTGAGCTTAAGTCATACTTATCAAAATCCTCTATGTAAGATAATTCTTTTAAATTTTCTGCGTAACATTCTCCTTTTTCATTAACGTATGATGAAAAATAAGTGTATCTATGTCTATTTTTATATTTTTTATAAAATCTTTTAAACACAAAATCACATTTTTTACTGCAAAAGGAATAAAAACGATCTGGTTCGTAATGTTCAAGTATATCTATGATGTTCCAAATCGCCAATAAACATTCTTGCTTAAAATCATCAATATCAACTTCACCGAACGAAATATTGTAAAGTTTATTCTTTCTCACGTAAATATTAACATTTTTCGCTGCCTCGTTGTAAAAAAGTTCTCGAGCCTTTTGATTTAGAGGCAATCCATAACTTTTATTCACATCCCATTTAAGGTTGTCTAAGCGATTATTGTTAGGATTTCCATCAAGGTGTTTGACTTGTCGTGCGTTTTTAGGTGGTTCACCGATAAAAGTTAATGCTACAAGTTTTCCCACACTTCTTATTAGTTGTTTTTTTCCGTTTCTTAATCGCACTATAACGCATCCTTGGTTTCCTATTGCAAGTTTTATAGGTTTAGAAGGGTAAGTCCTGGTGTAGATAAATCGTTCTACACTTCTTACATTTCCTAGATTTGATACTTGATACGAACCCTTGAATTCTTCAATATCTTTCCAAATTTCAACATTTTCCACGGATAGCGCACCTCTCTATCTCTCGTAAAATCTCCATATCATATCCACTTTCAATGAACTCAACGCATAAATTACGATTGACATCGTTACCAAGATATGTGTAAATCAAGTCCATATCCTCTTCGCTGAAACTTGTTCCTAAAAAGGTATTGATTCCGTTAAGCATAAATCGGTGAAGCTCTTTATTTTTTCTTACTCCAAATGGTGCTGTTTTGTATGCACCTCGTGAAAACCACGCAAGAACTTTACATTTAACTTCTAATTCATCTTTGCAATTATCAAGTATAAAATACTGGTTGGCTTCTGGGTGAGCTATAAACTCACCCAAATAATTTATAAAGCTACCAGGGAAGCAACGCATTAATCTTTTAGCTATGTCAAATTTATCCATAATTAACACCTCCTAAAATCAATACGCTCTTCCACATAGAGGACAAACCTTATTATGTCGCTCAAGTGCTTCAACCTCGTAAGGCTCTAGCGTTGATATGCTGTTATATCGTGACAGACAGGTTTCTTCAAACACTGTAAAGCCTTGATAACCCTGCACACATCCAGGGTTATCACTTGCATACTTCATAGCTTCGTCTATGGTCTTGAAAAATCTCGGTGCACACACAAGAGGTGCTCTTTTTAGTTTGCTATCAACATCCCATATCAAGGTCATTTGTTGACCGTCACAGGCTATATTAACAAACATCTCCTTGAGTAGCTTTTGGTAAATGCTTTTGTATATCATTAGACTGCCTCCTTAAGCTCAATGCTTGTATTATTTTTAATCAGATGACTTTTTAGCCTTTTAAAGGATGTCCAATACGGTGAATATGATATGTATGTGTTGTTAGTCTTGATTTCCTGTTGCTTTTTCTTGCTTTTGGTAACTCTGTCAAGGTCTTTTTGTTTGACCAGGCAGTGCTTTGACGGACAGAAAAAACGCTTTCTAATATCGCAATCCTCGTGTATCCATTCGTATTTGAACTCGCCATCTATAAATACAACTATATACATTTTCATATTCTCTCTTGTCGACACAAGGGAGAGCTTATAGCCGTCAACTTTCAATTCTACAGGTATACCAAATGTTAATAGCTTATCTTCTACTTTTTTCCATTCTTCTGCGTTCATTTCTGCGACTCCTTTCCAAAGCAATGTTTACAAGTCGTTGTAGCAAAAGCAATGCTGCAACTGCACCTATTATCAACAATACAGCGATTAGCAATCCTATAAGCATACCAATAAGTAGATTAGTCATTCAATCCACCTCCACCGTGCTTATGCAATAGTGCCACCACATCCTGTGGCTGTAGCTTGGTTGCTTCATAATCAGCCAGCTTACGCATACATTCAGCGAGTGTAGATTTGCCTGTGTCAATTATTCCGTGTGGCATAATCTGAGTGCGCCAGCCTTTGTGTTTCTTTGACTTCATATACTGGTCGCAACAGCTTGGATCGTTAAGGCAAGCATTGCGACACTTTTCAGTACAGTAATGACAGCAGTAGTTGCCATGTCGTTTGTCGCAGTTAAACAAGCTACACTCTTTGGTTACTTGTATTTGCATAATTTCAATCCTTTCATATTCAATTGTTAAGGTTCAATAGTTAAAACTTGTTGTAAAGAGTGTGTACACCAACTCTAATCTAACCCTCATATAGAGAGTCACATTAGGGCTGGTGTAGCCTCGGCTACTGTGAGGCTACACCGAAAGAAGGAGAATTTATCCCAATAAATGAGTTATAAGCGTTATTAATGTGCTGTTAAAAGGTTATTAACAGGCTTTTACAAGTATTTGCATAGCCTTAGCCATAGCAACCAAGCCTGTAAAGCTTATATCCTGGTTGTCTACAGCGTTGCTGTAGAGGTTCTGAGTACCTCTGATGCCTTGCTCTGAGCGAGCTATCTTTAGCATAAGCTCAACCTCTTTTTTCTTACCTACAAGTGCAGGGTAGAGAAGTTCTATATCTGATGTAGTTATCTGTGAGGTGTGTCTGATCTCGCTAAGCTTGGTGCGATTAATAATCTGAGCAAATGCAGCTCTGCCACTTCGCAGATTGCTGTATGTATCTTCGTTACCTACCAGGCAAACGCCGATTTCTGGGTATGTATCAAAAAAAGAGCGTATGGTTTCTATTGTTTTTATCGGAAGGTGCTGGGCTTCATCAATGATAAGCACCTTGCGTTCACCTCTTAAGCGATTTGATATTCGCAACCACATATCATCTTTTCGACCAGGTTGCAACCCAAGGACCATACAAAGGTACTTTAAAAAGGCTGCTGTTGTTGCTATGCAAGGGTTGACGGTTATATATATCGCTGTGTTAGGGTAATCTTTAGCATATTGTTTGCAAGCCATTGTCTTGCCTATGCCTGCATCGCCACACTCAATAGCAAGTCCACCCTTAAGGTGACATAATCTGATTGTGTTGTAAACACCCTGACTTATTGAAGTAGCAACATAGGCATTTGATGTGCCTATGCTTATTACTTCTTTTTCAGCATCCAGATTTCGGAAAATCTCGGTTAATCTTTCCTCTAGCTTTCTTACATCACCTTTGTAAGCACCTTTAAGATATGTGCTGATTACAGCTGAGCTGTAGCCTATATTTTGGGCAGCTGCTGCCTGTGAGCCACAGCTCTCTATATACTTTTTCAACCTCTCACGCAACATCAGTATTCATCCTTTCTTTTCTCTGCGTTTCTAATCATTCGGTTTATATCTACTATGCTTTCAGTTGCTTCTGAACCTACAGCTGTTGGTAAGCTCTCCTGTTCGTCACCATACATAATTTCAGTAACAGGTGCGTTCTTACTCCAGGTAGCTCTCTGTAGGTTCTTTTCAGCACGCTTTTCATACAATTTAAGTACATCAATATCTCCGTGTTCTTGCTTAGCAACCTCTTCGATAACTTGTAAGCGTTTCTTTGTAACCTTGTAGTAACGGCGTTTAAGTGCCATAGCCTCACTAAGGTCGTTGTTATCGTCAATCTGAGATATAATACCCTGCATCATAGTTGTATTCAGAGGAACTACATCAATTAATCTGTCCTCTGGATCATACACACGGACGCTCATCAGGTCCTCAGGGTCATACCTGACATATACTTTTTTGCCCTGTAGCCAGTGTAGATTATCGTTCTTATAGTACAAACGCTCTCCACGCTGGGTAACATAAACACCGTTTTTACCGATTGTCTGCATTTTGGTGCTACGCATCATCATCAAGTTAAGCACATCTTCATCCTTTGGCGTACGCAGCTTCTTGAGGTGTTCGTTATATACATCAATCTTAGGCTTGCCTCGGTCAGCAACTACAGCTCCGTTATATGTTCGGTGGTTGAAATAACCCTCAATCATCTTATCTACAGTCTTGGCAAGTTCGCTGTCCTTTGGTGCTTTGCCTGCTTTAAGGTTAGCTTTTAGTCGCTCCGGGCGAGTTGCTATGCTAGAACCACAGTATGTATCAAATAGCGATGATAAGAATGTAAAGTCTCTAAAATCACGCTCAATGTGCTTTGCTTCACCGTTAGCAGGTAATGCATTAATCATTGATATACCTAATCGGTCAAGTATAGTTCGTGGCATTTCAAGCTTAACTCTCTTATGTGTACGGTGTCCTTTACCACCAATATCGTATGTCAGATACTCTCTACCATTGTCGCAGTAGATGTATTTAGGTACTGTACCTGTGTTCATTATGGCTTTTCGTAGAGCTAATAGTGTAGCTTGTGAAGAGGGGTTATTGGTTATTACCCAACCTACAAATACACCACTTCTCAGGTCCATAAAAGCTGATAATGTAAGTCTGTGGTGCGTTTCTTTTCCGTCCTCTGATATAGATACCACATCAATCTTATGACCGTCAGCAACCCAGATTTCATTCACACCTATATCATCATAGATACGGTCAATTGTTGGATTGCAGTTATCGTTATACAGCTTATCACCACCACTTAACATCAATACAGCCTTTGGTATTCTGTTTGCCATACGATAGAAGGTGTCTACCGACGGGAGCTGTTCGAGTAATTCTATATTGCCACTATCCTCAAAGTGTATTTGCATTGTTTCAAAGCATTTAGCTACCTTCATATGCTCATTCAAGTACAGATGGTTAAATAAGCAAGTAATGCTATCTGGCACTTTGCTGTAGCCTTGTTTTGCTTTGCCCCGATTGTCCACCAATCCACTTAAATTGCCCTGGTCTATATACCTTTTCTTTCGGTAGAGGATATCTAGCGATATCTTTACACCAGGATATTTATTCTTAGCTGTTGCCACAAACACACTGTTTGCCTCAGTTTTGCTACAAGTAGAAGTCAGTCTGAAGCTCTCCCAATCAGCAATTATCCTCTTCCAGAGCGTAATCTCTTCTCGTTCAGCCTCAGAGAATTGCTCAAAGGTCTTAATCTTTACAGCCTTTTGGGCTTTCTTTTTGCTCTTTTTAGGCAATAGCTCATCTGGTATATCCATATTATGTGATTTGTAGTATTCAAGCTGTTGCTCAGTTGTTAGCTCGGTTATGGGGATTAGGTATCGGTAACCATTGTATATATCTGGTTGTTTGATAGTTTGTATTTTCTTATCTTTAGCTACTCTTTTAACATATTGCTCACTGCAACCTCTTGCGTTTGCAAATTCTTTAGTTGTAAGGTAAATCATCTTCTCACATCCTTTTGACCTGTCATCATCAGAGCAGGGAGGTCATTTCCTACTGACCGTTACAAGGTGTGTTGTAACGGTTTCGACTTTGTGATATTATTTTACTTAGAGAGGAGGTGTATTAGGTATTGGATTTAACTAGAGAAGAGATAAAGACGCTTGTTGATATATACAAATTTAACATCAAGAAACCTGACAAAGTTCCTAAAAATGAAGAAATTTTCAGAATATTAGCTAGCAAGCATTATGTAGCTTTCACTGAAATTAACTCCACTGGAGATATATTAGATTTCAGTAAAATAAGGATTACTCACGAAGGTAAGGTTAAAGCTGAAAACTATCTTTATTCTATAAAAGAGAAAAAACATCAAAAAGTATGGGAAATATTAAAATTGTTGTTATCAGCATTATTTGGTGCGTTATTATCAAAGCCTTTTTGGGAGTTATTGGATAATATATTTAATGCAATTCATACTTGAATTTTTGTGATAATTCACAAATAACTTCGGCTAATTTTGCAAGCTTAACACTATCACTCTCTTCGTTGAACTTGTCATACAATTTAGGTAGTACTTCAGTATGGATTTTTTGATAATTCTTTCTGTATAGATTGAAATCATCTTCAGCCTCTTTAGATTCCGTTGTATCTATACTGAAACAATTATTCTTGTCTCTTTTTTTCATTATTATCATCTCCTTACTTAGTCTATCTCATCAGTGCAGGTAGACCACCTCCTGCAGACCGTCACAGCTCTTAACTGTGGCGGTTTCGATTTTGTTCTGTTAGTTCAAGTTTTACAACTGAAGCTATACCCGAAAAAGCGAGTATTGCCATTATTCCAGAATAGGAACCCATATCGCCCGAGAATAAAGATGCTATAAAGGTAATTATTTCAGCTGTAAGCAAGCTGTATGCTGCTATCTCCCATTTATGGCAGATTATGTGATATAACATTACTTGAAGCATTGTAAATATTTTTGTTAGCGTGTGCTTAATCATTTCGAAGACCCCATGTTCATAAAATTTATTTCCTTGTCAACAAGCATCGTTATTGATACCTGTAACACTTCTGACAGCCTGTACAAAGTAGTTACATTCATATTTTTTTGTCTGATACCGTTTTCGATTAAATTGTAATAACTCTCCGAAATACCTAACTGCTTAGATATTTCACGCTGGGTTAATCCTTTTTGAGTTCTCATTTCTATCAAGTATTCTCTACCATCCATTTCTTCAACCTCCTAACTTTGCGTTATGTCAAGTTTAATAATATGTTACACCGAAATTTGCAAATTGTCAAGGTTTTTCTTGACAATTTGCAAAGAATAATTTACTTTACTATTAGTAAAGTTTATAATTATCTTAGGAGTTGAGCCTTGTGAAAAAATTAAGAGAATTACGAAAAAAACATAAATTATCGATGAAAGAATTTGGAACAATTTTCGGATTATCAGAAAGTACCATTTCTTTATACGAAACAGGAAAAAGAGAACCGGATATTTCTACTCTCGTTAGGATGTCTGAATACTTTAACATTAGTGTCGATGAATTATTAGGAAGAACTTATACAAATAAAAATAACGATGAATTTATAAGCGAACACGAAAAATTATTATTAACTGCGTATAGAAGAAATTCAGATATGCAACCAGCAGTGGATAGATTACTAGGAATCGAACCTAAAATGATGCGAGCAATAAAAATCGCTCGAAGTAACAACAGTACAGTACAAGAAATATACGGAGATTTCTCCGATTTACTCAATGCCCCACGATTAAAAGATGACGATTTATAAAAAATCACCTCGTAGGTTACAATACTTACGAGGTGATTTTTTATGACAAATAAAACATACAGAAAAATAAGAGACATGGTGTGGCAATGTTTAATAGAAAATAACATTAAAAGCTTGCCCATACCGCCAGCAAAAATTGCTAATCATCACAACATCTATGTGTTAAGGTATAGTCAGGTTAATAAAAGTTGGCTTAAGGATAATGAAAGTGGCACAACTATTTTCACAGAAAATAAAATCTACATCATATATAGAGACAGTGAATCATTACAGAGATGTCGTTTTACTGTAGCACACGAACTAGGACATATATTATTAGGACACGAATTGATAAGTGATGGATATTTTCAAAAATTCGATACTTCAAAACCAGAAATAGAGACCGAAGCAGATATGTTTGCGAGCAGATTACTAGCACCTGCCTGCGTGCTCTGGGGGCTGAAGCTGCATACAGCTGATGAAATAGCTAGAGCTTGCAATATCACAAAGAAAGCAGCACAAGTTCGTGCAGACAGGATGGCGACCTTGTACAAAAGAAATAAGTTTTTGGTAAGTCCACTTGAGAGAAAACTGTTTGACAACTTTAGTGATTTTATAAGTAAAAATAAAAGATAATAAACGTATGATTATACATTTATTATGAGTATTTATACGTCTTTTTCTTCATATTCTAAAAACCCAAATACTTCCAGGAAATAATCAAAAATCGCATAAGAATGGGACGAGCAACAAGTTGCTCTAAAAAACATTTGTTAGTTGCTCTTGTTGCCCTTAAGAAGTAAATTTTGATGGTGGCTCAATATGGCTTAAAAAGGCTTATTAAAGCTATTTTAAAGGGATATTAATAACCATTTAAACACCAATATAAAAATATAATAGTACAATTAATTTTTGAACGACAAATTGCAAGCAAAATACAAAAAACAAGCCGATTTCAAGATGTAAGTTTTTCTAACACCTTAAAATCGGCTTGTTTATGGGAATTTTTCGTAATTAAATGTTTTTAACGGTTTTTCACGGGTTGAGAGTGTTTTTTGTATTCTATCTTCAAATTTACAACAGCGTTTAACCAGTGGTTGAACGCTGTTTGTTTCGATATTAAGATCTAGCAGATAATCCAGAATTAATTTTGGAGATGAAATATATGAAATTTAACAATGTGTTTTTTATAAATGGAACTGCTTATGCCGGTAAGTCAACAATGGTAAAATTATTAGCAGAAAAATATAACGGAATTGCTTGTGAAGAAAACTATCAAGATAGTTTAATTGAAAATTTAGACAGCAATGAATTTCCAAATCTTACATATACAAGAGACCTGAAAAACTGGAGCGATTTCATTAGAAGAACACCAGACGAATATGAAAAATGGGTAAATGGCTGTACAAAAGAATGTACTATTTTGGAGCTAGAAATTTTAGAAAAACTTTCAAAACAGAATAAAAGGATATTTGTTGACACTAATATACCTGTAGATGTATTAAAAGAGATATCTGACAAAGACCATGTACTAATTATGTTGGCTGAACCTGATGTTTCTGTCAACAGGTTTTTTGAACGCCCTGATAAGGAAAAACAATTTTTATATCAATTATTATTGAAAGAGAAAAATTCTGATAAAGCAATAAAAAATTTTAAAGAATGTCTACAAAGAATTAATTCAAAAGAAATATACAATACTTTTTCAAATTCAGGCTTTAATGTAATTCTAAGAGATGAGAAAAGAACAGTAGAAGAAACACTATTAGCAGTTGAAAAAGCTTTCAAACTAAAATCTGAATGAATCGTAAATTAAGATTTTAAGAAACATATTGTGCGATTGACAAAAAGGTGATTTTATATTAAAATATATATGTGAGTAAGCTGAACGACTGCGGGTTACAAATGCCGAAAGGCTGTACCCGAGGAAAGTCCGAGCTCCACAGGGCAAGAATAACAGCTAACGGCTGCCGGGGGCAACCCTAGGGAAAGTGCAACAGAGATATACCGCCAGATTTATTCTGGTAAGGGTGGAAAGGCGAGGTAAGAGCTCACCGGCATTAAGGGAACTTAATGGCCCTGCAAACCCTATTCGGAGCAACACCGTGGTAAAAGACATTATACATTGGCCCGATGTGTCTTAGGAGGTGGCATTGAGCAGTTACGGTAACGAGCTGCCAAGATAGATGGTCGTTCATGACAGAACTCGGCTTATAGGCTTAGTCACACCTTATATGAATATATTTGATTTTGGTATTATACCAAAGCAGAGTAAGCTCCCACCCTAGTGCTAGGTGGGAGCTTTGCTTTAATATAAAAAAACTCATATATTATTTAGCTCAAATCTTAAGAGAAGGTTCTAGAGTAATGAATAAAGATTTACAAACAAAATCAATTGAAAATAGAAAAGGCTTGAATAGAGACATCATAAAATATATTGCAATTATTGCGATGACGGCAAATCATATTGCTTCTATTTTTCTTAATTCGGCAACATTATTGCGTATGTTTTTACTTGGAATTGGAAGCTTTACAGCTATAACTATGTGCTATTTTTTAGTAGAAGGCTATGGCTATACTCATTCTAAGAAAAAATACATGGGGCGATTACTTCTGTTTGCTATTTTATCGCAAATACCGTTTTGTATGGCGTTTACAAGGCAAGGTGTTATAAGCTTTGTAGGTTTAAGTATGATTTTCACACTACTACTGTGCTTTTTAATATGTCTGATAGTTGAAAAAAATTCGAATATTATTTTAAAAATCTTTCTTATTACACTGTTAACGATTTGTAGTGTGAAGTGTGATTGGGGTATCGGTGCTCCTGTTTTTACACTACTATTTATCTGGAGCAAAAATTCTACATTAAAAAAGAAAATAGCCTTTTTTGTTCCTACAGTGCTATGGGCACTTTATAATCTTATTGCTCGTATCGGAAAAGTTCCTATTGAACACTGCATTTTAAGTGCAGTGTTTTGCATGATTGGTATGGGAATGTCTGGTATATGCATTATATATTTTTATAATGGAAAAAGAGCAAATATTGGTAGAAATTTTTCTAAATGGTTTTTCTACATTTTTTACCCACTACATTTATTGATTTTTGCTCTGATAAGAATTTTTGCATAACTAATAATATATGAGAGTTATTATTAATCAAAAAACAGTTTATTCAAATAAATACAAAAACAGCTGACTTTGCTATTTTATGCTAAGTCAGCTGTTTTTGTTACTTTAAAATTGTTTTATATTTATATAACAAATTATGAATTCTTGTCAACCTGATGGAAGTTCTTTAGGTTGCCTGTTTTTGCACTTCTTTTGTCAAGCTCTGCAAGAACACTATCCATTTCGATACCTTGGTTTACCATCATAACTGTTAGGTGGTAGATAAGATCTGCGATTTCATACACTGTTTCATCGTTGTCGTTATTCTTTGCAGCGATAATTGTTTCGCTGCACTCCTCGCCTACCTTTTTAAGGATTTTATCAAGACCCTTTTCTAAAAGATAGCAGGTGTATGAACCCTCCTGTGGGTTTTCTTTACGCTCAATTACTGTTTGGTAAAGAGCCTGTAAAACATCGTTACTCATTTTATTATTCTCCTGTATTAAAGCTTTTTAGATTTGTATAGAAGCATGTGTGGTTGCCTGTGTGGCAAGCTGCACCTGTTTGCTCTACTGTTATTAATAGTGTGTCATCATCGCAATCACCATAAATGTCGATAACCTTTTGAAGATGACCAGAGGTTGCACCTTTGTTCCATAGCTCTTGTCTTGAACGGCTGTAAAACCATGTATAGCCTGTTTCAAAGGTTTTTTGCATTGACTCTTTATTCATATAAGCAAGCATTAAAACCTCGCCTGTAGATTTTTCTTGAATAATAGCAGGTATTAGCTCGCTCTTTTTAAAAAACTTATCAAAATCCATTTGCTATCTCCCTATTTACTATTTCATCTGAAAGTGAAGAAGCCTTAACAGCTGCCTTCAAATCTAAATCGCCTGTATAAATTGCTCTACCTGTAATTGTACCATAAAGCTTTAGGGCTGATACATTAAGTATATCCTTTAGGCAAGAGATACCACCACTTGCTATAATATTGCAAGATACAGCGTGCTGTAGAGCGTCTAACTGTGTAAGGTTAGGACCAGAAAGCATACCATCTTTAGAAATATCTGTAAAGATAATATACTTAACACCTATATCTTCCATACGCTTTGCAAGCTCGATATACTCAATCTCTGATTGGTCTATCCAACCCTCGGCACATACCATACCGTTCATAGCGTCAATTCCAACTGCTATTTTATCACCATATTCCTTGACAGCCTCTTTTACAAAATCAGGATTTTTTACAGCTGCAGAGCCAAGAATTACTCTATTAATGCCACCATTTAGGTACATTTCTACTCTCTGCATATTGCGTATACCACCACCCACTTCAACATTCAAGCCAGATGATTTAGCAACATCTAAAATTAAGTCCTTATTCTGTACAGAACCGTCCTTTGCACCGTCTAGGTCTACCATATGCATCCACGTAGCACCTGCGTTTTTAAACCACTGTGCAGTTTCGTATGGATTTTCTGCAACCTTTTCTACAGTGTTGTAGTCACCTCTTTGAAGGCGTACACACTCACCGTCTTTTATATCAATAGCCGGTAAAATAATCATAATAAATTGCTCCTTTCAAGCAAATTTCTAATCAAGAGAACCTTTTGTAGAAAGTGCCTGTGCTGTATTTGTCTGCTTCATTGCAGATTTCATTGCGTGTGCAACAGCTTTAAAAATAGCCTCTATAATGTGGTGACTGTTTGCACCATACTCACTTTTAATGTGTAATGTAATACCTGCGTTAAATGCAAAGGCTCTGAAAAATTCCTCAGTCATACAGCAATCATAAGCACCTACAACTGCTTGAGGGTACTCTGCATTGTAAACTAAAAATGGTCTACCACTAATGTCTACACTAGCAAAGGCAAGTGCCTCGTCCATTGGAATATAGAATGAACCATATCTTTCGATGCCACCCTTATTCCCTAAAGCCTCGTTAAACGCTTTGCCTAACACAATGCCTGTGTCTTCTATTGTATGGTGACAGTCAACCTCTAAATCACCCTTAACCTTTACTGTAAGACCAAGTCCACCATGTACAGCAAAGGCTGTTAGCATATGGTCAAAAAAACCTATACCTGTGCTGATGTCAACATTGCCTCCATCTAGATTTAATGAAATATTAATTTCTGTTTCTTTTGTTTTTCTTTCTACAACTGCACTTCTCATAGAAGTTACCTCTTAATTAAAAAATTCGTTTAGTAGCTTTATTACAGCTTTGTTTTCTTCTGTTGTACCTGCTGTAATACGAAGATAGTCATTCATCAATCTTATAGCTACTCCCTTACTCAAAAAGAAATTGAAAATTTCTTTGCTAAGTGGTGTTTTTATAAATATAAAGTTTGAACAACCACTTACTAAAGATAATTTGTCAGGGTTTTCCTTTTCAATCTCTTTTAGGTCATTATACAAACTTTCTCTTAAAGTTACAATAGTGTTTTTTCTGTTTTGTAAAAATTCTTTATTTTTATATATCAATTCACCAATTTTTTGTGTAACAGTGTTGACATTATATGGTGATTTTACTGCTTTTAAAGCTGTTGTGTTAACCTTGTTTGTAACAGCAAAGCCTAGTCTGATAGCAGCAGCACCAATTGCCTTTGATGCTGTACGCATAATAATAAGGTTGTCGTACTCGTTTACAACATCAAGCAATGATGTATTCCAGAAGTCCATATAGGCTTCATCAAGAATTACAAGTGCATCTACTGATGTTATAAGCTTTATTACATCTTCCCTACTTACACCCTTTGATGTAGGATTACAAGGGTTAGAGAAAATAACACCCTTTGCATTATTTTTATTCACAGTATCAATAACAGAATCTATATCAACTGTTAAGTCTGCATTTTTAGTAGCTACTACACAGTTAAGCTCTGCTATTGATGTATAAAAGCGATACATAGAAAAATCTGGCTCTACTGTAACAACTGTATCGCCAGACATAAAGAATGATGACATAAGTACAGTTATAAGTTCGTCTGAACCATTAAAAGCTGTTACATTTTCTGCGTTAATACCATAATAATTTGCAAAAGCATTGCATAGGTCTGTTGCGTATGGGTCTGGGTAACGGTTGTAATCAACAGTTGCAACAGCCTCTTTAATCTGCCCGATAATATCATCTGGCAGATTAAAGCAAGATTCGTTTGCGTCTAGTCTTATACTATAATCACCTGTAATTGGTGAATAAGGTGTAAGCTCACATATTTTTTTATTTAATTTATACACTGATTATCAGTCCTTGTTTTCGTTTTCTTTACGCACAATAATTGAATTAGCGTGTGCTGTTAAGCCCTCTGCGTTAGCAATACGGATAATATCATCTGCATCTGCAAGTAAAGCCTCTTTTGTATAATAGATAAAGCTTGATTTCTTAATAAAGCTATCAACTGAAAGAGGAGAGAAGAATTTTGCTGTACCACTTGTAGGTAAAACGTGGTTAGGACCAGCAAAGTAATCTCCCAGTGGCTCTGGTGAATAATTACCTAAGAATACTGAGCCTGCATTGTCTAGCTTGCCGATATACTCCATTGGGTTTTCAACACAAACCTCTAGGTGCTCTGGTGCTAGAATATTTGCAAATTCTACTGCTTCGTTAATATTACGGCAAACAATAATTACACCATAATCTGCAAGTGACTTTTCGATAATCTCTTTACGGCTTAGTGTTGCACTCTGCTTTTTAAGCTCGTCAATTACTGCATCTGCCAGAGCTTCATCATCAGTAAGCAAAATTGAAGAAGCAAGCTTATCGTGCTCTGCCTGTGACATAAGGTCGGCAGCTAGATAATCTGCTCTGGCTGTTTTATCAGCAATTACAAGAATTTCTGAAGGACCAGCAATCATATCAATATCAACAGTACCAAAAAGTAGCTTTTTAGCTGTTGCAACAAAGATATTACCAGGACCTACAATTTTATCAACCTTTGGTACAGACTCTGTACCATAAGCAAGTGCAGCAACAGCCTGTGCACCACCCATAAGGAATACTCTATCTACACCCGCTATATAAGCAGCTGCCATAATATCTGGATTAGGTTTACCGTCTTTTGATGGTGGTGTAACCATTACTATTTCTTCACAGCCTGCAATTTTGGCTGGGATAGCGTTCATAAGTACAGAAGAAGGATATGCAGCTGTACCACCTGGTACATAGATGCCAACTCTTTTTAAGCCTCTTACACGCTGACCTAAAATAACACCATTGTTCTTAGTTGTAAGCCAGCTTTGCTGTAGCTGACGCTGGTGGAAGTCACGGATATTTTCAGCAGCCTTTTCAAGAGAAGAATAAACCTCTTTGTCACAAAGCTGTGCATATTCCTTTAGCTGTTCCTTTGAAATTTCTGGGTTCTCTATGCTTGAACCGTCAAATTTTAGTGTGTATTCATTTACAGCCTTGTCACCATTTTGCTTAACATTAGCAAGAATATCTGACACAATAGCTGTAACGTCCTTATCGTTATTATCACAGCGAGCCTTTAGGTCTGATATAAAATCATACTCGGCTTTGCCATTTGCTATTACCTTTGTAATCATATTAAAAATCTCCTGATTATATTCGTTTAAACTCGGATTTAGCCTTTTATGTGTTTAATGTAATCGCTTTGCTGTCCGTTCCAAAAGCATATGGTACATCTTCCATTTTCGAAGCTATGCTTGCAATTTTCATATCCATATAAAATGTGAGCACATTCAGGGCAAAGCTCTTTCATTTTTGATTTTGATATTAAATATTCACTACCACATTCAACACAAATGTTAAATTTATTGCTATTCATAAAATTAATCTTTCCTATAAGATTATTAAATTTATTATTATAATTGTTCTGCCATTCGTTTCCAATAATCTTTAAGCATATTTAGTATCACTTTAGCATCTTCTATTTCAGTGTTTTTATTGTATTCCTGCATTTCACTAAAAGTGCCAGACTCGCTAACTATACCTAATAACCATTTTCCGAAAAATGATTTTTTGTATTTAAAAATCATACAATGTATTCCGTCTTCATCTTCAAATGAATTTGTATATACTATTTTCGAAGGCTTTTTGCCTAATTCGCTAGGGTGAGCTAACCAATTTTCTAATTCTATAATTGCTTCGTTAATTTTAATATCCATAATTTACTCCCTCACAAAATAAACTACAATTTATTGTTCGTTTATCTTACCGTAAATTTTATCTACAATTTCTTCGATTTCTTTTTTACGGAATTTTAGTGAGGCTGTATTTGCGATTAGTCTTGCAGAAATTGGTACGATATCCTCAAATACCTCTAGGCCATTTTCTTTAAGTGTTGAGCCTGTTTCTACAATATCCACAATTGCATCAGAAAGCTCTAGCAGTGGTGCAAGCTCTACGCTACCCTCTATTTTAATGCAATGTATGTCCATACCCTTTTTCTCGAAGTGTGAACGAGCTACATTTGGGTATTTTGTTGCAATTGTTTTTACATTGTGTCCAGCATAAAAATCTGTACCCTTTTTACCAGCCAAGGCGAATTTACATCTGCCAAAGCCAAGGTCTAAAAGCTCAAAGAATTTAGTACCATTTTCTAATATTGTATCCTTACCTACTACACCAAGGTCGCAAACACCATGCTCTACATAGGTAATAACATCGGCAGCCTTTGCAAGCACTGCTTCGATTTCGCCATTACCGATTGGTAAAATAAGACGTCTGCCCTTATTTCTTACTGCTGAGCAATCATAGCCTAGCTCTTCAAGTAGGTTTATTGTATCCTTTTCAAGTCTGCCCTTTGTAAGTGCAATTCTTAGTGGTCTCATAATATTTGTATCCCCATCTCTTAAATTTCTTCAGTTCTTGTATTTGCGTTTACTACACAAAGCTTTTTAATGCCCTTTTTCTGAGCATAATATTTTGCACTGTCTTCTGATGGGAATACGCTGTATTCACAAACATAGCCCTGTGCTGTAAGCTCCTCTTTAATCTTTAGTGCTTCAATCTCAAAGCCGTCATCACCATGCACCATAATATCTGCAATTTTAGGTGTATCGGCACCATTTATAGCCATATAAATTCTTGCAAGCTCGTCTACATTTACACCAAAGCCTGCTGCACAGCTTGATTTATCAAACTGGTTAAGCAAATGGTCATATCTACCACCTGTTAATACAGCGTCACCACTGCCCTGTACATAGCCACAGAAAATCATATCGCTGTAATAGTCGTTTTTCTGTACCATACCAAGGTCAATCATTAGCTTATCCTCTGGTAGAATTTTAGATAGCTCTCTGTATAAATCTTTTAGATAGAACAACGCAGACTCTGCCTGTGTACCTTGAAATAGTGGTAATGCCTTTTGGAATACCTCTTCACCACCAAATAATCTTGGTAGCTTTTTAAGTGCCTTTGTTGTGTCGTTCTGTGGGATTTCGTCAAGTAAAGTAATAAGTGCTGAATAGTTTTTAGATTCTATGTAATCTCTGATTTCTTCCTTTTTGTCATCGCTTACATCAAGCTTATTAAGTATTGCCTTTAGGAATACAGCATGACCAAGCTCTAAACGGAAATCAGGTGTGATTTTCTTTAGAATTTCGATTGCTGATATAAGAAGCTCTAAATCTGCTCTTTTACCACCTGCACCAATAAGCTCCATACCAGCCTGACGCATTTCGTTGCTTCTGCCTGCAAGTGACTTATTGTTATGGAAAATTGGCTGATTGTAGCAAAGTCTTATTGGGGCTACCTCGTCTTGTAGTCTTGTAGATACTACCCTTGCCATTGGTACTGTAGAATCTGGACGCATTGCTAGTAGTCTACCCTTTTTGTCGGTAGAAATAAACATTTCCTCTGACAAATAACCAAAACCACTTAATGTAAAAGTATCGTAAAATTCAAGTGTTGGTGTAATAACCTGATGATAACCCTTTGATTTAAAAACTTCATCTATTATATTGCTAACCTTATTAATGGCTGTAGATTCCTCGAAAAGTAAATCTCTTGTTCCCTCAGGGGTTAGCTTATTATATTTTTTCATAATTATTTAATTCCCTTCTTCGCTTTAGCGTGCTACTATAATAGCACAGTAAAATTATATTGTCAACCATAATATGGAATAAAGCTATGCTTTATTCCATATTTACAGGTTATTAATTATTATTCATTATCATCCTTTGTTTTTGATTTAGATGATTTTTCGCTTACATTTGCCTTAATAGCCTTATAGATTTTTAGCTTTTTAAAGTCAACTGGCTGTTTTTCTACATCCTTCATAATGTCATTGTTAGGTGATTCACCAAACTGTTGTAGATAGTTTTTACTCTTTAATTTATTGTTTACGGCATCTGAAATCAATACATAGAATACTGAAAAAACAGGTACAGCTGTAAACATACCTACTATACCAAACAAGCCACCACCAATAATTACACTTGCTATTACCCAGAAACCTGATATACCAATTGATGTGCCCATTACCTTTGGCTCGATAAGGTTGCCATCTATTTGCTGTAAAACCAAAATAAATACAGCGAACAGTACAGCCTCTATTGGGTTAACAAATAGTAAGATAAGTCCACTTGGTATAGCACCGATAAATGGTCCGAATACAGGTATAATATTTGTTATACCCATAATAACACTGATAAGCAATGGATAATCAAATTTGAAAATAGTCATACCTATAAAGCAGATCATACCTGTAATCATAGAACCGATAACTCTTCCATAAACATACTTACCAAACATTTTATCTGTTAGCTCTACAATTTCAAAGGTTTTTGGCAATGCTTTTTCTGGGAAAAATGCAACTGTAAATTTTTTGCACTGATAAATAAGCTTCTCTTTACAACCCAAGAAATATATTGAAATAATTAGACCCATAACTACATCATAAAGACTTGATGTGAATTTAATTGCATACTCTAATAAGTTTGGTGCAAATTTATTAGCAAAATCAGAAGCAAGCTCGGTAACATAATCAATTACCTCTCCACCTGTAAGCAAATTAACAGCATCATTAAACAATCTATTCAAATCGCTATCATTTTGAAGGTCTATATTAAAATAATCCTTTGAAGTTGTGATTACCCACGCTTTAAATGATTCTGCGTAATCATTAAAGTTTGAAGCAAGTGTATTAAAGCTTTCGCCAAGCTGAGGTACAATTATACCTATTAGGAATGACACTATGCCTAAAATTAATACATATGCAAGTATTAAAGAAAGTGGCTTTCGAGCTTTTCTTATAAACTCTAATTTGCTTTTATCCATTTTCGCAAGCATTTTATCAGAGAAAAACACATACGGCTTATTAATGATATACGCTATACAAAAACCGATGATAAATGGTGTTGCAACTGTTACAACTGATTTAAGTGCTTTCCATATTAAAAAGAAGTTACCCATTACAATGTAGACAAAAATAGCAAACACTATAAGTAACATTGTTTGTTTAAATTTTTTCTTACTCATCTTACTCCTCCACTATTATAATTAAAATATCTAAAATAATGACATTTGGCTGCTTTCTGGAATATCCTTTAAAGCACCAGATTCTTTTAAGGTTTCTATTACAGCTGTAGAAACTCCTGTGCGAGCTTTTAGCTCTTCGATAGATAAATATTCGCCTTGCTTGCCACCCTCAGCTAAGCTAAGTGCAGCTGCCTCACCTACACCTGCAAGTGAGCAAAATGGCAATCTTATTTTATCGCCCTCTATAACGAACATTTTTGCTTCTGATTTATATATGTCTATTGGTAAAACAGAAATCTTTCTTGCAAGCATTTCGTTAACTATTTGTAATGTTTCCATTTCAGTTTTATCTGTAGCAGTTGCAAGGTTTTGTGATTGCTTTTCTTTAATAGCCTTTATTTTGGCAACTACTGCCTCTTTACCCTTTAAAACAGTTATTGCGTCAAAACCGTCACTACGAACTGTAAAATAAGCAGCGTAATATTCAACAGGCTTATGTACCTTATACCAGCCTAAACGCAGTGTTGCAATCATATATGCTGCAGCGTGTGCCTTTGGGAACATATATTTAATCTTCATACAAGAGTCAATATACCATTGTGGCACATTGTTGTCTTTCATTGCCTGCATATGTTCTTCTGTAAGTAGCTTTGTTGCGTTACCCTTACGCACAATTTCCATTATCTTAAATGCCATTTTAGGTGGCAACCCACGGTGCATTAAGTATGTCATAATACTATCTCGAGTACCTATAACCTCTGAAATTGTGCAAACACCGTCTTTGATTAAATCGGCAGCGTTACCAATCCATACATCAGTACCATGAGAAAGACCAGAAATTTGAAGTAGGTCTGAAAATGTTTTAGGCTGACATTCTAAAAGCATTTGTCGTACAAATGGTGTACCAACCTCTGGTAGTGAAAATGTACCTGTTTCGCAATCTATATCCTCTGGTGTAATTCCTAACTCCTTTGGTGATGTAAATAGTGAAATTACTCTTTCGTCACTCATAGAAACATCCATTACTGGGATTCCTGTAAATAGCTCTAGATAATGATAAATTGTAGGAACATCGTGTCCCAGCTCATCAAGCTTACATATTGTATCATGAATAGAATGGAAATCAAAGTGAGTTGTAATATTATCGGAATCCTGTTTGTTAGCTGGGCGTTGTACTGGACAGAAGTCGTAAACCTCCATACCTCTTGGTACAACAACCATTCCTCCTGGGTGCTGACCTGTTGTTCTTTTTACACCAGTACAGCCAATTGAAAGGCGTTCCATTTCTGCCTTATTGAGAATTGTGCCTGTTTCTTCAACATATTTCTTTACATATCCATATGCTGTCTTATCGGCAACTGTAGCGATTGTACCTGCCTTAAAGACATTATCCTTACCAAACAGCTCTTCGGTATATCTATGTGAGCTAGACTGATATTCACCACTAAAGTTAAGGTCTATATCAGGGGTTTTATCACCCTCAAAACCAAGGAAGGTTTCAAAAGGTATTTCGTGACCATCTTGTAAATACTGTGTTCCACATTTTGGGCAATTTTTATGAGGTAAATCAAAGCCAGAGCCATATTCACCGTGTGTGAAAAATTCGCTGTTTTTACAATTTGGACAAACATAATGTGGGCAGAGTGGGTTAACCTCTGAAATACCAGACATTGTAGCAACAAATGAGGAACCTACCGAGCCTCGTGAACCAACAAGATATCCATGTGCTTCGCTGTCGGCAACCAGCTTTTGTGCTGTCATATATAGTACAGAGAAGCCGTATTTTGTAATAGCTCCAAGCTCTCTGTCTAATCGCTCCTTTACAATTTCTGGTAATGGGTCACCATATTTATTTTTAGCTCTCTCCCATGTAATAGAGATAAGCTCTTGTTCTGCACCATCAATAAATGGTGGGAAAACTCCTGGTGGAATAGGACGAACCTGTTCTACCATATCTGCAATTTTATTTGGATTTTCTACTACAACCTCATAAGCCTTTTTCTCTCCTAAATATTCAAACTCCTTTAACATTTCTGCTGTTGTTCTAAAGTAAAGTGGAGCTTGGTCCTCGGCGTCTGTAAAGCCCTTTGAGGTCATAAGAATTTTTCTATACTCACTTTCGTGAGGATCCATAAAGTGAACATCACAGGTAGCAACAACTGGTATACCAAGCTGGTCACCAAGCTTTATAACTGTTCTGTTAAAATCCTGTAGTTCCTTTTCGTCTTTTGCTGTACCGTTGCGTGTCATATAGGCATTGTTGCCAAGTGGTTGAATCTCGAGATAATCATAGAAAGACGCAATCTCTCTAAGCTCGTTCATTGGTCTGCCTGAAACAATAGCTCTAAAAAGCTCGCCAGCTTCGCAGGCACTACCTATAATTAAACCTTCACGGTATTTTACAAGCTCTGACTTTGGTATTCTCGGGTTTCTGTAAAAATAATTCATATGTCCCATAGAAATAAGTCTATATAGATTTTTAAGACCTACTCTATTTTTTACCAAAATAATCTGATGAAATGGCTTTAGCTTGTTAGGGTTTGCACCTACAATTTTGGTGTTTATATCTTCAACCATTGTAATATTATAGTCGCTTTTCAGTCTATCAACAAAGCTTATAAATATTTTTGCAAGCATAAAGGCATCATCTGTTGCACGGTGGTGGTTAAATTCACCAAGTCTTAAATATTCTGCAACTGTATTAAGCTTGTAATCCTTTATATCTTTAAGTATCGATTTTGCAATTGTAAGTGTATCTACAGATGAGTAGTTATATGGCAAATCGTTTCTTTCTGCTGTTGCATAAATAAATGATGTATCAAACGGAGCATTATGTGCAACAAGTATTGCATTATCACCACAAAATTCAAAGAACTTTTTTACAGCCTCATCTTCAAGTGGTGCGTCCTTTACCATATCGTCAGAAATGCCAGTTAGCTGTGTTATTTTGGCTGGTATAGGCATTTGTGGGTTAACAAAGGTTGAGAAGGTATCAAGAATCTCTCCGTTTTTTACTCTTACTGCACCAATTTCTGTAATTCTGTCTTTGTTAGCACTTAGACCTGTTGTTTCAAGGTCAAAACAGATAAACTCGTCTGTAAGCTCTCGTTTAGCGTTACCCTTTACAGCAGAAATCATATCATTTACAAAATATGCCTCTGTACCATAGATAACCTTTATCTTTTCTTCAATACGCTCTTCGTCTTCCTCGTAAGGCTCAAAGCCGTAGAATTTCTTTTGCTTTTTTTCGTTAAAGGCTATGCCGTTTATCTTTTCAGCTGTACTCATAGCCTCTGGGAAAGCCTGTGCTACACCATGGTCGGTAATAGCTATCGCCTTATGTCCCCATTTATTAGCACGCTTTACTAAATCACCTGCACCTGTTACACCATCCATTGAAGACATATTAGTATGTAGATGAAGCTCTACACGCTTTTTCTCGGCATTATCTACCACATCTGTAAGCTCGGCAGTTGAAATTCCCTTTGCTGAAAAAATAGTTTCTCTTGAGTAGCTATCATACTCAACCTTACCCTTTACAACAATAATATCTCCTTTTTTAATATCAGCAAGGCACTCTGCTTTTTTTACAGATTCAAACACCTTTACTACTATAGAGCTTGTGTAGTCGGTAATGCTGTAATTGGTAATTGAATATTTACCATCTCTTGTAACCTTTGATTCCATATTAAAGATTTTACCCCAGATTTGAGTCATACCCAAATCCTCTGTAATATCTTTAATTGGTGTAGGCTTTTCTTTTGTTACAGTACCATAAATTGAAGTATAGCTACCTGTAACAAGCTGTGGAAATAGAGAAGCTCCACTGCGTATTTCAACGGTTTTATCTACCTTTTCAGCCTTTTGCTTTTCAACCTTTTTAACGGCTGTTTCCATTGCACTGTCGTAGTCTTCCATTTGTGTAACTACAGTTTCTCGTATTTCTTTTTCGATTG
>JAZSEI010000115.1:0-7250 GCA_045531635.1 Acutalibacteraceae bacterium
ATAATTTAGCAAGCTACGCACAGGCTCAAACCTTATGTTTGGGTTTGTGCGTAATTCTTTGTAAAACTTTTATAAAATATTCCCTCGTTTTAATCAAATGTTTTAGATGTTGATTTGTGGAAAAGTGCTGAAATTTGCAGAAATATTTGGTATACTTGAACTGTTCATAATTTGTTAAAATATCGAGGGATGTTTATGAGTATGGTAAGTAAATATGTAAAAGACCTAAAATCCGAGTTTAAAGGCTATAATGCTCAAAAGCTTGGTAAAGACCTTACAGCTGGTTTAACCGTTTGTGCTGTGGCGTTGCCGTTGGCTTTGGCTTTTGGTGTAAGTGGTGGTGCAACAGCTGCTGCCGGTATGGTTACAGCTATTGTTGCAGGTATTGTTATTGGTATGCTGTCGGGTGCGTCATATCAGATTTCGGGCCCTACAGGTGCAATGAGTGCAGTGCTTATTTCGATTGTTATGACATATCAGCTAAAAGGTGTATTTATAGCTTGCTTTTTAGCAGGTGTTATTATGCTTTTGTGTGGTGTGTTTAAGCTTGGCAGATTAATAAGCTTTATTCCGTCATCGGTAATAATGGGCTTTACATCGGGTATTGCAATAACAATCGCAATGGGACAAATCGACAACTTTTTTGGTACAGCAAGCGAGGGTACAAGCATTATTGATAAGCTTGTTTCTTACACAAAGCTTGGCTTTACACCAGATTTAACAACTACACTTATAGCTGTGGCTGTGTTAGTTATTATGATTATATGGCCTAAAAAATGGGGTGCAAAGGTGCCAGCGTCGCTTGTGGGTATAATTTTTGCAACTGCAATACAGCTGATTTTCAATTTTGAGAGTGTAGCTGTGGTTGGCGAAATTCCTCGTACCTTGTTTTTAGAGGACAGACTTTCTCTTGAGGGTGTAGACCTTGCAATGGTAAAGGAACTTATGTCGCCAGTATTCACCATTGCAGCACTTGCTATAATAGAAAGTTTATTGTGTGGTGCAAGTGCTTCAAGAATGAAAAAAGAAGCCTTTGACGCAGACCGAGAGCTTGTGGCACAGGGTGTAGGTAATATGGTTTTACCTTTGCTTGGTGGTGTGCCAGCAACAGCAGCTATAGCAAGAACAAGCGTTGCTATTAAATCGGGTGAGCAAACAAGACTTACAAGCGTTTTCCATTCTGTATTTCTATTGCTTTCAATGTTTTTGCTTGGTGGCATTATGGCAAAAATTCCATTGTCTGCACTTGCAGCTGTGCTTATGGTAACAGCCTTTAAAATGAACGAGTGGAGCGATATTAAGTTTATTTTCAGTCACAAGTTCAAAACCTCTATAAGTCAGTTTATGCTTACAATGGTTTGTACTGTTGTGTTTGACTTAACTGTTTCAATCGTTTTGGGTATTCTTTATTCTGCAATTATGTATATGTCAGCGTCAGCACACGTATCTGTACATTTTTCAGATGTTGACCCAGAAAAGCTAAAGGGCAAGCTAGAGTGCAGTAAAGAGGATTTTGCTGGTGTACAGGTTGCCTATGTAACAGGTCCACTATACTTTGCCTCTGCAAGCGAGTTTGAAGAAAAGCTTGAAAACCTTAACAGCGAAAGCCACACACTGCTTATGTCAATGCGTGGTGTGCCAAATATAGATGTATCTGGTGCAAGAGTTATACTAGAAACTGTAGAACAGCTACAAAGCAAGGGCTGTAAGGTTATGTTCTGTGGTCTTTGCAAGCGAGCAAAGGCAACACTAGACAGAGCAGGCGTAACAGAGCTGGTTGGCGAGGATAACTACTACATAAGTGCCGACCTAGCCTTTGTAAAGCTTATGGAAACAGCGAAGGCTTAAGTTTATTTTTGATAAACAAACTTGAATTTCAGAAAGGAGTGTAATTGTATGTGGCTACATTATGTTATTGCATTTATTTTCTTTTTGATACATATAATTATCGTGGTGGGTGGTTTTGCATTGCTGGTTGCGGGTTTCGCATTGCGTAAATCAAAAAAGCAAACATCCAAAAAATTGTTGATTGCAGGTGGATTATGTCTTGGTTTATATTTTGCTGTTTATTTCTTCTTTAGTCTAAGCAATGTAATATTACACGGGATATAAGTATTTGATTTGTACTAAACAAATCTACCAAATTCAATTTGTTGAACACTTGAAACTTTCAGTTTATCAGAGTTTATACTAAACTCTGATAAAAAGTGGACACGGATTTGCGAGCAGATTTTGTGCCAAACGAATACTGACCCACAGGAAGGCTGTCGCCTTGTGAGGACGCAGTATGCAGTTTGGTGCAAAATTATGCCGTAAAGAAGTCTACTTTTTAATAGAGTTTAGTATTAGTATAAAAGCATAATTCAAACAAAAAGCACAGGTCATTGATATTTGTCCTGTGCTTTTGCTGTATTAGTTGTAATTATTATTTTGGTAATATGATTAAAATTTAGCGTTGGGTAGGGGGTAGCGTTAAGTAGTTTTGGGAGGTGCCATATTTGGGTTACCCATTTGATTTGGTGGTATTTCACCAGTTGGCATTTCACCAGGTTTTTCTGGTGGAGTCATATTTGGGTTCCACATTTCACCAGTTGGCATTTCTCCAGGAGGCATTTCACCTGTTGGCATTTCTCCAGGTGGCATTTCGGGTCTGCCCATACCATTCATTCCTGCCATACCATTGTTGCTTTGAGCAAGCTCAGTATCGCCATTGTAAAGGTGATAAGTACCCTCTTTAAGCTCGGGGCTACTGTAAACAATTGTAGAGAAATCGTTCTTAGTGGAGAGTTCCTCGATAATTTCTCCGTCTGCATTTTTAATGCTAAGGTCAGCTACGTCACTTTGCTTATTCATTAAATTAAAGACAGCGTAAGTCTGACCACCAGCTTCGATTCTGTCTAGCATACTACCTGTGGCAAAAACTGTGCCACCGTTGATATGTATACCCATATCAGAGTCGATTCCTGCGTCAGCACTTAAAGAGCAAGCTTCAGCCTTAACCTTGCCACCGTTAATAACTAACCAACCGTTAGAGTCTATTCCGTCACCCTCGCCTGTTTCGCCTGTAACGCAGATGTTGATTTCGCCACCATTAATAGTGGTTACAGAAACATAATCTTCGCTGGTGTTTATACCGTCATTGCCAGAATTGATGTTAATAATGCCACCATTGATTGTCAAGTTAAGCTCGCTATCTAGTCCCTCGTTAGTAGCGTTAATGTTAAGTATACCATTGCCTTTTGTGCCACCATTTACGTTCATAGACATTTTTGAATAAAAAGCTCCGTCATATTTGTGAAGCTTGTCAGCGTCTTCAACCGTAGTGCCGTCGTCGCTTAAAACAACACTTTCAGGCTTGTAAATCTTGGCAACATAAGAGCCATTTACAGTGTTTTTTGAATCGTCAGCGATAATTACATTAGCACCAGCTAACGCTGTGTCAACGTCCTTTGTGGCAGTTTCGGCATCGTCACTTGAACATTCATATACATTGTAAAAAATTACTGCTGGAGCAAGGTCGCAGGTAATATCTACGCTGTCAAGAATAAGAGTAACAACAGCCTTGCTATCCTTTTTAGCATCTTCGCCAAGGTCAACTGCAATCTGACCCTTCGAAAGCTTACCACTAAGTCTGTACTGACCAGGCTTTGTTATATGAACAACAGTATTAGAAGAAGCCTCGTTTTTACTGTGTGCTTCTTCATTTGTGCCTTCTCCGTAGGTAAAGTCTTTGCCATCTTCGTAATAAATAATATCGTTAGCCTTATAAACAGCTTCTGAAGTGTCATTTGATATAGCCTTATTTTCAACTAGAATTTCACTATCGCTAAGGCTTATATCGGTAATTTCATCATCAGCTACAGAATTATCAGACTTAGACTGACTTTGAATTTCAGTAGGCTGTGTTGCAGATTGATTTGTAGGCTCGGTTGTAGAGTCGCTTTTTTGTTCACAAGCAGACATCAAAAGCACAAGGCTTAAAATGACTGATATTAAACTTAGTTTTTTCATAATCTTTCCTCCTTTTTATGATTTGATTTTAACATCTAAAAAAGGCATTTTCAAGTAACAGTACACAGATTTAACATAATCTTAACACTATTAAATGGCAGAAAACAAAAATGCAACCAGCCTATTAAGTGGCTTGGTTGCATTTTTTTAGTTATATTTTTTTAAAGTTATTATAGCAAGCTTAACTGCTCGGCTTTGTCTTCTGCAGAGAGTGTAGAGCCTGCTGCTGGTAATGTTTTGGTACGGTATCTGTTTGGCTTAGCTAGAGAGCCTTCCTCGTATTTTACAGCAGAGATAAGTCTGTGGCCTTTTTTAACTGTAAGTACATTTACGCCGATTGTTGCACGAGAGCTTTTCTCTGAAATTGCACCAGTGTGGAACAACAGCACTCTGCCTTGACTTGATGTAAGCATAAGCTCGCAGTCGTTTTGAAGATAAATAATATCAGCAAGTGGAGCTTTGTCGCTATATGCACCGGTAAGCTTTTTACGGTTTGTTTTTGTTTCGTAGGCAGATAGTGGAACCTTTGCAATTTTACCGTTTTCAAAGGCAAATATCATAGTGCCAGAATAATCCTTTGTAAGCACCATAAACACAGCCTTTTCGTCCTCTGCCATACCAAGCTTTGCTGGTACATAGTCACCTAAAGCACTTGCTTTAAGCTCTTTAAAGTCGCTAACCTTAGCCTTATACGCTTGTGCCTTGTCGGTAAAGAAGATTAAATCTGAACCGTTGTTTGTGGTTTCGGCACTGAATATAACGCTGTCACCCTCTTTTAGCTTTTGCTCGCTGTTCATACGAAGTGACTGTGGTGTAATCTTCTTAAAGTATCCCTCTTTTGTAAAGAATACGCTAACAGGGTAGTCTGGAGTATCGTCCTCATCATCTGCAACCTGAATTTCGTCAGCATAGATAAGAATACTCTTTCGTGGCTGACCATACTTTTTGCCAACCTCGGTAAGCTCCTTTACGATTATCTTTTTAATCTTAGCCTTGCTTGCAAGAATACCCTCAAGTGTTGCTATATCCTTTTCTAGATTTTCTATTTCTTCTGTACGCTTAAGAATGTACTCACGGTTAAGGTGACGAAGTTTAATTTCAGCTACATATTCAGCCTGAATTTCGTCTATGCCAAAGCCAATCATAAGGTTTGGCACAACCTCGCTTTCTTCTCTTGTTTCTCGTACAATCTTAACAGCCTTGTCAATATCAAGCAAAATAGCCTGTAAGCCTCGTAATAGATGTAGCTTTTCTTTTTTCTTGTTAAGGTCAAAGTAGGTTCTTCTGCGAACACACTCTACTCTGAAGGCTATCCATTCCTCTAAAAGCTCTTTAACACCTAAAACTTTTGGTATGCCACCAATAAGCACATTGAAGTTACAGCTGTAGCTGTCTTCAAGTGGTGTCATTTTGTAAAGCTTTAGCATAAGCTTGTCGGGGTCTGTGCCACGTTTTAAATCAATTGTGATTTTTAAGCCGTCTAAGCCTGTTTCGTCACGAATGTCTGCAATCTCTTTGATTTTGCCAAGCTTTACAAGGTCGATAACCTTTTCGATAATCGCTTCACTTGTAGTTGACTGTGGTATACCTGTTACATCAATACAGTTTGCTGTTTTGTCGTAGGTATATTTTGAACGCATTTTAAAGCTACCACGGCCTGTTTTGTAAATCTCGTCAAATACCTTTTTGTCATAGATAATCTGACCACCACCCGAAAAATCTGGTGCTGGTAGGGTAGAGGCTACATCGTGGTTTTCGTCATTAATTAAAGCAATAGTGGTGTCACAAATTTCTTTAAGGTTGAACGAGCAAATATTACTAGCCATACCTACTGCAATACCTGTATTTGCATTAACAAGTACAGACGGATATGTAGCAGGCAGAAGTGTAGGCTCCTTCATAGTATTATCGTAGTTGTCTACAAAATCTATTGTGTCCTTGTCGATATCTCTGAAAAGCTCGTGACAGATAGCGTCAAGCTTAGCTTCGGTATATCTTGATGCAGCCCATGCCATATCTCGGCTGTAGAATTTACCAAAGTTACCCTTTGAGTCTATATAAGGGTGCAGCAAAGCCTCGTAGCCACGGCTTAATCTTACCATAGTGTCATAAATTGCACTGTCGCCGTGTGGGTTTAGTCGCATTGTCTGACCAACTATGTTAGCAGATTTTGTTCTGCCTCCACTTAGCAAGCCCATTTTATACATTGTATATAACAGCTTGCGGTGGCTAGGCTTAAAGCCGTCAATCTCTGGAATAGCACGGCTTAAAATAACGCTCATAGCGTATGGCATATAGTTTTCTTCAATAGTAGTAGCAATTTTCTGCTGTACAACCTCACCGGCACCGTCTATTACACCTTTAATAGCTGGTGCTTGTGGTCTTTTTTCTTTATTACTCTTTCTTGGTGGCAAACTAACACCGCCTTTCGGATTATTAATAATTTTATTTATCAAATTGGAATTTAACGCTTTCTTTGCTTATATATAACAACAGCAAACCAACTGGCTATAATGAACATCATTATTCCTCGAACAATCTCCGCAATCAACAATTCTTTGCCGTTCATCACTACGATTTTAGTTTCAAAATCAAAGAGAAAATGCACCAGAAATACAGGAATGATATTGGAGGATATTATAGTCATCTCCATTGCAAGCCAACCAAAAATAAAAGCATTCAGTACGGTTAAAGCAATCTCAAATACATTACTTCCTGTGAATGCGGTAGCAACATGCCCAATGCCAAAAATAAGCGTAGACCATAACACAATTCCTTTCGTCGAAAATTCTTCTTTTAGATATCGGGGTATTATCCCTCTGAAGTATACTTCCTCCGATATTCCTACAAACAGGTACAGAAACAAACTTCCTATCACGTATCCAATTGATTTTACATAGAATCCTTTAATGGCTACTGGAAGAAAAATAACAAGAAGAGGGATAAAAAATAACACTCTTTTGCAACCTTTAAAATCAAACTTTGCAAATCCAACCTCTCTCCATTGCCACTTACCTCTAAAAACAAAAATAGTAGGGGGAATTAAAGCTAATGCCATAAAAGTTCCTTGTAAAAATAGTGTTGTAACAGTATCTAAAGCTAAAATTACCGATATTGTTCCTGATGCAATTGGAAATAACAAAACCACAAAACACCATAATAATGATTTACATATCGCCAACACTTTATATTTCATAATTAATTTCCTTTTCTATTGAGTCCTACAAATTCAAGTTTGT
>JAZSEI010000102.1:0-3066 GCA_045531635.1 Acutalibacteraceae bacterium
CAGTATTACTGCGAAAAATTGTCGTTGTCTGACGAAAAAATTACTCGTCCATACGACATTTTTCCAGTTATCGAACAGGTCTAATAAATTTTAACCCTACTGCCTAATATTAGGTGGTAGGGCTTTTGAGTATAAGAAAAACTCCTGTTCATATTGGCAGTTGCCATTTATGAACAGGAGTTTAGTTTTTAATGTTTATTAATCTTCTACGTCAAAATCTTCGCCAACGCTACTCATAATTTTTTCGATTTCATCTTCTAAATCATCAATATCAACAGTATCATCAGCAACATCGTCAGCAGAGTTATTGTCATCGCTTAAAGCTTCAGCTTCTTCACCAGAAACTTCTTTGTCTTTTTTGCTTTCACCTTGCTTTTCACGTATGTACTGGTCCATAATAATACCAATACAGATAGCTGCTACAATCTGTAAAGCGTAGAAAATAATTGTCATAACTGTTGGACTAGTAATATTTGCAATTACACGGTAGTCAAGCTGAATTAGTAAAAAGTCTACAAATAATACAGTTACTATTTTACCAGTAACACCATACCCAAATAATTCGCAACATATTACGATAATAGGTACAAGCAAGAATAGGTCATGCATATTAAACAGAAGTGCCAATACAATTAAAAGCACTCCAAGTAATGTTAAACCACCCTTTAAAAAGGTTTGATAAAAATCGGATAAGTACTTTTTAACAACGAATACGGCAATAACCGAAACCACTGCTATAAGCATAAATACCCATTGTTCTTTAAAAACATTAGCAATAACGCCCATAGTTTCACATCCTTGATATAAAATTTTACCTTTAAATTATAGCATACCCATAAATATATTTAAAGACCTTTTTTTAAAATAATAACACTATAATAAAAAAGCAATCGCCAAATAGCGACTGCTGAATTTGTTTAATATTCATAAAATTAAAAAATAATAATTGCTGGATTTTTCTCGGAGTTTAAAATTTCAAGATATTTAAGTAAATCATTTTCGTTAAAAGCAACACTTCCATTTGTAGCAGAATCACCACACTCCATAAATATAGCACAGCCTTTACCGTTTATTACTGGGTCTGTATTGTAATTTATAATACATCCATAACGATACGAGGTTGAATTAATCATATGAATACCATTATCAGTGTTTTCGGTGTTTTCAAGCTCTATTTTTTTATTATACATATCAGAGTTTGTGTCGGTAATCCAGTAGGTATTATTTGTGATTTTAAATGTGTTAAGCCATGTTGAAGGCTTTTTGTCTATATAAAAAGCTTCTCCAATTGTGTATAAGCCTTTTGGTGTGATATTGTCGCTGTCGTTTGTTTTGTTACCAATACCACTATTGCCAACATATACTTTACAGTCAAGCTGTTCATTTTGCCATTTATCATCATTAAATGAAAATAATTTTGCATTCGCATCACTGCTTGAGTTATAGTCAGTTACAATTATAAGCTGTTTAGCTTCTAGCTCTTTTATATCACTTAAATTATATCCACTGTGTGCAATGATTTGCTTTAGTAATTCTTCATCATTTACAGTAGGTGCTTCGGTTATAGCTGTAGCCTGCTCTGTAGCTTGGTTTTCTATTTGATTTGTGGTATTATTTGCAGTTGGAGCTGTAGGTGTGCTAGGAGTCTTTGTAGTAGAAGTATAGCTGTTTTCTCCTTCTATTATAGAGTTAATTTGTATTTGTGTTGTTGTAGTGCTTGTAGTTGGTATACTTGTAGTTGGTGTACTTGTAGGTGCAGTCGCTATAGTAAAAGCTTCTGTTTGCTTATGTGTTTGTTGAGTAGGTATTTGGGGTTGTGTAATATTAACGGTTGTATGGTTGATTTCTTTATTAGCTTTATTGTGGTTATCTAGTGTAAGAATTGCACAAATTATACATAGCAGTAAAATAATTGCAGATAATATAATTATGCATTTAATATTAATTTTGTTTATATTCAAGTGTGTCACCTCTAATTATAGCTGTGATGTTTTTTATAGCAAATTTTATTAAGATAATGTAAAAATACCTTTGTTACTGTTGAAGTATTTATTATAAAATGATATACTGAATATATATGTAACGAATGGGAGATTTATATGTTAACCCTATATTTGGCAATTCCTTGCTATAACGAAGAAAGTGTTTTAAAAGATACAACACAAAAGCTTATTAACAAATATAATCAGTTGATAAAAGAAAAAAGAATAACAGACAAAAGTCGTATTGTGTATATAGATGATGGCTCTAAGGATAAAACATGGGAGATTATCACAGAATTACACAAAACCAACTCTTTGGTGTCGGGGCTTAAAATGAGTCGTAACAGAGGTCATCAAAATGCACTTTATGGTGGACTTGTAACCTTAAAGGAGTATGCTGATGCAATAATTTCGCTTGATGCAGATTTGCAAGACGATATAGATGCCATTGATAAAATGCTTGACAAGTACGAACAAGGCTGTGACATTGTGTATGGTGTGCGTAAAAAGCGTGATACAGATACATTTTTTAAACGCTTTACAGCCGAAAGCTTTTATAAGATTTTAAGCTCTATGGGAGCAGAGGTTGTTTTTAATCACGCAGATTTTCGCCTTATGAGCAAAAGAGCCTTAGACGCCTTTGCTGAATTTAAAGAGGTAAATTTGTTCTTGCGTGGTATGGTGCCTATGGTAGGCTTTAAAACAGCTACAGTAGAGTACGACCGTTTTGAACGCACTGCTGGCGAAAGTAAATATCCACTTACAAAAATGATAGCACTTGCTTGGCAGGGTGTAACCTCGCTAAGTGTAAAGCCTATCAGAATGATTATGTGGTTGGGTATTTTTATATTTATTGTTGCCGTTTTGTTTGGGTTGTATTCATTAGTTGTGTTTTTCCTTGGTTATACTGTGTCAGGTTGGACAAGTACATTTATTTCTATTTGGGCGTTAGGTGGCTTACAGCTGTTTGCTATTGGTGTTATTGGTGAATATCTAGGCAAGGTTTATCTAGAAACAAAGCAAAGACCACGCTTTATAGTAGAAGAATTTATAAATGATGATGTTCAAGCAGATAAGTCGGAGG
>JAZSEI010000025.1:0-7709 GCA_045531635.1 Acutalibacteraceae bacterium
TTTTTATCTTCAATAGAAAACAGAACAGAATTATTGTCATATTCTCTTATAAATACTTCTATTGCATATTTAGAATTACCTGTTCCACTAAAATATATTCCTACCATAAGTTGACCCCTAAATACAGTAAAGCTTTATCAATACCTTACCTTATTTAAATACAATCCACAGGCTGGTGCTGTTGGGCCTGCTTTTGCTCTATCCTTTGCGTTTATTATACCCTCTATACAGTCGGGTGCAAATTTACCCTCTGCTATTCGTATTAATGTACCCACCATAATACGAACCATATTGTATAAAAATCCGTCAGCCTCTACTGTAAGCAATACCATATCACCCTGACGCTCTACTGTAAAATCAATAACTGTTCGGGTCATATCCTCCATTTTACGGTTATCTATTGTACAGAACGATGTAAAATCGTGGCTACCTATGTATGCCTTACAGGCTTTATTGAGCATATCAACATCTATTGGGTATTTATAATGATAAGCAAGACCGTCTAAAAACGGGTTGCGAACCTGACTATTCCATATTTTATATACATACTGCTTGCTTTTACAGCTGTATCGGGCGTGAAAATCAAGTGGCTTTTCTTCTACATCAAGCACAGCAATATCCAAAGGTAAAAATCTGTTTAATGCTGTAAGCAAACGATGGCATGGTATGCTATGGCACATTTTAAGACTTATACAATACATATTTGCGTGCACACCACTGTCTGTGCGTGAACAGCCCTTAATCTCGTAGGGTGTTTTCTGAATAACATTTTCTAGTGCATTTTGAAAAACCTCTTGTACTGCAAGTGCATTATTCTGTATTTGCCAACCATGGTATTTACTGCCATTATATGAAATTGTTATTAAAAAATTTCTCATTTATTTATTACTCCGAACATTACATTAAATAAAATTACCAATGCTAATATAACGACTACCGATATAATAGCTATTACATCTTTTTTTGATGTATGCAGTGTTTTCATTCTTGTTCTGCCATTACCACCACGGTAGCAACGACATTCCATTGCTACTGCAAGCTCGTAGGCTCTGTTAAAGGCAGAAACAAAAAGTGGTATAAGTATAGGCACCATTGATTTTACTCTTTTTATAAGTCCACCACTTTCCATATCGGCACCTCTTGATTTTTGTGCACTTATGATTTTGTCGGTTTCTTCAAGTAAGGTTGGCACAAAACGCAATGCTATTGTCATCATCATTGCAATTTCGTGTACCTTTATTTTGAAGATTGAAAGTGGCTTCATAAGTCTTTCGAGTGCGTCGGTTAGGTCGGTTGGTGATGTGGTATAGGTTAGCACGCTACTTGTTAGTATAAGTGCAATAATTCTTACTGTTACAAAAACAGCTCTATTTATACCCTGTGCTGTTATTTTTAAAAATCCCCACTGCCATATAGGGTCGCCTGTGCCGTAAAATATATTTAGCACTGATGTAAAAATCAAAATAAAAACAATCGACTTTAAACCTTTAAAATACATTTTAAATGGTATTTTTGTAAGTAATACCACAAAAAGCACAACACACACCATAAACGCAAGCGAGATAAAATTGCTTGTTACAAACAATAAAACAATAAATGCAATAACAAGCAAGATTTTTACACGGGGGTCTAGCTTGTGAATAAATGAATTACCAGGGAAAAATTGCCCAAGTGTTATATCCTTTATCAATTATTCTCCCCCTTGTTTATTAATGGTAAAAGCTGTTTAACAGCCTGCTCTATAGTAAGAATACCCTCATCAACGCTATAGCCGTTTTGATAAAGTGTATTCATAATTTGCGTAATCTGTGGGATTTTAAGCCCCATTTTGCTTAGCCTGTCACCCTGTGCAAAAACATTTTTTGGTGTGTCAAGCATTTCCATTTTACTATTATTCATCACAAGCACTCGGTCTGAAATTCTTGCAATATCCTCCATACTGTGTGAAACAAGTAAAATTGTATTTTTTCTTTCGTTATGATATTTACTGATTTGCTGTAGTAAATTTTCTCTACCCATCGGGTCTAAGCCTGCTGTTGGCTCGTCTAAAATAAGTACATCTGGGTCCATTGCAATTACACCGGCAATAGCTGCTCGGCGTTTTTCGCCACCCGATAAATCAAACGGAGATTTTGCAAGAAGCTCGCTTTTAAGCCCTGCAAACTCTGACGCTTTTTTTACTCTGTTTTTTATTTCTTCTTGTGATAAATTCATATTTGTAGGGCCAAAGGCTATATCCTTTGCAACAGTATCTTCAAACAGCTGATACTCTGGGTACTGAAAAACCATACCCACCTTAAATCTTATATCTCTTATTTTTTTAGGCTTTGACCAAATATCATTACCATCTACAAATACGCTACCACTGCTTGGCTTAATTAAGCCGTTAAGCATTTGCACTAAAGTTGATTTACCCGAGCCTGTATGACCAATAACACCTACAACCTCGCCCTTATTAATAGTAAAGGATACATTCTCTACTGCTGTTTTTTCGAATGGTGTGCCTACTGCGTATTTGTAGGTTAAGTTTTTTACTTCAAGAATGCTCGTATTAATCAACTCCTTGTTAGTTACTTTTGAATAAGCTTTTCTAGCATTTGAACACATTGCTGTGGTGTTAATGGTAGGTTAGATATATCTGCACCATTTTGCTGTAGCAAATACATAAGCTCTACCGATTGTGGTACATCTAGTGCGTGACTTTTTAGTAGCTGTACATCGCTGAAAACCTGCTGTGGTACACCCTGTGTTAGCACCTTGCCATTATCCATTACTATTACTCTGTCTGCCTGTACTGCTTCGTCCATATAGTGGGTAATAAGCACAATGGTGATGTTATGCTCTTTGTTGAGCTTTTTGATTGTATCCATTACCTCTTGCCTACCCTTTGGGTCTAGCATTGCTGTTGGCTCGTCTAATACTATACATTTTGGCTCCATTGCAATTATACCAGCAATGGCTACTCTCTGCTTTTGTCCACCAGACAGCTTGTGTGGTGCGTGCTTTCGGTAATGGTACATATCAACAGCTTTAAGTGCGTTATCTACACGCTCTCTGATTTCCTTTGGTGGTATACCAAGGTTTTCTGGCCCAAAGGCTACATCTTCTTCTACAATTGTAGCCACAAGCTGATTATCTGGGTTTTGCAACACCAGGCCAACTCTACTGCGTATTTCGTAAACATCATCTTCTGTTTTTGGTGTGATACCGTCTATTGTAACGGTACCCTCATTTGGAGAAAGCAATACATTAAAAAGCTTTGCCATTGTGGATTTACCACATCCATTATGCCCAAGCAGTGCTACAAACTCGCCCTTTTTTACAGAAAGCGAAATATCATCAAGCACCTTGTTGTCCTCGTAAGAAAAGCTTACATTTTCTACCTTTATAAAGTCAGCCACAGTGTCACCTCTTTTTGAAAACATTAAATCTTAAATCAGCTCTTATGAATTTTTCGTAGCATGAAAATTCCAATTATAAAAAATACAACAGCCAGAGCAAATCCGAAAATTTTACCCCATAGCATAGGGCTGTTTAACACACAGATTATACCCACCCATACTATAAAGGCAACAGCCAATACTACAATAAGATATCTTACTATTTTAGGTACTTTGCTACAATTTATTAAATCTGCCAGAAATGGTTCCATTTTTATTACCTCATTATACTTTAGAATCAATCTCTTTGCCAGATAGCAGTTGAGCCACAAGGCAATACCAAGCCTGTGTTTGTTACACGCAAGCCTATTTCGTCGGCACTTACCTTGCCACCAAATTTTGGTACAAGCACTGTGCCAAGCAGGTATTCCATCACAGCTGGTGAAAGACCTGTTGTGTATGAATTTAGCACAAAGAATTTAGGATTTTTTGAAAGTACAGTTGAGCATAGCTCTACAAGAGAGTACAGCTGTTCTTCTAGCTTCCACACCTCACCGTTAGGGCCTCTGCCGTATGAAGGTGGGTCCATTATAATACCATCGTACTTATTGCCTCTGCGTTGTTCACGCTGTACAAACTTTATACAGTCATCAACAAGCCAGCGTACAGGCTTGCCAGACAAGCCTGACACCTGTGCGTTTTCTTTTGCCCATTGTACCATACCCTTTGAGGCATCTACATGGCAAACTCTTGCACCTGCGTTAAGACACGCAAGAGTTGCACCACCTGTGTATGCAAAAAGATTAAGTACATTAACCTCGTTTTTAGATTCACGAATAAGCTTATCTACAAACTCCCAGTTTGTAGCCTGCTCTGGGAAAACACCTGTGTGCTTAAAGCCCATTGGCTTTATCTGAAAGCGTATATCGTTATTTTTGATTTGCCACACATCAGGAATTTTTTTGTACACCTGCCATTTTCCACCACCTGTTGATGAACGGTGATAACGGGCATGGGCTTGCTTCCAAAGGTAATGCTCCTTTGGTGTGTTCCATATAATTTGTGGGTCGGGTCTTATTAATATTATATCGCCCCAACGCTCAAGTCTTTCTCCTGCTGATGCGTCGATAAGCTCATAATCCTGCCAATTTGCTACTCGCACTGTGTATTCCTCCTGATATAACTAATTAGCCTAGCTTGCTTTTTACAATCTCTGCTGTTTCGTTTGCAAGAGCTTCGATTTCTGCATAGTCGTCACCCTCAAGCATTACTCTTACTAGTGGCTCTGTGCCAGATTCTCTTACAATAATTCTGCCGTGACCCTCAAGCTGTTTTGCAACCTGTGCAACCTTTGCCTGAATATCGTCGTCACTATTTACTTTATTTTTACCCTCTGGTGAAATATGTACATTTACCATTACCTGTGGGAATCTTTTCATAACCTTTGCAACCTCTGAAAGCTTCTGACCCTTACGCTTCATAAGGCTTAAAAGCTGTGCTGCTGTTGTTTGACCGTCACCTGTTGTACAGTAATCAAGGAAAATTACATGGCCACTCTGTTCGCCACCGATTGAATAACCATTTGCAACCATTGACTCAAGAACATATCTGTCGCCAACCTTTGTTGCTTCAAAGTTGATGTCGTTTTCTTCGCAGAACTTATTAAAGCCCATATTTGTAAGCACTGTACCAACAGCTGTATTATTCTTTAGCATACCTCTCTCTTTAAGGTCTAGTGCACACATTGCAATAATAAAGTCACCGTCTACAAGCTCGCCGTTTTCGTCAACTGCTAAGCATCTGTCTGCGTCACCGTCAAACGCAATACCACAATCAAGTTTATTTGCCTTTACATACTCTGCAAGTGCCTCGATATGTGTTGAGCCACAATCCTTATTGATATTTGTACCGTCTGGTGTGCTGTGTGTGATGTGGCACTCTACGCCAAGCTTTTCGAAAATTGCTTTAGCTGTACGAGAAGAAGAACCATTTGAGCAGTCAAAGGCTACCTTTAAGCCCTCTGGCTTTTGTGGTACTGTAGCAACTACATGGTCTACATACTCATTTACAGCATTATCTGCAACTGTTACCTTACCAAGCTTATCATCGTCTGCAACTGCATAAGGCTTTACATTATCTAGCACGATTGCTTCAATCTCTTCTTCGAGTGTGTCTGGTAACTTAAAGCCTGTGCCACTGAATATTTTAATTCCGTTAAATTCAAATGGATTATGTGATGCTGAAATCATAATACCTGCGTCTGCATTGTACTTTTTAACAAGTAAAGCTACAGCAGGTGTAGGTACAACGCCAAGTGTGATAACATCTGCACCAACTGAACATAGACCAGCAATAATAGCACCCTCAAGCATATCTGAGCTTAAACGAGTATCCTTACCAATTACAAAAACTGGCTTTTTGTCACTACTGTCTGTAAGCACCATTGCAGCTGCTCTACCTATATTCATTGCAAGCTCGCAGGTTAGCTCCTTATTAGCTACACCTCTTGCACCGTCTGTTCCAAATAGTCTTCCCATAATAAAACCTCCACATTTTTATTTAAGTTAATTTATTGTAATTAAAGTATAAAACTGAATTGATAGATAAGTTGAATTTTTGTTACGATTAATCCTGATTACAAGCAAAATACCAATTGTCAACTATTTTTTCAACATAGATGTGTTGTGAATCCTCTTTTGGAGTATTAACAAATTTTGGTTTAGAGTCGTCGATAGAATAGATAAACGAGGCTCTTCCATTAACAATTTTAAATACAACATAGTTGTCTGTTACAGATATATCTTCTAAGCTCTGGTGATCAAGTCGGAATTTTTCTTCAACCATTTTTAAAGAGTTTTTTTGTTCATCTGTTAAAGAATAATATTCTTTATTATCATAGCAGTATAACGACTCACCATCACTTGAAGAATCAAAAACAACTACATCTGTTAATTTGCTTTTTCTATAATTCTCCTGACAGATTGTCACAACATCATCGTAATAGCTTTTATTTTCGATAAATAATTCTTTGTTGTAAGAAATAGCTGGTACAGGCAAGAAAAAACAGAAAGCAAAAGCACCTAATAATAAAATAATTGTAGCTATAGCAACTTTTTTCTTCATTTACAAGCTACCTCCAATTTTTTAATAATATTAATAAATTAAAGTAATTGCATAACGTAAACAATTTATCAAAACTAAATTAACGACTGCATACCGTTATCTGCTGACGGATAGTTATAGCCTAAATGTCTGCAAGCAAGCTCGGTTACACATCTGCCTCGTGGTGTACGATTTAAAAAGCCTATTTGCATTAAATAAGGCTCGTATACATCCTCTATGGTAACGGCTTCTTCTCCTATTGTGGCAGCCAGAGTTTCTACTCCTACTGGGCCACCCTTGTAGAATTTTATCATAGCCTCTATCATTCGTCTGTCGTTAGAATCTAAACCAAGCTCGTCAATTTCCATTCTATCCAGTGCTAATTGAGAAACCTCGCAGTTAATTACACCATTGCTCATAACCTGTGCAAAGTCACGCACACGCTTTAAAAGTCGGTTTGCAATTCGTGGTGTACCTCGTGAGCGAGAGGCAATTTCTAATGCACCGTCGTAATCTATAGGCATATTTAAAATGCCAGCACTTCTGGTAACAATTTTACCAAGCTCTTCTGGTGTGTAAAGCTCTAATCTTAGTACAACGCCGAATCTGTCACGAAGTGGTGCAGAAATCTGGCCAGCTCTTGTTGTTGCACCTACAAGAGTAAACTTAGGCAACGGCAAATGGTATGATGTAGCCATTTGACCCTTACCTGTAATAATATCTATTGTAAAATCCTCCATTGCAGAATAGAGAATTTCTTCTACCTGACGGTTAAGGCGATGAATTTCATCTATGAATAAAACATCACCATCGTTAAGGTTTGTCAGCAAGGCTGCTAAATCACCCGGCTTTTCTATTGCTGGGCCTGAGGTTATACGCAAGCTTACACCCATTTCGTTTGCGATTATTCCTGCAAGTGTTGTTTTTCCCAAGCCTGGTGGGCCATAAAGCAATACATGGTCTAAGGTTTCGTGCCTTTGTTTAGCTGCCTGTATATAAATTGCCAGGTTTTCCTTTACCTTTTCTTGACCTATATATTCATCTAGATTTTTAGGTCGTAGAGGATTTTCAGAATCTCCAAATTCGTCGGGTAGCTCCTCGGGGTCTACAAGTCTGTTTTCAAAATCTATTTCATCAAAATCCATTGTTACCCCTCCTTATCTTCTTCCTATTTCTTTAAGCACAGCACTTATAAGCTTTTCTACTGTCTGTGAACAATCAAGCATG
>JAZSEI010000101.1:0-3181 GCA_045531635.1 Acutalibacteraceae bacterium
TCGTATTTTGTTGTTGCTCTCTGTGACAGCTTGATTATTATATCAAATCAAGTTTCATTTGTCAACACCTTTTTTCAAGTTTTTTTGAAGTTTTTTTCGCTCGGTTTGTACTAATCAAAGTCAACCATTAAGCTAATTTACGCTTCAATTTATCAACTTGTTTTCAGTGTTTTTACTGCCGTTTTTCGACAGCTTTGTTATTATATCGTTTTTATGTTCGTTTGTCAACACTTTTTTCTATTTTTTGTAATAAGTTTTTTATATTTCGAAACACTATATTTACTATATATAAATAAAGGAAGATTATCAATGTTACACTCTCATAATAAATTCATTAAGTTCTTTACTCTTTTTATTTCTATATTGATACTTTCATTTAGCTCTGGTTCTGCTTATGCTTTATCTAAGTATGGTTCTACTGGAAGTGAAGTATCTGAAATACAGCAAGCTTTAAACAAATTAGGTTATTATAATGGAAATATAGATGGTAGGTTTGGTGCTCAGACTAAAAAAGCTGTTATAACCTTTCAAAAAGATAACAACCTTACTCCGGACGGTATTGTTGGAGAAAAAACACTTTCTGCACTGGGATTAGGTTCTTATACTAATAATAGTAGCTTTACTGAATCAGAAATAGGTCTTCTTGCAAGAATTATTTCTGCTGAATCAAGAGGTGAACCATATGAAGGACAAGTAGCTGTTGGTGCTGTTATATTAAATAGAATTGATCACCCGTCTTTTCCTAATACAGTTTCTGGTGTAATTTTTCAGCCATTAGCTTTTAGCTGTATAAATGACGGACAATTTGACGAGCCTATTTCTGATTTATCAATAAAAGCGGCACGTGACGCTATAAATGGTTGGGATCCTACAGGTGGTGCTATCTATTATTATAATCCTGCTAAAACAACTAACAAATGGATATACTCACGAGATGTTATATGTACCATAGGAAATCATAAATTTTGCTTATAGTATATATGATACAAAATATATTAATTTTTATTAATTTATTTTGCCATAAAATTCTTAATACACACTTGTTTTTAATACTTATAAATTATATAATATATGTAAGTTTTTTTATATTTATATAAGGAGAGGTACGAAAAATGAACAATCCACAATCAGTTGGAGAACAGCTACTCCAGCTACAAAACATTGCATATATTAAACAATTTATGCAAAAGATGTCTCTAAAAGCATTACTTCTTATTACTTTGCTAATGACAGCATGTAGTACTATGATTACTGTTTTTATAAAGGATATCTCCCCAAAAGTTTTTGATCTTTATTTAGTATTACATTCATCTGTTAAGACACTTGATGTTGAGTTAAACCAAATGATTATGGAAACATACTTAACTTCATCAACAATTGCAACACTTGCAGTAGGCTTAATTTTGCCTGCTACACTTCTTTTAATTATTATTCGTTCAGCAAGTGATAATCCTTCTGTTATACCTTTAACTGCTGTTAAATTTTTATATTTAGTTTCTTTTATACAAACAATAATTGTTGCTATACCTTGTGTTTTAGCAGTTGTTTTTACAGCTATCTCACTATTTTCTGCTGACGATATTGTTACAGCTCTTATTTCTTTACTTGTACTTTTTGTTTTTGTACTTATATTCTGTTTATATTTTGTTTTACAAACTAAATTTTTAGGTGCTGTAAAGCATTCTTCAACAGGATATTCTTTAATTTACGGTTCATCAAGTGCTTTTGGTGGAATGTCTGTATTTTTTGCTATTCTATCTGGTATTTCAACTGCTGCTTCTGTAGTAGCATATATTGTTGGAAATTCACTTATTTCAGCAAATGAATTTGATGAAAATATTCCATTTCAGGAGTTTGTTGCAGCTGGTGGTAAAGAAATATTACTAGTAGACCTAAAACCTGTTTACATCCTAGTATTTGTTCTTCTTATTCTTTGTACACTATATTTTATTACAACAGCTATTATTGCTTTCAACTATAAAAATATTGTAAAGCTAGCTATCCAAGAAGCTTTCTCTACAACTAAGCGTCAAGCTGTTTCTGTAAACAGTGCATTTAGAACTTATGGTGGACAAAATTCGTTTAAAAACTATAACTATTCAGCATCTTCTGGTGCAAGTCAGCAAAGCTACGCAGAGATACATAAAAACATTACCAATAATCAAAACTCTGATATAGTTGAAGAAGATGATGAACCAGCAAATCCTTATGAGTCTAACCCTTATAATAACTATCAGGGTAGTCCTAGTAGTCCTGTTATTTCTGAATATAACGGAAGTTTTCCTCAGAATAATATGCAAAATACACCTGTACAATCTGGTGGTAGCTTTGGATTCCAACAAGATACATCTAACAACCCATATAACGAATAATTAATTCTACACCCAAGGTTTTAGATATCTTTAATTATGATAATTCATTTTTAGAGATCTCTTTCTTTGGGTGCTAAATTTATATATAAAGGAGATTTTTTTATGGCTGATTCAAACAAACATTCAAATTTAACTATTGATGAAAAATTACTTTTACTTGAAGGTAAGATTAATTATTTAGAGAAGCTAATGCTTAATATAGATGAAAAATTAGCAAAACTTGATGAAAAAATAATAGAATATAATACTCACACAGAAAAACAAACTACTGAAGAGACTGTTGCTATGGGTGGCAGCTTTGGTTTTGGTGGCAATGAGCCTTTAGATGAAGAATACACTCCTGCTGAAAAAGAGACTATCGTACTTGAGAATGTTCCTCTTGGTGGTAGCTTTGGCTTTGAGAGTGAAGATACTAAGGTAGAAACCTTAACTAATGCTGTTGAGGAAAATACTGAGGAAGAAACTGTAGAAACTACTGAGGAAGCTACAGAAGAAACTACTGAAGAAACCACAGAAGAGCCTGTCGCTATGGGTGGTAGCTTTGGTTTTGGTGGCAATGAGCCTCTAGATGAGGAATACGCTCCTGCTGAAAAAGAGACTATCGTGCTTGAGAATGTTCCTCTTGGTGGTAGCTTTGGTTTTGAGAGTGAAGACACTAAGGTTGAAAACTTAACTAATGCTGTCGAAGAAGCTTCTGAAGAAGAAGCTGTAGAAGCTACTGAGGAAGCTACAGAAGAAACTACTGAAGAAACCACAGAAGAGCCTGTCGCTATGGGTGGTAGCTTTGGTTTTGGTGGCAATGAGCCTCT
>JAZSEI010000089.1:0-2965 GCA_045531635.1 Acutalibacteraceae bacterium
TTGCCCTTGAAACCCACGAGGGCGTTGCCCTCGACCCATAAACTTTTGAAAAAGTTTAACCAAAACTTTCAAGTTTTGGTTTGTGCGTACCCCGACAAATTCCAGTTTATCAACTTGGTTATGTATATTCAAAAAAGCTAACAGTTTATCTTTTTGATAGACTGTTAGCTTTTTATATGTATTATTTGGTTTAAATCTGTTCCATTTCAGAGTTAAGTGAGTGCTTTACTCTGTCTTCAACCTCGGCTCTTTTAGCGTTGTTAAAACGGTCTACAGTACCAACAAGATAGCCTGTGATTCTTCTTATTCTCTCAAAGCTGTGGTCGCCGTCACATTCAGTTCTGCCACATTTAGGGCAAGTGTCTCCTATAATACCTGTGTAGCCACAGCAAGGGTCACGGTCTACAGGGTGATTAATTGAACCGTAGCCAATACCAGCTTCCTTCATAACATGAACAACCTTCTCGAATGCTTCAAGGTTTTCAGAAGGGTCACCGTCAAGCTCTATATATGATATGTGACCACCATTTGTAAGGTTGTGGTATGGTGCTTCAAGCTTAATTTTATCATATGCAGAAATTTTATAGTGTACAGGAATATGGAAGCTGTTTGTGTAATACTCTCTGTCAGTAACACCTTCAATATTACCAAATCTCTTAGCGTCCATTCTTACAAATCTGCCAGATAAACCCTCGGCTGGTGTTGCAATAAGTGAGAAGTTAAGTCCGTGCTTTTTAGTAGCCTCGTCCATTCTCTTTCTCATATAGCCTACAATCTCTAAACCAAGGTTCTGAGCCTCTTTACTTTCACCGTGATGTACACCTACAAGAGCCTTTAAACATTCAGCCAAGCCAATAAATCCAAGTGTAAGTGTACCGTGCTTCAGAACATCCTCAACACTGTCATTAACACCAAGCTTGTCACTGTCAATCCATATACCCTGACCCATTAAGAAAGGATAATTTCTTACAAGCTTAGAAGCCTGAATTTTAAATCTGTCTAGAAGCTGTTCTATAACTATATCAATCTTTCTGTCTAACTGCTCATAGAAGAAATCAATACTACCATTACTTAAAATAGCCAGTCTTGGCAGATTAATAGAAGTAAAGCTTAAATTACCTCTGCCATTTACAATTTCTCTTGTAGGGTCATAGTGGTTAGCCATAACCCTTGTTCTACAGCCCATATACGCAGCTTCGGTTTCTGGACGACCCTCTTTATAATATTGTAGATTAAATGGTGCGTCTAAGAATGAGAAGTTAGGGAATAGTCTTTTTGCACTTACCCTGCAAGCAAGCTTGAACAAATCATAGTTAGGGTCTGTCTGGTTGTAGTTGATACCATCTTTAACCTTAAATATATGTATAGGGAAGATAGGTGTTTCACCATTGCCTAAGCCAGCTTCTGTAGCAAGCAGTACATTTTTACTAACCATTCTACCTTCTGGTGTTGTGTCTGTGCCGTAGTTGATAGAGCTGAATGGAATCTGAGCACCTGCTCTTGAATGCATTGTGTTAAGATTATGTATAAATGCTTCCATAGCTTGATAAACAGCACGGTCGGTTTCTGAATTGGCACGAGAAAATGCAAATTTCTGTAGCTTTTCAGCAATTTTCTCTCCATACTTTTCGGTAAGAAGTTTAAGCTCAGCTTCCATATAAATTTCACCGTCATCAAGCTTAGGAGTTGCGTTTGTTTCAGCCTCGGCTGTGTCGGCAATCTTTATAATGTCATTTATAGCGTTTTCATCATCAATTAATAGCTCTGCAGCTCTTGATAAATTTTGTCTGTAGATTCTGCGATATGTTTTTGCAACACCCTTAGCCATACCATAGTCAAAGTTTGGGATACTCTGTCCACCATGCTGGTCATTCTGGTTGCTCTGAATTGCAATACAAGCAAGAGCAGAATAGCTTGCAATATCGTTAGGCTCTCTTAAAAATCCGTGACCGGTAGAAAATCCCTTTGAAAACAGCTTATCAATATCAATCTGACAGCAGGTTGTTGTCAAAGTTAAAAAGTCAAGATCGTGGATATGTATATCACCGTTTCGGTGTGCTTCTGCGTGTACAGGGTTTAGAATGTACATTTCATAAAACTGCTTAGCACCCTCAGAACCATACTTTAACATTGTTCCCATTGCAGTATCGCCATCAATATTAGCATTTTCACGCTTAACATCATTATCTTTAGCTGATTTAAAAGTAAGGTCCTCATAAGTTTTCATAAGCTTTGTGTTCATTTCACGAACACGAGTACGCTCTGCTCTATATAATATGTATTCTTTTGCAGTTCTTGCGTGACCACTTTCTATAAGAACTCTTTCTACTGCGTCTTGAACCTGTTCTACAGTAGGTGTGTCGTTACACTCATTTTCTAAGGTTTCTCTAACCTTTTCAGCAAGCAATTCAGCAGCAGCATAGTCATGGCCACCAACAGCCTTAGCTGCTTTAAAAATTGCATCTGTTATTTTCTTTAGATCAAATCTAACGCTTCGTCCATCTCGTTTTAAAATATATTCAATCATTAAAAGTTTCCTCCGTTCAATCATAAATAATACTCTATAATATGTATGTGTTAAAAGAAGAAACACAATATATAGTGTTTTTCTATAGCACGCTATATAAGTATAGTAGAAAATATTGTAATAGTCAAGGTTAGTAGGTGTAGTTGTATAACGGAATTTAGGTTGTTTTTTTGTTGATAACACCAAAGTAAAAAAAGTTTTAAAAAGTGGTTGACAAACGAATCTAAAAACGATATAATAACAAAGCTGTCGAAAAACGGCAGTAAAAACACTGAAAACAAGTTGAAAAATTGAAGTGTAAATTAGCTTAATGGTTGACTTTGATTAGTACAAACCGAGCGAAAAAAACTTCAAAAAAACTTGAAAAAAGGTGTTGACAAATGAAACTTGATTTGATATAATAATCAAGCTGTCACAGAGAGCAACAACAAAATACGA
>JAZSEI010000014.1:0-4653 GCA_045531635.1 Acutalibacteraceae bacterium
GGGTTAAGACCAGCCTCAGCAGCTGTTTTACGGAATGTAGCCTCGTGCATACGAGGTGAACAAGAACAAACAACAATACCTGTTAGGTTATGCTCTTTGATAGCGTCTTTAATTACATTCTGACCTGCCTGTGAGCACATATATTGATAGTTGGTGGAAAAGACTACACCAGGCTCGTTTTTAAGTGCTTCAGAAACTGCTTCTACATCTACTGTACCAGCAATGTTACTTCCACACCAACATACAAAAACACCAATTCTCTGCATTTTATCTTTTCCTCCTTACTTACTGTATTTTCTAAAGGCACTTACCAATGCCTGCTGTGGAATTTCGTCGTCTAGCATTGCAGGAATATCATCTGCCTTTAGGCGATTTGCACCCTGCTTGCGTACTGCTGCAAGACGAACAGCCTCTACAAGCTTTGCAGGCTCTACGCTACGAGGGCATCTGTCGATGCAAGCAAAGCAAGAAAGACAACGGTATAAAGATTCTGAATTTAGAAGTGGCTCAATATCTCCACTTTCTACCATATATACAAACTGATGTGGATGATACTCCATCTCGTCATATGCTGGGCAAGTTGCTGAACATTTACCACAACGCATACATTTTTTAGGATTAACACCGCTTGAACGGATTATCTCCTGCTGAAGATACTCATTTGACTTATTCATTTGTATCCTCCTTTACACCTAAAGCCTCTGCAAGTAGCTCTGTTAGATAAACTACAGGAATATCTGAGCCACTCTTCTCTAGGTTATATTTACAAAGTGGGCAAGCTGTTACAATCATCTCTGCCCCATTGTTTGCAGCACTGCCTGTTACTGTCTGGCTCTTCTTTGTTGCAAGCTCTGGGCTTTCCATTCTTACATAGCCACCACAGCACTCGTTTCTGTATGAGTAAATTACAGGCTCTGCACCAATTGCACGGATAAAATCTTCCATAATCTGTGGATTCTCTGGGTCATCCATCTGCATTACAGAATTTGGTCTTAGAAGTAAGCAACCATAGTAAGCTGCAATCTTCTTACCTGTTAAAGGATTAACTACCTTTTCTTTTAATGTGTCAAAGCCAACAACATCACGCAAAAGCTCAAGATAGTGGTAAACCTGTGTTGAACCGTCGTATGGTGTTTCGTCTGCCATATAACGGTTTGCCTTGTCTGCAAACTCTGCGTCGTTTTGCATAACATAATTTGTTTGCTTAATAACATTGTGACAAGCAGAGCATACTGTTACAAGTGCCTGCTCTTTGCTCTGTGCTTCTTTTAATGCACGCACAGAAGACAATTTTGTGGCAATTTCTTTTTTATCTGTAGTGAAAACGCCACCACAGCACTGCCAGTTTTCTATTTCTTCAAGAGTAACACCCAAAGCTTCGGCAGATTTTCTTGCATAAATGTCAAGGTCTTTTGCCTTTGTTTTGAGGGTACAGCCTGGGAAATAACTTACCTTCATTTTGGTACCTCCAGTTTATAAAATTTCATCTTAACGGAACAACTCGCTGATTTCAAAGGTCGGAAGTCCGATTTTATAAACAAGCCGTTTAAACCACAAAGCCTAGTATATTAGAATAAACAAAAGCTTTATCGGCTGTTTTGTCAGCACTTAGCTCCATTTAAGTACAATGGGCTAAGTGCTGTATTTTACATTTTAGTTTTGATATATACCAAACAGTATTACAAATTAGAAAGTAATCTGGTTGATAACACTCTTTAGGCTGTCAGCACTCTTGCGTAGAGCGATGATTTCTTCGTCGTTCATTGGTAGAAGAATCTTATTCTCTGCACGCTTGTTACCAACAACTGTTAGCAAGCTTAGACATACATCTTCAATACCATACTCGCCGTGTAGCATTGTTGATACTGTTAGAGGTGTGTCGATGCTCTGTAGTAGGCTCTTACATAGGTGACATACAGAAACTGCTACTGCATAGAATGTAGCACCCTTACGCTGAATTACCTGACCACCTGACTTCTGTACATACTCAAGAATCTCTGCACGGTTGATTTCTGGGTAATCTAAACCGTTGTGGTGAAGAATAGCGTTACGATACTCCTCAGCTGGTACATTACAGATGTTTGCATTTGACCAAGGAATGAATGATGAATCACCATGCTCACCAAGTACATAAGCGTGAACGTTCTGCTGGTTGATTTCGTAATCCTCACCTAGTCTTGCACGAAGACGAGCTGTGTCAAGAATTGTACCAGAACCGATGATTCTCTCCTCTGGTAGGTCTGAACACTTGCAGAATGTGTATGTTAGAATATCAACAGGGTTACTTACGATTACATAAGTAGCGTCTGGTGCATAACGAGTAATTTGTGGAATAATCTGCTTTGTGATGTTTACATTTGTCTGAGCAAGGTCTAGTCTTGACTGACCAGGCTTTCTAGCTACACCAGAAGTAAGAATAACAATGTCAGAGCCAGCTGCATCTGCATAGCTACCTGCATAAATGTTACAAGAATGGCAGAAAGGTGTACCCTGAAGAATATCCTGTGCCTCACCCAAAGCCTTTTCTGTGTTGATGTCGATCATAACAATTTCTGAAGCAATACCAGCAACAGTCATTGTGTAGGCGATTGTGGAGCCTACGCTACCGGCTCCGATGATAGTAATCTTATTCATAATATCTTCTCCCTCTTTTCCGTTATTCAAAAACCAGTTCGATTTCTGATTGGTTTTTAAGCGTTTTTCGGTTTGCAGAAAAATAAGCAAAAATTGGTAAAAAAACTAGTTTTTAGAAAATTTAAGATTAATTTTAACTATAAATTTTCCTGTAAAGCCTAAATCTGAACCTAATTAGCTCATTATCTGTCATACGCTCTAAGTATAACATATAACGCCACAAAAATCACTACTTTTCGATAAATTAATAATTATTTTTCAATATTTACACTTTAATCCAACAATACAAGCAGTCACATATAACCACACTACCAACAAACAGCAACCCCATATAAGCTCATATATAAATTTATATCTATGATACCATATATGCAGCTTTACCTTTATATGTAAATATTGATTTACATATTTTCTATTACTTCTACTTTATGATTTTCCTTGACTTAAATTTGGTTTATGTTTAGAATATAGTTATAATTTTTTACCACTAAGCTACTAACAAGATATTCTGTGGATATAAATAAATTAAGGAGATTTAATATGAACATTGAATTTGTAAAAATTGACGGTGGCGTTTGTGCTGCTAAAGGATTTTCTGCAAATGGTTTAAACTGTGGAATAAATCCAAACAAAGCAAAAAACGACCTATGCCTTATATACAGCGACAAGCCTTGTAATACTGCTGCTGTATATACACAAAACAAGGTAAAGGGTGCACCAATTATCGTAACAAAGAAAAATCTAGAAAAAACAGGTGGTATTTCTCAGGCTGTAATAGCTAACTCAAAAAACGCCAACACCTGTAATGCCGACGGTGAAGAAAAGGCAACAAGAATGTGTCAGCTTGCAGCTGAAGCATTAAACCTAAAGCCAGAGGATGTTATCGTAGCCTCTACAGGTGTAATTGGTGAGATTCTACCTATAGAGCCTATCGAAAATCACATAAAAGAGCTTGCAGAGGGTCTTTCTTACACAGGCAACGAAAAGGCTGCAACAGCTATTATGACAACCGACACAGTAAAGAAAGAGGTTGCAGTACAGTTTGAGCTTAACGGCGTAAAATGCACTGTAGGTGGTATGGCTAAGGGTAGTGGTATGATTCACCCAAATATGGCTACAACACTTAATTTTGTTACAACCGACCTTGCTATTTCGTCAGCACTACTACAAAAAGCACTAAGTGAAATTGTAAAGGTTACATACAACTGTTTAAGCATAGACGGTGATACATCTACAAACGATATGATTTCTGTAATGGCTAACGGTTTAGCTGGCAATGCAGAAATAACAGAAGAAAACGCAGATTACGAGGTATTCAAAAAGGCACTTTATGAGGTGCTTATGAATATGACAAAAATGCTTGCTAAAGACGGCGAAGGTGCTACAAGAATGATTGAGTGTACCTGTGCAGGCTCACCAGACCTTGACACAGCTATTATCGTAGCAAAAAGCGTTATTCGTTCACCACTATTAAAGTGTGCAATCTTTGGCAGTGACGCAAACTGGGGACGTATTCTATGTGCAATAGGCTATGCCGAGGCTGATTTTGACATCACAAAGGTAGATGTTGATATGCGTTCAGTAAAAGGCACACTACCTGTATGCAGAAATGGTGCTGGCGTAAAATTCTCTGAGGAAGAAGCAAAGGAAATTTTACTTGAGGACGAAATTTACATAGACATCAACTTAAATTCTGGCTCAGCTACAGCAAAGGCTTGGGGCTGTGACCTTACTTATGATTATGTAAAAATCAACGGTGATTACAGATCTTAATTTTTCAACAAATTAACATAAACAAAAACAGAGCTAATTCAGTTTATGCTGAACTAGCTCTGTTTTATTTTGCATTAATAGCTGATTTGCAGACAAATTGGAATTTATATAAACAAAATCCAAATTAGTTTAGATACAACATGGCATCCAGCATGAGCAATCATCGCATAGCGCAATCCATATTTTTGATATAAATAACCAAACAATAATGCAAGACCACCATTTAATAGGAAACATCTAAATACA
>JAZSEI010000137.1:0-14888 GCA_045531635.1 Acutalibacteraceae bacterium
TCAAGGCATTTTTAGGAAAAACTATGAGTTAAAGGGTTTCACCCTTTAAAATCCCACGATGGGCTTTGCCCCTCGACCCCAAAAGCCTTTAAAAAGGCTTTACCCAAACTTTAAGTTTGGGTTTGTGCTAATCTTAACTCCCAGACAAATTCAAATTTGTAAATTACTTACTAAATTCGATAATCTTTTCTAAATCCTCGTCAGATGTAGTACAGGTGCCTATTGGGTTTACATTGCCACAGCTATATCCGTGAAAGTCTGTGCCACCTGTGCGTAGCAAATTATAGTTTTTGGTATATTCAAGCAATATTTCAGTATCCTCATTTGTTGCACGAGGATACCAACACTCAATACCGTCTATACCTGCGTTTATAAGGTTAGGTATTGCAGGTATTGTGTTGTATACACTTGGGTGAGCAAGTACAGCTGTACCACCTGATAAATGTATAAGCTTAATAATCTCATATACATCTGGGTATATTATCTCTGTTCTTGCAAAGCCTGTTTTCCAGCCGAAAAGCTCTTTAAACAAATCACCGTAAACCTTGTCGGTATAGCCTGCCATCATTAAAGCAAGCATAATATGGCTTTTAAATACAGTAGAGCTTTCGCTTGCAAGTGCTTCTACCATATCAAAGTCAATGTTGTAGCGTGTGCGTATTTTCTCTACTGCGTTTACCATTGCATTGTAACGGTTTTTAGATGAGGTTTCAAAAACCTCGTTGAATAGCTCTGGCTTTTTACAGTTGTAGCACAGTAGATGTACCATTCTGTTGCGAGTGTAATCAAAGGTAGAAATTTCCACACCCTTAACAAGCCCTACATTATATTTTTCTGATGCCTTTTTGGCTTGTTCTAAGCCTATAAAAGTATCGTGGTCGGTAATAGCAACAGCTTTTAGGTTATTAAGCTTGGCAAGTCTAAAAATATTGTCTATTGATGTTGCACCGTCAGAGCAAACAGAATGACAATGTAAATCAGCAGGCATATAATCACCCCATAAATTGATAAAATTTTAAAAAATATTACATATTAATTATATCACTATTATTATCTTTTGCAATAGCAGTAGTTTGGTGGTAAAAATAAACAAATACACTTGTTAAAAACTGACTTTAATGCTATAATAAAACTACACATAATTAAAATACAGGAGGTACACCGAATGTGTAAAGAAAAGTATTACATTACAACGGCAATTGCTTATACTTCACGCAAGCCACATATCGGCAACAGCTACGAAATTGTTATGACTGATGCCCTAGCCAGATATAAGCGAATGCTAGGCTACGATGTTTTCTTCCTTACAGGTACTGACGAGCATGGTCAGAAAATAGAAGAGTATGCAAAAAAAGCAGGCATAACACCTAAGGAATACGTTGATAATGTAGCTGGTGAGATTAAGGATATTTGTGATATATTAAATACAACCTATGACCACTTTATAAGAACTACCGATGACTACCACGAGGACACAGTAAAGAAGATATTCAAAAAGCTTTATGAGCAAGGCGATATTTACAAAAGCTCTTACGAGGGACTATACTGTACACCTTGCGAAAGCTTCTGGACAGAGTCACAGCTTGTAGACGGAAAATGTCCTGACTGTGGCAGAGAGGTTAAAAAGGCAAAGGAAGAGGCTTACTTCTTAAAATTGTCAAAATATCAAAAACAGCTAGAGCAGTTTATAGAGGAAAACCCAGACTTTATTTACCCAGAACAGCGTAAAAAAGAAATGGTTAATAACTTTATAAAGCCAGGTTTACAGGATTTATGTGTTTCAAGAACATCATTCAAGTGGGGAATCCCTGTTGATTTTGACCCTGACCACGTTGTGTATGTATGGATTGACGCATTATCAAACTATATTACAGCACTGGGCTATAACCCAGACGGCAGTGCAGACAATTACAAAAAATACTGGCCAGCTGATGTTCATATTATTGGTAAGGATATTTTAAGATTCCATACTATTTATTGGCCAATTATGCTTATGGCACTTGGTGAGCCTTTGCCAAAGCAGGTTTTTGCACATCCTTGGCTATTGTTTGGCGAAGATAAGATGAGTAAATCAAGAGGTAATGTTATTTACGCCGATGACCTTGCTAAGCTTATTGGTGTAGACGCAGTAAGATACTATTTGCTAAGTGAAATGCCTTACACCTCAGACGGTTCAATTACCTACGAAACAGTATTTGAGCGTTATAACTCTGACCTTGCTAATACTCTTGGTAACCTTGTAAATCGTACAGTAGCTATGAGCAATAAATATTTTGACGGTGAAATTATGCAACCAACAGCTACAGAGGCAGTTGATGATGAGCTAAAGACTTTTGCACTTGACACAGTTAAAAATGTTGATAAACTACTTAACGAGTACAGAATGAGCGACGCTGTTGAAGCAGTTATTTCACTTGCAAGACGTAGTAATAAATATATTGACGAAACAGCACCTTGGGTACTTGCTAAGGACGAAGCAAATAAAGAAAGATTAGGCACAGTGCTTTATAATCTTTTAGAGAGTATAAGATATATTGCGATTCTTATTTCTCCATTTATGCCAGAAACTGCCGAAAAGATTTTTGAGCAGATTAACAGCGATGTAAAGGAGTACAGCACTCTTGAAAGCTTTGGTGGATTAAAAGCAGGAGCAAAGGTTGGCACACCTACACCTCTGTTCTCAAGACTAGATTCAGAAAAGCTTCTTGCAGATATTGCAGAGGTAGCTAAAAAAGCTCAGGAAGCTGAAAAGCCAAAGAAAGAAATCGAAGAAAAGCCACAGATTGCTATTGACGATTTTGCAAAGGTAGAGCTTAGAGTTGCTAAGGTTATAGCTTGCGAGCCAGTTAAAAAGGCAAAGAAGCTTTTAAAGCTTACACTTGATGACGGTGTGGGCGAGCGTACTGTTGCAAGTGGTATTGCACAGTATTATAAGCCAGACGAGCTTATTGGCAGAAATGTAATTTTAGTTGCAAATCTAAAGCCAGCTAAGCTTTGTGGTGTAGAAAGCTGTGGTATGATTCTTGCAGCAGATAGTGGAGACACAGTAAAGGTTATATTTGCAGATGATATGGAAGTAGGTTCAGCTGTAAGATAAGCTACTGTTGATTAAAAATTAAACAGCTTGGGCATAAGACATAGTCCAAGCTGTTTTGTTATGTGCAAAAAATTTTGTTATGTGTAAAAAGAAGAATAAAAAAGAAGAATAAGAAGAATATAAAGGAGAATGAGAAAATGAAAAAGCTATTATCATTTATTCTTGTAATGTGTATGGTTATAGTGATAATGCCAGTAAAAGCTTCTGCTGTGGGTGTATGCTCACCTTATAATGGTAGTAATGTTGAGGCTCAATACTACTCAGCATGGGCATCACCTGTAGAATCTTACCTTGTGCAATGCAGTGACGGTAAGCTTATGAGGGTTCAGGCAAGTGATAGTATCGAAGGTGTTATGGTTGAATATTATGACAGCTCTTATAAGCTTTTAAGCTCTAAGATTATAGCAGAGGAGCTACCTATATTTGGTGGTTTTTATGCGTCAGACTCTAATTATTTTGTAGTTACAGGTCAAACAAACAGTGAACAGCTTAGCACAACAGAGGTTTACCGTATTACAAAGTATGATAAAAGCTGGAACAGAATAGACTCTGTAGGTTTGTACGGTGCAAATACAACTGTTCCATTTGACGCTGGTGTAGCAAGAATGGCAATGTCTGGTGAGATGTTGTTTGTTCATACATCTCACGAAATGTACAAATCTGCAGACGGCTACAATCATCAGGCTAATGTTATTATCAGTGTAGATACAAGTACAATGAAAATTATTCGTAGCAGTACAGGTGTATCTTGTACTGCTACCGGCTATGTAAGCCACTCGTTTAACCAATTTGTTCAGATAAAGGATAACAAGCTGGTTACAATCGACCACGGTGACGCATACCCTCGTTCTATTGTTCTGTTAGAGCATACAAATGACGCTTCTACAGGTCAGTTTGGTAGAGTAGGTACAGAAACAGATATGCTTACATTCCCTGGTACTATAGGTGATAATTACACAGGTGCATCTGTAGGTGGTTTTGAGGTTTCAAACTCAACATACCTTGTTGCAGGTGTTACAGTAGAGCAGAACAGTACATACAGATCAAACAAAACAAGAAATGTATTTCTTGCAGTAAAATCTAATAGTGGTGTAACAGTTAATAAATTTACAAATTATGCCGAGGGTGAGACATCAGCTTCTACTCCACAGCTTGTAAAGGTTAATGATAACAGATTTATACTTCTATGGTCACGCAATAGAACAGTTTACTATACAGAGGTTGATGCAAATGGTAATAGAGTAAGCGAAATTTACTCTATGGCTGGTAATTTGTCTGACTGTAAGCCAATTGTTATGGGCGATAAGCTTGTATGGTATGTGTGGAACGACACAAAAGCAATTTTTAACGAAATAAACCTTAATAAACTTTCACAGAATAATACAGTAACAGTTGAAAACGGACATAACCACGAGCTTGTAAGCTTAAATGGTGACCAAGCTACAGTTAAATGTTCAAAATGTTCAGAAATTTCAACTGTTACAGTACCTACAGAAATGAAGGCGTGGTGGCGTTCTGATAATGATACATCTGGCTATTATTATTCAAATGTTCGCAGTGGCTTAAAGGCTGGCGATATTATGAATGTTTGGATAACTCTGTCAGGTACATCTGGCTACAATTCTGATGTAGAAATAATTATTGCAGATGAATCTATACTTGCGTTCGAGCCTATATCAACATCTTCTAGCAATATTTTTGGTAATTTTTATTTGTTAAAAGCAGGTACAACACAGGTTACTATAAAGCATAGATATAATACTTCACTTGCAAAAACATATACTGTTAAGGTAGGTTCAAATGCCGAGGGTATTTCTTTAGATAAAACTGCACTTACATTAAAAGAAAATGCAACCTACACACTACAGCCTATTCTTACCCCTACTGGTGCAAGTGCTGTGTATAGCTGGAGTAGTTCAGATACATCTGTTGCAACAGTAGACAGCACAGGTAAGGTTACAGCTGTTAAAGAGGGTACAGCTGTTATAACTGTAAAAACAGATAATGGTCTTACAGCAACCTGTACTGTAACTGTAGAGAAAAAAAGTGATCTTGGTGATGTTAACAACAATGGAGATATAACTGTTGCAGATGCAATTCTTGTTATGAAATACTGCGTTGGTGAAGTAGCTCTTGATACTGCTCAAATGGTTCGTGCCGACGCTAATAAGTCTGGCAGTGTAACCATAGCAGACGCTGTTTTGATACTTGGATACTCAATTGGTAAAATAACAGAGCTTTAACAAAGATGTATAGTGTAAATTAAATATGTAAATAAACTAACCAAAGCACGGTAGAGCAAATAGCTTAACCGTGCTTTTTGTATAAATAAAACGCTAAAAGTACGATGGATAAAAAGCAATATGGATAATTATGCAATATTTTTTAAAAAATATATTTATTCTATTGATATATAGTGTACCACACAGTATAATATATAACATAATAAAGTGTGAGGTGAGAATAATGAATTATGATGAGGTTGTTTCTGGTCTTGTACTAGAGCTAAGGCGTGGCACATTGATAATTTTGGTGCTTAGTCAGCTAAAGGAACCAATGTATGGGTATAACTTAGTAAAAAAATTACAGGATAACGATATTCCTATTGAGGCTAATACCTTATATCCATTAATGAGAAGACTTGAATCGCAGGGCTTACTACAAAGCGAATGGGAAACAAGCGAGGCTAAACCAAGAAAATACTACAAGATAACAGATGATGGTAAGATAGTGCTACAAAAAGCTACTGAGCACTGGAAGGAATTTTCTAATAAAATTGATAAGCTATTGGAGGAATCAGAAAATGAAAAATGATTTAAAAGAAAGATACATATATGCAGTTACACGAAAGCTACCAGAAAAAATCAGACAGGATGTGTCTGACGAGCTTGAATCACTAATAGAGGATATGCTTTTAGAGCGTTGTGGAAATGCAGAGCCAACCGAGAAAGACCTTAGAATTGTGCTTACTGAGCTTGGCACACCACGAGAGCTTTACGAAAAATATACAGATAATGGTAAGGATTGCCTGATTGGATTCCCTTATTATAGTGACTATAAGTTTATTTTAAAAATAGTTATTATCAGTGCAGTTATAGGAACATTTGTGGTTTCTGTTTTGTCAGAAATTGTAAATCCATCGGGAGCTTGGTACAATGCAATTACAAAATGTATAGAGCCTGTTTTAAATGTAATACCATCTGCGTTTATGCTAATAACACTTGTGTTTGCATATTGCTATCATAATGGTATAGACATTAGCTTGAAAAACGATTTTGATTTTGATAAGCTACCACCAGTACCAGATAAAAGCAAGAAGATTTCAAGGGTTGATTCAATTGTAGGTATTGTATTCCCAATTGCATTCTTTATTATTTTTATGTTTGCACCACAGATTTTTGGTCTTGGTTTTATAAAGAATGATGATGTTTCCAGATTTATTCCTGCGTTCAGTGCAGACGCAGTACGCTCATCATGGGTGTTTGTAGTTATAATTACAGCCTGTGGCGTTGTAAGAGAGGCAATAAGATTAATTGAAGGCAGAGAATGTAAAAAGGTTATGGTATCAACTATAGTAACCAATGCAATAACAATAGTAACAAGTGCAATCTGGCTTTTAGGTACAAATATAATGAACCCAGCATTAGCAAAGGAATTTTCTGTAATGTTTGCAGATAACGAAACTGTAATTAATATCTTCTCTAATTTTCAGATTTTCTTACTTGGCATTATAGTTTTTGCGTCATTACTTGAGATTGCTGTAACAGTTGTGAAAACTCTAAAAAAATAATTATGTAAATCAAATTTTATAAGCAGACAATGGCATTAAAGCTGTTGTCTGTTATTTTTTATTGCTTATACTAATACCTGTTTAAACGGTGGAATAGATTGTCGAGCAGAATTTGCTCAGAACGAGGACGACGACGCAGGCAAGCTGACGCTTGTCAAGGAGAAGGACGAAGTGCTGAGTAAATTATGCCTACAAGGTGTCTAGTGTTTAAATAGGTATTAGCATTATACTTTATGACATAAAAGCTTTAAAGTTTTTATGCTGTAAAGTGTTGAAATATGGAAAGTTTTATGTTATACTTCTTTTAGTTTTTATAAATTAAAAAGGGGGCTTTTTATAATGGCAACAAAATCTTCTGTTGGCAAGCGTTGGCTGTACTTGGTGGTTGGCGTTTTTTCAATGCTATTTTCGGGTGTGTTATATGCCTGGTCAATTCTTAATAAACCTTTTGGCGAGGTTTTTGAGTGGAGTAAATCTTCTCTGTCTTTAAACTTTACACTTACAATGTGCTTTTTCTGTTTGGGTGCATTTGCAGGTAGCTTAATCTGCAAAAAAATAGGCCCACAAATTACACTTGTTATTTCAGGCTTGCTTGTAGGTGTAGGCTTTGTATTAACAGGCTTATTAAATGCTGATATGCTACCTTTGCTTTACATAAGCTATGCAGTTCTGGCTGGTACAGGTATAGGTATCTCTTATAATGTAATAGTTTCTACTGTTTGTGCGTGGTTTCCAGACCGTAAGGGATTTTGTTCGGGTTGCCTGATGATGGGCTTTGGACTTAGTACCTTGATTTTAGGTAAGGTTATAAGCTTTATGTTCAATACCCAGAGCATAGGCTGGAGCAAAACATATATCTTCTTAGGTATAGTGCTTGCTGTGGTGCTAATTATAGCTGGTGTTATTTTACGCAGACCAACTGCCGACACTGTATTGCCAAAGCCAAAGCAGAGTAAAGCCACAAAAAAAGAAGCCTTTGTTGTGCGTGATTTTTCAACAGCTCAAATGCTTAAAAGCTTTACATTTTGGAGAACCTTTGTATGTATGGCGTTTATTACAGCTGTAGGTAATTCTGTAATCAGCTTTGCACGACCACTTGTAATGTCTGTTGGTGCAGCTGAGGATTTGGCAGTTACACTTGTTGGTGTACTTGCTGTATGTAACGGCTTGGGTCGTATTCTTACAGGTGCAGTTTTTGATGTGCTTGGTCGTCGAACAACAATGATTTCTGCAAATATACTTACTATTGTAGCAGCCGGTATTACATTAATGGCAGTTATGTTTAATTCTTTACCACTTTGTATTGTGGGACTTTGCCTTACTGGTATGTCTTATGGCTCTTGTCCAACAGTTACATCTGCATTTACAGCGTCTTTCTATGGCCAAAAATATTTTGCAGTTAATTACAGTATTATGAACTTCAACCTGATTGTTGCTGCATTTATTGCAAACTTCAGCAACACATTGCAAATTCAAACAGAGGCTTATACAGCACCGTTTATTATGCTACTAATCTTAGCTGTATGTGCATTAGGACTTAACTTTACAATTCGTAAACCAGAATAATAAATATAACAATAAATATAACAAAACGAGAGCAGTCTGTAATTTGGACTGCTCTCGTTGCGTTTGTAGATAATTAAATTTTTAGCTGGTAGCTAACCTTTACTATTTGATAGGGGAGTATCATCTACCCATTTTATCAATCAGCTTTACAATTTCGTCAATCTTTTGCTCTTGGTCGGTGGGGTTGCCACTTTCGAAGGCTGATTTAACGCAGTTTTCTAAATGGCTTTTTAGAATAAGTGTATTTACCTTTTTTAAAATAGCCTGTGTTGCCATTACCTGTGTGGCTACATCTATGCAATAACGGTCGTCCTCTATCATATTAAGTATACCGTCTATCTGCCCCTTGGCTGTCTTTAAAAGGTTAGACACCTTCTGGCAATTGCATTGCATTATTTAATCTCCTCTACAGTATAGCCAGCGTCTGTAATAACCTTTGTAAGCACATCATTTTCTATATCACCTGTTACGGTTGCACTTTTGCTTGCTAAGTCTACTGTAGCTGTTACACCGTCAATTGCATTTAATGCCTTTTCTACTGCACCCGAGCAATGTGGGCACATCATACCGTCGATAATAATTGTCTTTGTCATAATTTTTTCTTCCTCTCTTTTTTCTGAAATTGTATTTACCTCTACGGTGGCATTTGCCATACCGTTTTCGCCTTGTATATATTTGAATTTTGGGTTAAATCTGCGAAGCCTTAACGCATTAAGCACTACACATACCGAGCTTACACACATAGCTGCTGCACCATACATTGGGTTAAGCTTCCAGCCTAAAATACTGTAAAAAGCACCAGCTGCAAGTGGTATGCCTATAGAATTGTAAATTAATGCCCAAAATAGATTTTCTTTAATGTTAAGCATTGTCTTTTTGCTTAGCTGTATAAGCCTTACTATATCTATAAGGTTACTTTTTACAAGAACAACATCGGCAGAATCTATGGCTATGTCTGTGCCTGCACCAATTGCAACTCCAATATCAGCTCTTGCAAGTGCAGGTGCGTCGTTTATTCCGTCACCAACCATTGCAACAAATTTCTTTTCGCTTTGTAAATTACGCACAGTTGATTCTTTGTTATGTGGCATAACCTCGGCAATTACATTTGCTATACCACACTGCTTTGCTATAGCATTGGCTGTGGCTGTGTTGTCACCTGTAAGCATAACAACATCAATATTCATATTTTGTAATTCCTTTACAGCCTGCTTACTGCTTTCTTTAATAACATCGGCAACTGCGATTATTCCGATAATACCATTATCACTTGCAAAGATAAGTGGAGTTTTACCATTTGAAGCAAGACTTTCTATTTGTGGTTTGTATGCAGTTATATCTATATTATTGCTTTGCATAAGCCTTTGGTTGCCTGCAAAAATTTTAGTTCCATTAATTATTGCAGATACACCCATACCACCATAATTTGTAAAGTCAGTGGTATTAACAGCATTATGGCCTACTGAATTACCATATTCAACTACAGCTGTTGCTAAAGGGTGTTCAGAAAGACTCTCGATTGATGTGGCAATGTCTATAAGATTTTCATTACTATCAATTGTAATAACATCTGTAACCTGTGGTTTACCCATTGTGATTGTACCTGTTTTATCAAGAACAACAGTATTTATTTTACCAGCAGACTCTAACGCTTCGGCTGATTTTATAAGCACACCCATTTGTGCACCTCTGCCTGTGCCAGTCATAATAGCAGTAGGTGTTGCAAGACCAAGAGCACAAGGACAAGAGATTACAAGCACAGCTATACCAGTAGAAAGGCTGAACTCAACACCTGCACCAAGCAAAAGCCACACGATAGCAGATGTAACTGCTACAGCAATTACAATCGGTACAAACACACCACTTATTTTATCTGCAATTTTAGCAACAGGTGCTTTTGTTGCAGAGGCTTCTTCTACAAGTGTAATAATCTGGCTTAGTGTGCTGTTTTCTCCAACCTTGGTTGCTTTTATTTCGATGTAACCACTTTTGTTTATAGTAGCACCTATAACATTATCGCCCTGTGATTTTTCTATTGGCATACTTTCGCCAGTAATAACCGACTCGTCTACTGTACAGCTACCACTAATAATTACACCGTCAACGGGGATTGTACTACCCGACTTTACTGCTACAATGTCACCCTGTACAACGCTTTCGATTGGTATTTCTGTAGTGTTGCCATTGCGAATAACAAGTGCTGTTTGTGGACGCAGATTTATAAGCTTTGTAATAGCGTCTGTAGTTTTGCGTTTGGCTTTACTTTCTAAAAGCTTGCCCAGTGTTATTAATGTTAAAATTGTACCAGCTGACTCAAAGTATAAATCCATTGTGTAGCGTTGTACAAGCTCTATGTCGTTATGTCCCAATCCCCAGCCGATTCTGTAAATTGCAACAATGCCATACACTATAGCAGCAGCCGAGCCTATTGCGATAAGCGAGTCCATATTGGGGCTTAGTCTGAATAGATTTTTAAAACCATTTTTAAAATAACGAAAATTTATGAACACAATAGGAATAGTTAATAAAAACTGCGTAAATGCATATATAAGTGCATTTTCTGTACCGTGCATAAAGCTTGGTAGTGGCATACCCAGCATATGTCCCATAGAGATATAAAATAATGGTGCAAGAAAAACAAGTGACGCTATGAGCCTGCGTTTGCCGTTTTTTACCTCATCAATGGGGGAGTGTGGCTCTTTTGGGCTTGATTTAGCTTCATTTTTAAGGCTTGCACCATAGCCGGCTTTGGTAACGCTTGCGATAATATCGTTTGCAGTAAGTATATCACTGTCAAAGCGTACCTCCATACTGTTAGTAAGCAGATTAACCGACACAGCCTCTACACTCTCAAGGTGCTTAACAGCCCTTTCAACCCTTGCACTACACGCAGCACAGGTCATACCTGTTACATTAAAAAGCTGTTTATCCATAAATTCACTCCTTTGTTTTTTTGTACTACACCACCCCTAGGGGGTGGTTATACTTTAATTTTATCTTATTTTAAAGCATTGTCAATAGAGATTACTGTTAATATAAAGATAAAAATTACTAAAATACATAAAAATAAAAAAATAAATTAATCTGTTTACAATTTCTTAGTGATTTTTAGAATAAGATGTGTTATAATGATTTAGATTACAGACCTTTGCTAAATAATGAATTAATTTTTCTTGAATTTATTATATAAAAGGATATATAGATAGAGGAGGTTTATCAACAATGGGTATTATAAAGACTTTGTTTGGTAACTATAGTAAAAAAGAGCTTAAAAGAGTTAAGCCTATAATGAATCAGGTGCTTGAGCTTGAGGATAAGTATAAGGCTATGACAGAGGAAGAGCTTAAAAATCAGACTAATATTTTAAAAGAGAGATTAGCAAATGGCGAAACTACAGACGATATTTTGCCAGACGCTTTTGCAGTATGTAGAGAGGCTTCTGACAGAGTGCTTGGTATGCGTCATTACCCAGTGCAGATTATCGGTGGTATTGTACTTCATCAGGGTAGAATTGCAGAAATGCGTACCGGTGAAGGTAAAACATTGGTTGCTACATTGCCAGCATACCTTAACGGCTTAACAGGCGAGGGTGTACACGTTGTAACAGTAAACGACTACCTTGCAACTCGTGACTCTGAGTGGATGGGTAAGCTATATAGCTACCTTGGCTTAAAGGTTGGTCTTATTGTACATAATCTTACAAGTGCCGAGAGAAAAGAGGCTTATCTTGCAGATATTACCTATGGTACAAATAACGAGCTTGGCTTTGACTACCTAAGAGATAACATGGTAGTTTATAAGGACAGAAAGGTTCAGCGTGGCCACGCATTTGCTATTGTCGATGAGGTTGACTCAATTCTTATTGACGAGGCTAGAACACCACTTATTATTTCTGGTCAGGGTGATAAATCTACAGACCTTTACGAAAGAGCAGACAAGCTTGCTCGTACATTAAAATACGAGAAGTTTGCCGAGATTGATACAAAAGAGGATAAAGAGGACTACTATAAGTCTGAGGGTATTGACTATATTATTGACGAAAAGGCAAGAACTGCTACACTTACACAGCATGGTGTTAAAAAGGTAGAGGCTTACTTTGGCATTGATAACCTTACAGACCCAGACAACCTTACAATTCAGCACCACATCAACCAGGCTATTAAGGCACATGGTACAATGAATGTTGATATTGACTATGTTGTAAAAGACGGCGAGGTTATTATCGTTGACGAATTTACAGGTCGTTTGATGTATGGTCGTAGATATAACGAGGGTTTACATCAGGCTATCGAGGCTAAAGAGGGCGTAAAGATTGAAAACGAGAGTAAAACTCTTGCTACTATTACATTCCAGAACTACTTCCGTTTGTATAAGAAGCTTTCTGGTATGACTGGTACAGCTATGACAGAGGAATCTGAGTTTGGCGAGATTTACGAGCTAGATATTATCGAAATTCCTACAAATAAGCCAGTACAGAGAATTGACGAGCCAGACTATATCTTCAAAAACGAAAAGGGTAAGTTTAACGCTGTTATCGAGGATATTATAGAGTGTAACAAAAAGGGTCAGCCAGTGCTTGTTGGTACAATTTCAATCGAAAAGTCAGAGGTACTAAGTAGTATGCTTAAAAAGCGTGGCATTAAGCACAATGTACTTAACGCTAAGCAACACGACAAAGAGGCAGAGATTGTAGCACAGGCAGGTAAAAAGGGTGCTGTAACAATTGCTACAAATATGGCTGGTCGTGGTACCGATATTATTCTTGGTGGTAATGCTGAATTTATGGCATTGTCAGAGATGAGAAAGAATGGCTTTGACGAGGAGCTTATTGCTCAGGCTACAGCTTATGGCGAAACAGACAACGAGGATATTCTAAACGCAAGAAAAACATTCCAAGAGCTTAACCAGAAGTTTAAGGATGAGCTAAAGGACGAGGCAGAAGAGGTGCGTAACGCTGGTGGCTTGTACATTATTGGTACAGAGCGTCACGAGTCACGCCGTATTGATAACCAGCTTCGTGGTCGTGCAGGTAGACAGGGTGACCCAGGTAAGAGCCGTTTCTATCTATCAACAGATGATGACCTAATGCGTTTGTTCGGTGGCGAAAGAATGGAAGCTGTTATGACAAAGCTTAACACTCCAGACGAAATGCCAATCGAGAACAAACTACTTTCTAGTATTATAGAAAGCTCACAGCAAAAGGTTGAGGGCAGAAACTTTGGTATTCGTAAGAACGTACTACAGTATGACGATGTTATGAATAAGCAGAGAGAGATTATCTATACTCAGCGTGACCAGGTGCTTAACGGTGAAAATATCAAGGATGTTGTTGTTAAGATGATTAACGAGAACATTGAGGGTACAGTAAGACTATACTGTGACGATAATATCTTGCGTGAGCAATGGAATATGGAAAGCCTAAAGGATTACTATATGGGTTGGGTACTAACAGAGGACGATGATTGTCTGGATCTTACACTTGACGAGCTTGCAGAAATGAAGTGCCAGCAGATTATAGATATTCTACAAGATAAGGCTACTAAGATTTACGAAGAAAACGAGGCATTGCTACCAGAAGAAACAATGCGTGAGATGGAGCGTGTATATCTGCTAAAGAGTGTTGATACATACTGGATGCAGCATATTGATGATATGGATAACCTAAAGCAGGGTATCAGATTGCGTGCGTTTGCTCAAAAAGACCCTGTTGTAGAATACAGACTAGAAGGCTTTGATATGTTCGACCAGATGATTGATTCTATCAGAGAAAACACAGCTAAGCTATGCTTGTCTGCACCAAAGAAGATTGCAGAGATTCAGGCAAGACAGCTTGCAGAGGTTGAAAGAGCAAAGGCTTACAGAGAAGAACGCCTAAAAGAGCTAGAGGCTGCTAGACAGGCTGCAATGGATAACGGCGAAAGTGCTGAAGAAATCGAGCAAGAGATTGCCGAAGAACAGCAGGAGGGCGTAGATGAAGCAACTGTTGTAATTCAGCGTGAGCAGATGGCTACACCAACATCAACAAGTGGTGGCTCTGACGGTACTGTAAGTGCTACAGTTAAAAAGGGCAAAAAGGTAGGCCGTAACGACCCATGTCCTTGTGGAAGTGGTAAGAAATATAAGAAGTGCTGTGGCAAAGACGAATAAAAACAGAATAATCTGATATAAAAGCAACCAATCTCGTTATAGGATTGGTTGCTTTTTGCAGAAAAGTAGACAAATTGGAGTTTTTCGGTGTGAGCTAACACTCACACCGAAAGAGAGAAAAGAACAAACTTAGATAGAAAAAACGAAAAGTTTAGGTCCAGCCTTTTTAAAGGCTGGTGGGGTTAAGGGGTGAAACCCCTTATGGGATTTTAAAGGGTGAAACCCTTTAACTCATAGTTTTTCCTAAAAATGCCTTTTTAAGGCATTTTTAAATAATATTGAAGCATT
>JAZSEI010000093.1:0-33348 GCA_045531635.1 Acutalibacteraceae bacterium
ATTTACCCTCACGCAAACGCTTTATATGTCTTAGCTTTAGCTCGTCTACAAGCTTGTCTATAACCTGCTCAAGTGGTTCAATCTGCTTTGCAAGCTCAAGGTCTTCTGTTGTGTAAGCCTTGATTGTATTATCAACGATTTCGATTAATGCACATATAAGCACATCAAGCTCTTCTACAGCACTTTCTGAGAAAGAAATACCCTTTTCGTGCATTTCTTTTGATGCTTTCATAATGCTTACAGCGTGGTCACTTATTCTCTCAAAATCACCAATTGAATGTAGCATTTTAGAAGCCTGTGCACTGTCACGCTCTGAAAGTGTTTTTGTACTTAACTTTACAAGGTATGTACCAAGAACATCTTCATATACATCAATTTTAGTTTCGTCGTCTTGAATCTTTGTAGCTAGCTCTTCTGTATATCCTGCCAAAATAGCACAAGCATCTGTAATTGTTACCTCTGATAGCTTAGCCATTGTACTTGACATATTAAGGCACTGTGATGTAGCAACAGAAGGTGTAGCCAGTAAACGCTCGTCGATAAATGGTGTATCGTCTTCAGCCTCTTTATCCTTAACGGTCATACAAGCAAGCTTTTCTAGTACCTTATTAAATGGTAATAGTAATGCAGTAGCACATACATTAAAGGTTGTGTGAACAATAGCTATGCCAGTTTCATCAATAGCGTCATTTAAGAACGCAAAATCAACAAAGGCATTAATTCCATAGAATAGGGCAAGTAGCGCTATTGTACCGATAATGTTAAAATACAAGTGAACATATGCTGCTCGTCTAGCGTTTTTCTTAGCACCAATGCAAGAAATCATTGCTGTAGCACAGGTACCGATATTCTGACCCATAATAATTGGAATAGCAGTTCCAAATGTAACATTACCTGTAACAGATAGTGCCTGCAAAATACCAACAGAAGCAGATGAGCTTTGAATGATAGCTGTTAATAATGCACCTGCTAAAATACCGAATGCTGGGTTTGAGAACATTAGAAGAATTTCGCCAAATTCAGGTACATCTTTCAAGCCTGCTACAGCATCACTCATCATATCCATACCGAACATCAAAATAGCAAAGCCAATTAAAATGCCACCTATGTCCTTCTTTTTCTGGCTTTTTGTACAGAACATAATAAGTGCTATACCAATAATAGCAAGTATAGGCGAAAAGCTTGTTGGTTTTAGCATAGTCATAAGCAAGCTGTCACCTTCAATGCCTGACAGACTTAAAATCCACGCTGTAACGGTTGTACCAACATTAGCACCCATAATAATGCCAATTGCTCGTGAAAGCTTCATAATACCAGAGTTTACAAAGCCTACCACCATTACAGTTGTTGCTGATGATGACTGAATAACAGCAGTTACAAGCATACCTACTAAAAAGCCTTTGAATGTACTTGATGTTACCTTTTCAAGCAATTTCTCAAGTTTACCACCAGACAGCTTTTCAAGACCATCGCCCATAGCGTTCATACCAAATAAAAATAAGGCAAGACCACCGATAAGATTAAGAACATCTGTTAATCCCATAATCTTTACTCCTCTAAATATTTAATTTTATTTTTCCCTCAAACTTATACTATTTCTCTTTTAACAGATCTATATCTTTTCGTCATATTTTTCACCTGATTTCATAGCCTTACTGTGGTATGCTATTCGTCAGATAAAAAATCTGTTCAAAAATCTTACCCACTGTTTAAAACAGAAATAGTATTAGGGTTGTGCGTAAAGCACATAGCTTTACTATCATACAAAACTCAAATGAAGATTGCGTTTTGCTTATGTGAAATCTATGTAAAATTTTGTCGAGCTTTTGCTTTTTAATAAGATTGAGTAATTATAAAAACAGAAATAGTTTTTATTTTTCTTGACAGTAGTTATTAATAATTTTATAATATTATTTAAGCACTACGCTTATGCTATGACATACATAGTATGTCTTTATAATATATTGAAAGGATTGTTAAAAATGAAAAGTGACGCTATAAAAAATGGTGTACAGAATGCACCACACAGAACACTATTCAATGCTCTTGGCTTTACTGCTGAGGAGCAAAGAAAACCACTTATCGGTATTGTAAGCTCATTTAACGAGATTGTACCAGGACATATGAACATCGACAAAATTACAGAGGCTGTTAAGCTTGGTGTAGCTATGGCTGGTGGTACACCTGTTGTATTCCCTGCAATTGCTGTTTGTGATGGTATTGCTATGGGTCATCAGGGTATGAAATACTCTTTGGTTACTCGTGACCTTATTGCTGACTCTACTGAGTGTATGACAATGGCACACGGCTTTGACGCTTTGGTTATGATTCCTAACTGTGACAAAAACGTGCCTGGTCTTCTTATGGCTGCTGCAAGAATGAATCTACCTACTATCTTTGTAAGTGGTGGTCCAATGCTTGCTGGTACAGTAAACGGCTGTAAGGTAAGCTTCTCTGCTGCTTCTGAGGCTGTTGGTGCTCATGCAGCTGGCAAAATTACAGACGAAGAGCTAACAGAGTACGAGGAGAAAACTTGTCCAACTTGTGGTTCTTGTTCTGGTATGTACACAGCAAACTCTATGAACTGCCTAACAGAGGTTCTTGGTATGGGCTTGCGTGGTAACGGTACAATTCCTGCTGTATATTCAGAGAGAATTAGACTTGCTAAAAAAGCAGGTATGCAGATTATGGAGCTACTTGAGAAAAACATTCGTCCAAGAGATATTATGACAAAAGAGGCATTTGAAAATGCTCTTACAATAGATATGGCTTTAGGCTGTAGTACAAACAGTATGCTACACCTACCAGCTATTGCACACGACGCTGGTATTGAGATTGACCTTGACATTGCTAACAAAATCAGTGATAAGGTACCTAACCTATGTCATCTTGCTCCTGCTGGTCATCACCATATGGAAGATCTAAACGAAGCAGGTGGCGTATACGCTGTTATGAACGAGGTTAACAAGCTTGGTCTTCTACATACAGATTGCATTACAGTTACAGGCAAAACAGTTGGCGAAAATATTGCACTATGCAAAAACAAAAACCCAGAGGTTATTCGTCCAGTAGAAAACCCATACAGCAAAACAGGTGGTATTGCTGTACTAAGAGGTAACCTAGCACCAGACTCTTGCGTAGTTAAGAGAAGTGCTGTTGCAGAAGAAATGCTTGTACACGAAGGTCCTGCAAGAGTATTCGATTGCGAAGAGGACGCAATGGCAGCTATTATGGGCGACAAGATTAAAGACGGTGATGTAGTTGTTATTCGTTACGAAGGTCCTAAGGGTGGCCCTGGTATGAGAGAAATGCTTAACCCAACTTCTGCTATTATGGGTAGAGGCTTAGGTAGCACAGTTGCTCTTATCACAGACGGTCGTTTCTCTGGTGCTACAAGAGGTGCTGCTATTGGTCACGTATCTCCAGAGGCAGCAGTAGGTGGCCCTATTGCTCTTGTAAAAGAGGGTGACATTATAGCTATTGATATTATGGCTAATACAATTAATGTTAAGGTTTCTGACGAAGAAATGGCAGAAAGAAGAAAAGAATGGACACCAAGAGAGCCAAGAATTAAGACAGGCTATCTTGCAAGATACGCTTCAATGGTAACATCTGGCAACACAGGTGCTATTCTTGAGGTAAAATAAGTTATTTTAAAATAAAGTGCTAAAACACCCAAACTGATTTTTGTAATCAATTTGGGTGTTTTATATATTGTTTTATATACAGAGATAAGAAATAAAAAGAATTATTCTTAAATTTGCTATCTTTTTAGTGTTTGCTATTGCATTATTTTAATTTTTCTGTATAATATAACTATAACTTTAAATGGCTTGATATTAATAAAACTATTTAAAGCTAAAGTAAACTAAAAATATGCTTTTAAATTAAAAAAATACAAAAGGAGATTTACTATTATGAAATATGTTTGTAATGTATGTGGTTGGATTTACGATGAGGAGCTAGGTGACGAGGAGAACGGTATTGCACCAGGCACAAAATTTGACGAGCTTCCAGATGATTTTCTTTGCCCTCTTTGTGGTGTAGGTAAAGAGGATTTTAGTGTAGAAGAATAATATAAAACACTATAAATTCATAAATTTAACAATTTGCTTTTATTTTTATTACAAATTAAAAAAATATATAATATTAAACAAATATACATTAAAGGAGGAAAACACCATGAAAGAAAATTATATGGTATGTAACTGTAAGCAAGTAAGCTATGGTGATATTGTTGACGCTTTGCATGATCACAACAAGTTCGAGGATGTTCTTGATGTTTTTGAAGATGTAAAGAAGGTTACTCACTGCTCTACAGGCTGTGGTGGATGTCATGACAAGGTAATGAATATTATCTCTGATGTTATGATGGGTGCTGACGCTTAATTATTAAGCAAAAGTAAAACAGCTTAATAATGAACTTCCCAAAATTGTACAGATAGTACACAAATACCCTTTGTGGTAGCAAATATTAAAAAATTAAGTAAGATACTGACATCGCTTTTTAAGTGGTGTCAGTTTTCTTTTTATTGTAATTATCTATAAGGCTGTTATTTCCTCATATATTTTGTGTTGATTACAGGCTTTTGAATTATACTAAATTTTTTTAAGATTTTCCATTGACAAAAGATAGGTAATATGTTACATTTATAAGGTAATATATTACCTATAGGAGAGCGATATGAATATTAAAGACGTAATCAATAGTGACAATGTTGATTTTACAGGAATTGAGTTATCCTATTTTTTACTTGGATTATTGAGTGCATTCGAAAATAGATTCCAAGCATTAGCAGATAGTATGATTAAAGAGGTTAGCTGGAAGCAGTTTTTTGCTATTATTTGTATTAATCTGTGTAAAGATGCACCAACTGTAAAAGAGCTGGCAGAGATAATGGGTAGTTCTCATCAGAATGTAAAACAAATATTATTAAAGCTAGAAAAAAAAGGTTTTGTAAACATTACAGCAGATGAAAAAGACAAGCGAAAGCAACGAATTGTGCTTACCGATTATTGCAGAGAGTTCTGTGCAAAAAACGATGGTATGGCTGAATGCTTTATGAAAAATCTGTTTGCAGGTGTAACTCAGGAACAATTGCAGGTAACGATACAGACCATTATACAAATTGAAAACAATTTAAAGGAGATTAAAGATTATGAGTAAGGGTGTTATTTTATATCAATCAAAATATGGAGCAACTAAAAAGTATGCTGATTGGTTAGTGGAAGAAACAGGCTATGACTGTGTTGAAACAAAAAATGCTAAGGTTGAAAATCTACAAAATTATGATGTAATCATTTTGGGTGGAGGTGTTTATGCTTCTGGTATTGCAGGATTACAATTTTTGAAGAAGAATATCAGTCAGTTAGCTGATAAAAAGATTGCTGTATTTGCAGTAGGTGCTTCTCCTTATGATGAAAAAGCCATAAATCAGATAAGAGATATGCATTTTAAAGACGCACTTAACAATATTCCTTTGTTTTATTGCCGTGGGGCATGGGATGAAGATAAAATGAAGTTTTTTGACAAAACACTTTGCAAGATGTTAAAGAAAGCAGTTTCAAAGCAAAATCCAGATGAATATGAACCTTGGCAAAAGGCATTGATGTGTGCAGTTGGAAAGAAATGTGATTGGACAGATAAAATTTATTTGAAAGAACTGTTAAAATATATAAGTCATGGAGAATAAATAGAATGATAAAAAAGAGAACGATTTTTTTAAAAGGTCTTTTGACTGGATTGATATATGCGTTACTTACATGTATTGTACAGGTTCCTATTGGTAATGCGTTGTGTTTGTTATTCACTCTTCCAAAAGATCCAATGATAACTTCTGATATGGTACCACCACTATTGCTTTCTCTTTTTGTAGTTGGTGTAGTAATGGCATTCTTTTATTACCTGTATGGATATTTGTTTGCTTCCACATCTAAATGGAAACAAGGAATGAAGTTTGGTATGTTTGTTTTTTTATCAAATTATGCTCCACAGGTATTTTTTCTTGATGCAACCAAAGGACTAAAAGCATTAATTACAGGTGGCTTTCCTGTAATTCAAATAGAATTATTCGATTTTATAATTCTTATAGGTACAGTTTTGTTAATGGTTAGGTATATGCCTTACCGTAGTAATGAGGAAAAATCTAATAATAGAATAAGCTGGTGGAAGTGCTTTGTGTGTGGTGGAGTATTTGCGATAAGTATTTTCTTGTTTTATGAAATTATTTTACCACTTTTTGGATTTGCAAATATGGCTACAGGACTAAAGGTGTCAAGCGATAATATTCTATTCTTCTATAGTGTAATGTTGGCTGGATTTGTTTTGACAGGCGTTCTTGTTTCGTGTTATGCACATAAGATAGAAGATATTCGCAAAAGAGGTCGTTTTTTTATAGCTTATGGAGCTTTAATATGGTGTACATTCGCTTTAACAATGATACCATTAGGCTTTGGGGTATTAACAACAATTTTATTCATCATAATAAGTCTGATTGCATTTATTGCTACAAGAATTGTATATTTTATACTAATAAAAGCTAGTTTATCAATATAAAATAATATTAAATTTTTTAAAGGCGAATCATAAAATGAAAGATATTTACGAAAAATTCGCCTATGACTATGATGAGTTTGGTGATATAAAGAATTATTATCAAAAGCTGGATTTAACGAGATGCATATTTATGGAGATTATAGTAGAAATCCATTTGCAGAAGACAGCAGACGATTAATAATAGTAGCTAAATAATAATTACTGATTATAAAAAATACTCCTATGGTAGATATCCTAAATTCTACCATAGGAGGATTTTTATTGTTTAGTTTTAAAGCATATATTCCTCAACAATTTTGGCAACGCCGTCTTCGTCGTTTGTTACAGTAATCACATCAGCAGCAGCCTTAACCTCATCTACAGCATTACCCATAGCAACACCAAGTCCTGCATACTGTATCATTGTAATATCGTTATAACCATCACCACAAGCTATACATTGCTCACTTGTAATACCTAGCTTACCAAGCAATACATCAATAGACTTTGCTTTGTCAATACCAAGTGGAACAAGCTCCAAGAAAAATTCTTCAGATCTGAATACACCAATAACACCCTTGTATTTCTCGCTGAAAAGCTTTTCAAGTCTTAAAATTTCTTCTGGATTACCTGCAAGTAAAAGCTTGTTTATGTTAAATGTAACATACTCTGCAAAGTTTTCTACAAATTTTGCTTCCATACCAACAATTCTTGATTCTATATCAGAATATTCATTAAGTGCGTTACCTTCAATAATCTTATCGCCCTCGTAGGTGTTTATTGTAACATTTGTAGATTTTAATTCCTCGCATATTTCAGGTATCAGCTCGTTTGGAAAATACTTGCTGTACATAACCTCATCTGTGCTTGCGTTTATAACAGCACCACCATTATAAGCAAGAATATATCCACCAAAATCATTCAAACGCAAGGTTTTTGCGTGGCCTAAAATACCCTGAATAGGTCTGCCAGAAGCAAGTGCAACCTTTTTGCCAAGCTTTTGTAGCTTAATTAGTGTTGATAATGTGTGTTCTGTTATAACCTTCTTTGAGTTAACAAGTGTACCGTCAATGTCTAAAATAATTATTTCGTAGCTCATATTATTTTCCTTACTGTTGTACTTATTTCCCTATAAATAGGTATATGTATACTTTAATATATGTAAAAGTAAAGGTCAATACAGATAAACCACTGGTGCTTTAAGTTTGTATGAATGGCTTATTTTTTGCACAAAAAATAAAGTTTTTTATTAAAAATTACGTCTAAAAATTTGTAATATGGTATAAATTTATTTGCAAGTTATTGTGCATTATTACTTTATTGCTTTAATAAAATATAAATAAATTTAATTTGTAACACCTGTGAATTTATAGTATAATAAAGAAAAAACTATGGCAGGAGTAAATATGACTATTCAACAGCTAAAATATATTATAAAGGTAGCCGAGTGTGGTTCAATTTCAGAGGCTTCAAAACAGCTTTTTATATCACAGCCAAGCTTATCATCGGCTATAAAAGAGCTTGAAAATGAATATGGTATCGAAATTTTTAACAGAACCTCAAGAGGTATTTCGCTTTCATCAGATGGAACAGAGTTTTTGTCGTATGCAAGGCAGGTAATAGAGCAAACCCAGCTTATGGAAAGACGCTATAAAGATAAAAAGCCACAAAAACAGCTTTGCTCGGTTTCTACTCAGCACTATGCTTTTGCAGTAAATGCCTTTGTTAAGCTTATTTCTGCACTTAATACCAGCGAATACGAATTTACTCTTAGAGAAACACGCACACACGAAATAATAGATGATGTTGCAAATTTCAGAAGCGAGCTAGGTATAATCTACCTTAGTAATTTCAATCAAAAGGTAATTCAAAAGCTGATAAATGATAATAACCTGATTTTTAAACCATTGTTTGTTGCCGAGCCACACGTTTTTTTAAGCACAAAGCACCCACTTGCAGGTAAAGAAATAATAGAGCCTGAAGAGCTTGATGATTACCCGTTCTTAACCTTCGAGCAGGGTACATATAACTCATTTTATTTTTCAGAAGAAATGTTTGTAAAGGAATCACATAAAAAGGTAATACATGTAAGCGACAGAGCTACATTGTTTAATCTGCTTATAGGTTTAAACGGCTATACTATATGCTCTGGTGTTTTAAATAGCAACCTTAACGGAAATAATATATCCTCAGTACGATTAAATAAAGCAGAAAAAATGACAGTAGGCTTTATACAAAATAAAAAGATAAAGCTAAGCAATATGTCACTGGAATATATAGAGCATTTAAAAGAGTTAATAAAATCAGACGGATTTGAAATATTATAAATTTAAACATCAATCAAAACTCGTTAAGAATTTTGATTGATGTTTTTATTAATATGAATTAAAAAATTACATAATTTTAAGCATTGTTTCATATATATTTATAACCGTATAGGAGGTTATAAATATGCTAACAGCACTTACAATTAAGGATTATTCAGTCAAAAAAAGTCGTTTTAAATTGTTTAAAAGAGATAAAACCAATCTGGAGGTTGTTGAATATAACGGTGTAAGAATTGTACATATAATTTATAGTAAATATAATAAAAATATTAATTGGAATAAAATTAAAGTGCTTGCAGGTAACGAAAAAAATAATATATTATGTAGTGCCGATATAGCTATACCTAAAAATAGTGGTATTAAAAGATATTATACCAACACCTTAAAAGAAAGAATATCAGAAAATACAGCGCTAGAGGTTATAAAAAGATGTTCAAATAGTTTTACTGGCTTAAAAGTTGGTTTATACGACCCAAATGCAAATAAAAAAGAATTAATACCAACTCTTATAAAATATACCGATAATATAACCGTTGTAACAAATGCAACAGATGAATATTATCAGGTTTATAAGCAAACTATAGCAGACACTGGTGCTGTATTAATATTAAAACAAAGTGTATCTGCATTAAAAAATTGTAATATAGTAATAGCTCCCGAAAGAATAAAGGTGCAATTACCAGTTGATGATAATACAGTTATTTTTACCTCGTCAAAGCCTGCAATATGCCAATCTGGCAGAGTTTTTACCTCGTATGTTGTAATCCTCAATGAAAGCTACAAAGAGATAAAGCCACATTCTCTTAGCGATGAATACTTTGCCCAAGCTTTATATGATAAAGGTAAACAATATAGACTCGGTACTTTATTGCCTATATTATGTATATCAGAGTTTGGTAATTCCACAATAGATGAGATAAGCAGAATTGTTTTACAGCACGCAAATAATTAATATAATAATGAATAAACCCTAAAAAACATACCTAAACTAATGTAAGCTAAGCAATTGCAAATTAGAATAAAAAGGTAATTGCTTATGATTACTAGTTTAAGGAGAATGTAAAATGGCATATTTGCAGATTTGTAAGGTAACAGGCAGAGAAATTTTAGATTCAAGAGGCAACCCAACAGTAGAAGCAGAGGTACATCTAACCTGTGGCGTTATAGGTAAAGGTGCAGCACCAAGTGGTGCTTCTACTGGCGAATTTGAAGCACTAGAGCTTCGTGATGGTGGCACAAGATATTTGGGTAAGGGTGTTACAAAGGCTGTAGATAATATTAATACAGCTATAAATAGTGCTATTTGTGGAATGAATGCAGCTGACATTTATGCAGTAGATGAAGCTATGAAAAAGGCAGACGGCACAAGTGACAAATCTAATTTAGGTGCAAATGCAATTTTGGCTGTGTCAATAGCAACAGCAAGAGCAGCGTCAAAGGCACTAAATATGCCTTTATACAGATTTTTAGGTGGTGTATCGGGAAACAGACTGCCAGTACCTATGATGAATATTTTAAATGGTGGTGCTCACGCAAGCAATACAGTAGATATTCAAGAGTTTATGATTATGCCAGTTGGTGCTTCATCCTTTAAAGAGGCGCTAAGATGGTGTGCCGAGGTTTTCCATTCACTTGCAAAGCTTTTAAAATCAAAGGGTCTTGCAACCTCGGTAGGTGATGAGGGTGGCTTTGCACCAAATCTAAAAAATGATGAAGAGGCTATTGAATATATACTGCAGGCTATAACAATGGCAGGCTACAAGCCAAAAGAAGATTTTATGATTGCAATTGACGCAGCGTCAAGCGAGTGGAAAGGTATTACTAAGGGTGAATATGTAATGCCTAAATCTGGTAAAAAATATACAAGTGACGAGCTTATTGATTATTGGGAAAGTCTTGTTCAGAAATATCCTATTATTTCAATAGAAGACGCACTTGATGAAGAGGACTGGAGGGGCTGGAAAAAGCTTACAGAACGCCTTGGCGATAAGGTACAGCTGGTTGGCGATGATTTATTTGTAACCAATACAGAGCGTTTAAAAAAGGGTATAGAAAGCTGTTGTGGTAATTCAATTCTTATAAAGCTAAACCAGATTGGTACTGTGTCAGAAACGTTAGAGGCTATTAAAATGGCACACAAGGCAGGCTATACTGCAATTTCATCACATCGCTCGGGCGAAACAGAAGACACCACAATAGCCGACCTTGCTGTAGCATTAAATACCTGTCAAATAAAAACAGGTGCTCCAAGCAGATCAGAGCGTGTAGCAAAGTATAACAGACTTTTAAAAATAGAAGAGGAGCTTTCACACTCAGCTGTTTATCCAAAAATGAATGCATTTAATGTTAAGAAAAATTAAAGTTTAATTGTAATTTAAAGCAGAATTATGAATAATACAAGAACTACTGTAGGCATACTCTATTAAAGAAATTCTTTAATAATATTTGCTTTGCAGTAGTTTTTTTATGGATAGAGTATTGACAATTTGAGTGCTTTATATGTATAATTAACTAGAATACGCTATTGGTTTTTAGATATGCATAACTTAGAATATTTATTATAGTTATGTAAAAACAAAAGTGAAAATTTACACGCTGTGTAACAAATTATATGTAGGGGATAAATCATTAGAATTTATATTATGATTCTAAAATTACATATATAATTAAGATTTTAAATATTGAAAATATAATTCGGAGGAAGAAAATGGATAAAAAATTAATTCTGGTTACTTCACCACCTGCTTGTGGTAAAACACATATCTCAAAGGAGCTTTCTAAAGAGCTAAAAAATATTGTATATCTTGATAAGGATACTCTTATTCCACTATCAAAGCAAATTTTTGTTGTGGCTAATCAGCCTTATAACAGAAGCAGTGATTTTTTTGAGGAGCATATTCGTGACTATGAGTACGAGTGCGTTATAGACCTTGCTTTAGATGCACTAGATTATAACGATATGGTTTTAATCAATGCACCATTTACAAGAGAAATAAGAGATATGGAGTATATCAACCACCTAAAAGCAATGCTTGCTAAAAAGGGTGCAAAGCTGGTTGTAATTTGGGTACAAACATCACCAGAAATCGTTCATCAGCGTATGATAGCAAGAAATTCAGACCGTGACACTTGGAAGCTTGCAAACTGGGACGAGTATATTGCTGGTTGTAACTTCTCTATACCTGAAAATCTAAACAACCCTAACATTAAGGATGATTTGTTGATTTTCAAAAATGACAATAGCCAAGAGTTTGAAGAGTCTATGAAAAATATTGTAGCTATTCTAAAAGAAACAGTATAACAGTTGTTATTTAGTTGTCTTAAAAATTCTATTAAATAGAGGGATTGTTATGAAAAAGAAAGTTTTATTAGCTGTAATTTTATCAATGCTTGCAGTTGCTTCTACTGGCTGTACTTTAGTAGAGGACATTACTGATACTCTTGATTCATTTTCTACAAGTTCAAAAGACAACCGTGACGAAGACGACGTAGAAGACGAAGAGGAAGATAAGGATGAAGAAAGTAAAGATATAGATGAAGATAAAGACAAGGATAAGGATGAAGATTCTGATGATAAATCCTCTTTATCAAATATAATTAATTTCAACAAAAACAATGCTGATGAAGAACCTTCAGAAGAGGTTATTGTAGAGCCAGCTACTTCAATTGTTGAGGCTACAGAAGCTGTGGATACAGAAAACGAGCCTACAGAGCTAAGTGAAAAGCCTCAAATTGCTCAGAACAACATATTGTATGATGATGCAGGTCTAAAAATTACATATAACAATATTTCAAAAGAGTTCGATTTATTAAGATTCAATATGACATTTGAAAATAGCAGTGATATACCACTAGTTGTTCAGGCTTGGGAGGTATATATAAACGGTAAAGAAGTAGATGCTATTATGTCTGTTGGTACAGAGGTTGGTAACACTATTGAAGATGCTATGAAATTCTATATTGATGATTTAAAAGAATTAGGTATCGAAATAGATGATATCGAAACAGTAGAGGTTTCTTTCCATATCTTCGACTGGGATGGCAAAGTAGAGTCAGTAGACACAGAGCTTATTAAGTTCCAAGCATAAAATAAATTTAAAGCATATAACAGAGCCTAAGAATATTTAGCTTAGGCTCTGTTTTTAATAAAATTTAAAAATTTTTTATTTGTTATTATATTGGTGTTATTTTGTTGTTGTTTGTGTATTACAATAAAGACAAGATAGTTGAAGTTAATTAACTTTCTTTACAAAATTTATTTTGAATTAAATTTTGTCATTCCTAAGAATTTCTCACATTTTGGCCTTTAGCAAGCCAAAATATCTTGTAACCTTTATAATAATAAGAAAAAACTGAAGGAGTCGGTAACCTTCGGTTTTTTTGTTTTGTAAAGCTTTATTTATAAAAGCCTGCGTCTGTTTTAGATGCAGGTTTTTACTATTTAAGAATAAAATTTATATTCCAAGAATAACTATTATTAATAAAAGTATTATTTAAAATTTACTTTATATACGAAAGGATATTTATAATGGTTATTAAAATTAAAGATAATAAAGCGTGGTTTTCTGCTGTATGTGTGTTGGTTGTAGTTGCTGTTGTTACAACAATTTTTAGGGTAATAACTCCTAAACCACAAGAAAATACAATAAATAACACTATAAATACAACAGCATATACTACTGTAAATATCGAAAATATGCTTGGTGTTTGGGTACCTTATATGTCACTTGATACAGGCGAATATACAGAAAGCTCGTTTAAAGAGAATTTCAATAAAATTGTACAAACAGCATTAAATAACAAAATGAATACCCTTATTGTACATATAAGACCGTTTTCTGATGCACTGTATAAATCAGATATTTATCCAACCTCACATATTTTAACTGGTGAACAGGGGGAAAATGCAGAATTTGACGCACTTGAATATATGGTAGATATTGCTCATAGCAAGAATTTAAAGTTACACGCTTGGATAAATCCATACAGAATATCTACTTCAGAAACACCACCACAGCTTGCTGAAAACAGTATTGTTAATAAGCTAGAATCCTCTGATATAATCGAATATGATGGTGGAAAATATATTAACCCCTCAAGTGATATGGGTAAAAAAATAATTATTGATGGGGTAAAAGAGGTTGTTAAAAATTATAATGTAGATGGTATACAATTTGATGATTATTTTTACCCAACTCCAAATACTGCAGTTGATAGCGAATTTTATCAGGAATACCTAGATAATTTAGACAGCGAGTGTATACCACTTACTCAATTTGAATGGCGTAAAGCAAACGTAAGTATGCTTATAAGCAGTGTTTACAGCTGTATTAAGAATATAAAAAGCGATGTTATTTTTGGAATTTCACCACAATGCAATATAAATAATTGTAACGAGATTGGTGCTGATGTAGAGCTTTGGAGTAATTGCTATGGTTATGTTGATTATATATGCCCACAAATCTATGTAAACTTTGAGCACGCAACATTACCATTTGATAAAAATTTAAAGGAATGGTTAGAAATTACTAAAAGCAAAAAGGTAACACTTTGTATAGGCTTGGCTTTATATAAAGCTAACAGTGATTATGATGACGGTACATGGAAAAACAGTGATGATATTTTAAAAAAGCAAATACAGCTTTGCAAGCAAAACGGTATTGATAATTATATGGTATATCATATAGATTATTTTAACAACCAAAGCACAAGTAAAGAGGTACAAAATGCAATGTCGGTGATTTAGCTTATGCTAAATCACCGACACATCTGTTTTTATCTGCTTTTGTAATTTTTACATTTAAAATTTGGTTACTAATATCTATGTCAGATTTTACAACAACCTGAGTATAATTCATTGTATGGCCTTCATAATAGCCATTTTTCTCTCTTTCGAATAAAACTGGTTCTATTCTGCCTATTTGTGCTGTTAAAAACTCCTCTTGAGTTTTTGAAGTAAGCTCTATCATCTTTTTAGAGCGAATATTCTTAATGTTTTCATCAACCTGATTATCAGCCTTGTCTGCTACAGTACCTGGTCTGCGTGAATAAGCAAAGGTATGTACCTTTGCAAACGATACCTTTTTTGCAAATTCAAGCGATTTATTAAATTCCTCGTCGCTTTCACCAGGGAAGCCCACCATAATATCTGTTGTGATAGCACAGTTGTCAAATGCTTTTCTAAGATTTTCTACTATTTGGTAATATTCCTCAGCTGTATAATGACGGTTCATTCTTTTTAGTGTTTCGTTACAACCACTTTGTAATGATAAATGGAACTGTGGGCAAAGCTTAGGCTCTTTTGAAAGTCGTGCTATTGTAGGCTCGTCCATTCTTTCAGGCTCAAGAGAACCTAAACGCACTCGTTCAATACCATCTACCGAGCAAGCAGCCACAACTGCGTCAGCAAGGTCCATATTAAATTCCTGACCATAAGCAGAAAGATTAATACCAACTAGTACAACCTCTTTAAAGCCCTTGCTTGCAAGAGCTTCAATTTCTGTTTTTATTTGCTCAAATGGCTTTGAGCGTACTCTGCCTCTTGCATACGGAATAATACAGTAAGAGCAAAATCTATTACAGCCGTCCTCGATTTTTACAAAAGCTCGTGTACGCTCTGTAAAATTGCTTATCTGCATATTTTCAAAATCGTCACCAGTTTTATGCTCGCTTACATTAATAATACGCACACGATTAGTTAAATATTGCTGTAGAGTAGGAAGAAGAATAGCTCTAGATTTATTGCCAAGAATAATATCAGCTTCTATAAATCTTTCATCATTTGGGAACGCCTGAGGTAAGCAACCTGTAAGCACCAAAACAGACTCAGGGTTTTCTCTTTTTACCCTGTGCATAAGCTTTACAGCCTTGCTATCACTTGCAGAAGTAACAGTGCATGAATTGATGATAATAATATCAGCATTATTATAGTCCTTAGTGTATTCAAACCCGTTGTTTACTAGGCTTTCGTGCATAATTTGTGATTCGTATTGGTTTACCTTGCAACCAAGTGTAAAGATATAGAACTTCATAAATAACCTCTTTATTGAACAAAATTACATTTATTATCGAGAATGTTTAATAATTGTCGTTATCTGTCATAAAACTGCGTTTTAATATTGATTTAAAACGTAAAAAGTGGTAAGATATTGACATTATTAAATAAGGGAGAATTTGAAAATGTATTCAACAACAATTTATATTCCAGATATTGCTACAGCAAGAAGATTTGTTGAGGTAGCAGAGAAATATCCGGATATAACAATGTCTATTAAAAGTGATAATCTTGAGATAGACCCACACTCGATTATGGGTGTACTTAGCTTGGATTTGAATAAAAAGCTTACTCTAGAAACTATCGATCAGGTAAGTGATGAGTTTAAAAGAGATCTAACACCTTTTATGGCTAATCCTGATGAAAACTAATATACAATTAAGTATATTGTTTAACAGGTAAAAAGTCAATATTAAACTACTGTATGCAGTGGTTTCAAATTTAAGAAAAAACTCGAAATTCTGGTAATCAGAATTTCGAGTTTTTTATTTTATATTATATTATTTTATTTTATTTGCAATTAGTTGTCTTACTTTTTAAATTTAGCCATTAAAGGTCTTACTATTTTATTTAAAATTTCATGCTTAGTAATCCATATAGAAATATATAGGCGATATGGTTTTTCTAAATTTATTTTTGCACAGGTTGTCCAAATTGCTTTTACATTTTTTTCTTTATAATAATCTATTATTTTGTATAATGTTTTAACGTAATCTTTTGATACAGTACCTGGAGATATATGAGTAATGTCGGTTTTTACTACGCAAACATCACCACCATTGCATTTGTTGTTAAGGCATATTTCAACAGCATACATATGCCAGTTGTCACATAAAACCTCATTAAATTGTAATTTAAGAAATAGTGATGTAGCCATACCAAAGAAACATTCGTCAACAGTTTCTACATTAATTGGTTTGTCTGTAGAGCAAATTGTGTTTCTGGAATCTCTTTTAACACCAGCACTACCCCAAATTGTATGCTCGCTCAATTTACTGATATCATTAATTATGTCGTTAAGGGAGGTTTCTGTGTCAAAGCGTATGTCTTGGTGCAAAAACAAAACCCATTTACCTTTAAGGTGGTTTGTAACACTGTTATACGCCTGTGACATAGAGGAATATTTTCTGTTGGAGTTATTAATGCCGATTATTCTTACACCATAAGAGGTTGCTTGTTTATCTAAACTTGCAAGTAATTCATTTTTGTAGAAATCTTCATTATTATATACACATACAATATCTAAATCAATGCTGTCTAAATCTTTGTTTGAGCCTAGCAAAAGCTCCTCACAACCTATGTTGCTTTTAACTAAGTCGCTATTATCAATTTGAGTTATGTTTTTATATGTTTGTTTGTTACTATAGGTCATAAATCCTCCTGTAAATATTGCAAAAGCTACAAAAGCCTATACCAATAAATAAAATCCATTTTTAAAAATTATCTTTATGTATAATTTTACACTTTTTTTACTTAGTGTGTCAAGTGCGATGTGGATATAATGCTTATTAGTAGTGGGTGGAGTGTATTAATATAGTTAATCGATATATCAAAATATAAATGATGTGTATTTAGGCTGATTATTTATTGATAGGTGACAATCGTACCAATTCAAGTAGTACAATTAATGCATAGTGTACAAATTTAAAAAAATTCAATTTTTCTACTTGCAAAAAGCAAGTGTATGCTTTATAATAAAACTGTACTAATTGAGCTAGTACAATTGTAAAACATTATAACGATGAAGGGAGTCGAACGAATTGTTTAATATTGATTATACTAGCCGAGAGCCAATTTACGAACAGCTTTATAATAATGTTGTAAAGCAAATATCATTGGGCGTTTTAGAGGCAAAACAACAATTGCCACCTGTAAGACAATTGGCACTACAGCTTAATGTTAATCCAAACACAGTTTCAAAGGCGTATAAAAATCTTGAGCAGGACGGAATTATATATTCCGTAGTAGGTAAGGGGTCGTTTGTTATGGAAAATGTATCTGTTGTAGACAGTAAAAAGGTAGAAGCACTAAAAAATGTAACCAATTCATTAGAGCAAGCTGTAAAGCTTGGAGTACAAAAAGATGAGATAACATCAATTCTCGATGATGTTTATTTAAAGGAGTTGAAAAAGAAATGATAGAGATTTGCAATATATCAAAGTCGTTTGGTGATGTTACTGCATTAAAGGATTTATCTATCGAAGTTAATTCAGGCTCTGTATTCGGACTTGTTGGTTCTAACGGAAGTGGTAAAAGTACACTTTTAAGAATACTCTCTGGTGTTTATATGCCAGATAATGGAAGCATAAAGCTTGACGGTGTAGATATTACTGATAACGATGTTATAAAAGGTAGCTGTGCATTTGTTTCGGATTTTCCTTATTTCCCTAATAATGCTACACTAAATAGCTTTGCACAGCTTTATAGCTCTATTTTCCCAAATTGGAGCGATGAAAAATTTAAAGAGCTTAGAGGTATGTTCCCTATAGATGCTAAAAAGCGTGTAATAAATATGTCAAAGGGTATGCAAAGACAGGTTGCATTAATACTTGCTCTTTCAACTCAGCCAAAATATCTGTTTCTTGACGAAATCTTTGACGGACTTGACCCAGTTGTTCGTCAGCTTGTAAAAAAGCTTATTATTACAGGTATTTCAGAAAATGAAATGTCAGTAATAATAGCATCACATAACCTTAGAGAGTTAGAAGATTTCTGTGATCATATCGGATTTTTACATAAGGGTGGCGTTCTATTAGAAAAGGATATAGACGACCTAAAGCTTGACCTTCACAGAATACAGATTGCATTCCCACAGGCATTGCCAGAAAATGCACTTGAAGGCTTAGACATAGTAAGTAGCAAGGTATCTGGTAAGGTTTACACATTTGTTGCTCGTGGTGAGTTAGAAACAATTATGAGCGAGCTTAATAAGTATCAGCCAATTTATTCAGAAACTCTTCCTCTGACTCTTGAGGAAATATTTATAAGCGAAATGGAGGTAGCAGGCTATGACATCGACAATATCCTCAAATAAAACTAACACTAAAAATACAACGCTGGCAATGATGATAAACAGTATAAAAAATTCTGTACCAATGCTGATTATATATTCTTTTGTTCTATTTATTTCTTTTCCAGTTTTTGTAATTTTATCGAAAAAAAATAATCCAACTGATTTTAATTATATTGATTGTGGTGTATTTTCTTATTTTTCACCAGTTATTATTTCTGTCTTTACAATTGTAGTAGCGTGCTTTATGTACAAAATTTATCACGATAAACGTAGTGTAGATTTGTTTGCTTCGTTACCATTAAAAAGAAGAAGCTTGTTTTTATCAAGATATTTTGCTGGCTTAATTGTAATTATCGTTCCACTTGTAGTATTTATGATTGCAGCCTGGATTGCCAGTGGTGATTTTAGTACAACTGCAATATCAACAACCGTTTGTATAATGCTTGGCTTTATACTGGCAATTATAAATGGATATACTATGCTATCATTATTTGCAATGCTTTGTGGTGGTATAATTGATACTCTTATTACCTACGCAGTTGTAAATATAGGTGTTATAGCAAGTGTTTATTTATCAATGGAGATTATAACTAATACTTTGCCTGGATATACAGCTTATGATTTTATTTCTTTAAATAAAACAGTAGAGATACTTATGTTCTTGTTCTGTCCTTATGGTATGACAATGATAGCTTCTACATTTCCGATGATGATACCAGTAGGTACACTAGCTGATGAAGCGATTAATCACATAATTATTTCATTCGTTCTATGGTTCGCATTAGCAGTGGTTTATTTTGTAGCTGCAATGTTTTTTGTTAAAATAAGAAAGAACGAAAAGGTACAGAATGGCTTTATTTTTGAATTCCCAAAAGCTATAATTCAAGCAATTGCGTCTGTTGGTACAGGCTTGATTTTAGGCAGTATCTTTTCAATGGAATTTAGTTATTCAGCTGTTGATGGAACTGAAATATTTATTATGTTCCTGATAGGTGCAGCACTAGGTGCTTTTGGTTCATTCCTTGTAGTTACACTAATTTACAACAGAGGTATAAAGAGATTTGTTAAATCAATACCAGTATTTGTGGGTTCATTTGTGGTGCTGGCTTTATTCTATATATTAGTAGCTACTGGCTCTGTAGGTGGAGTTAACACTGTACCAGATGTTTCAGATGTAAAGTCAGTTTCAGTTAGCTGTGGTAACAATATTGATATTGAGTTTACTGGCTTTGAATATAATGGTGGTGCAATTGTATCTGATGGATATACATTCAGATATATTGATTATTCATCAGAAGACGAGCAACACATTAAGAATAGTGTTGCATTGCATCAGGCTATTGTTGATAATCTACATAAAGAGTTGGGAACTTTCTTTAGTGTATACTATACAGGTAGCTTTACTGGTTATTCTTACGAGCCAAGTAGTATCTCTATTAAATATGAGCTTAAAAATGGTAAGACAATCACAAGAAGCTATTCAAACACTCATTATAACTATAAAGATATAGAGCAGTATTGTACTGCAGTAGTAAATTCAGATATAAATAAGCAGAATTTTAAATTAGCTACAATTCCAGATGCTAGACAGGCTAATGTTTCATATATAAATATCAAACAGCAAAGCAGATATGCAAATGACCAGCTATTTGACCCTGAATATTATAAGTTAGATACTGTTGATAGTGATCTGAATCATTATGATTCTACTACATACATTGATCAAATGGAAATGACCGAGAGCTATAAATCTGTTGATGTAATGAATTCAGTTTTGCTAAGTGATATATACAGTTCATTAAGAGAAGAATTTTTGGCTGCTGATGATATTGTATCAAGCTTTAAGGCAGAAAAACCAGAATATGTTACTGGTCCTGTTGTATCAGATGAAGATGTATATATTATTTCACTGCAATATAATATGAATGTAAGTGACCAAACATACGGAATAAAGCTATCAGATTTCAGGGTAGAAAACGGAATAGATTATTATTGTCCAGTTGACCCAACCGAAACATTTGTGGTTACAAAAGACACATACCCAGAAACATGGAAGCTTATAGACGACCATATGCAGGCAAATTCCTGTAATCAGATCTTTTTAGCTAACGGCTAATGTATATTAATTGCTAGTCCCTTTAATTTACATATAAACCATAACAAAAGCGAGAAAGAGCAGCGTTAAGTTGCTCTTTCTTGCTTTTAGTATTTTCTACAAAAATAACCTAAAAGTTCAAAAAAGTTTTATACTAGCTAAAAGTTAGTCTATCAGTCTTAAAAAATGGAAATAATAATCACTAATTTGTATTAGTTAATTTATTTTAGTGTAACATAATAATATAATTTGTGTATTATAGCTTAGTTTGATGTTGTTATTAAGTGATGTTTTTTATTTTATGTATTGGTTACAAATTGCTAATTTACTTGAAATAGCATTTGACAAGTGGTAAAATTAGTTTATTACTAAAGTGTGAATATACCAAAAATGATTTATTTTTTGTATATGTCTAATATTTGCTTTAGTTAATTTTTATGTGTGGAGGTAATGAAATGCAGGATATGTTGTCTAAAATTGTCGATATGGACGAAAAAGTCCGTCTTCAAAATCTGCAAGCAGAACAGCGTAGGGCTGATTCGCTTAAAATGATAAACCAAAAGAAAGACGACATCTATAACGATTACATTAACCGTGCAAGAGAAAGAATAAAAAAGAACGATATAGCCGAAAAAGCTGCTGCTGATAGAAAATGGCAAGAGCTTGAAACAAAGCAAAAGCAATTTTTAGTGAAGCTAGATGAGTCTTTTGAGAAAAACGGTGAAAATTGGATAAACACAATTGTAAACAATGTGATTAATTCATAATTTTTTATTCATCTTGTAAAAAGGAGGGATAAGGGTGGCATTATCATACGCATCAAATGCCATTTTTTCAAAGGCAAGAGCTATGTATGGCCAACGCTTAAAGCCAAGCGATTATGATAGGCTTTTAGCTTGTGATACTGTGCCCGAAATTTTATCGTGCCTTAAAACATTTCCAAGGTATGCTCAGATAATGAGCAAGCTAAGTGAGCGAGATATACACCGTGTACAGCTTGAAGCAGCCGTAAGGCAAAAGCTTTTTGAGGATTACGAGGTACTATGTAGATACGAAATTACTGTAGGTGAGGATTTCTCTGACTATACTATAATGCGAGCAGAAATGGAACAGATTATGCGATTTGTTACTATGCTACAAGCAGGTACACCAGAGCAGTTTTATATGACCTTGCCAAAGTATTTTTATAAGGTATCTTCAATCAATCTTTCAGAAATGTCAAAGGCAACTAATTACGATGAGTTTTTAAAGGTACTAGGTAAATCAAAATATGCAAAGCTACTTGCACCTTTTAAACCCAAAAAAGGAGAAAGTATAAACCTTGCTGCTATAGAAAATACTTTATTTAACTATATGTTTAAGCAGGTATATAGTATTATAGATAAAACGAGTGGTGCCGAGAAGAAAGACCTAAAAAAGATGTTTGATGTAAATATCGATTTAAGAAACTTCTCACGAATACTTCGTTTGAAAAAATACTATAAAATGGAACCCGACGAAATAAGGAAACAGCTTTTACCGTTTGGCTCTCTTAAAGAACGCCACCTACAGGCAATGTGTAATGCAGAGGATGAAAAAGAAGTATACTCTATTATGCAACAGACATCTGCAGGTAAGATATTGTCAAAGATTGATATAAGCTCAAACTTTGAAATAACCCGAAAGGCTCTATATGAAGAAAGCTACAAAAGAATGTATTTCTCTGTAAATCCGTCGGTAGTTTTGGTTGCATATTTTTCACTTGCAGAAACAGAAACAGATAATATTATTCATATTATCGAGGGTGTTCGTTATCATGTACCTGACGAAACAGTTAGAAAACTTTTAATATACAAATAAATTAAATATATAAATCGAAAGGAGGAAGTGATATGTCCGTTTCTCCTATGAAAGTAATTGATATTATTGGTCTAAGAGAAGATTTAGACGAGGTTATCAAGGTTTTAGGCGACTCTCAGGTGTTTCAGCCAGAGCCTGTTTCTACCTTTTATCCAGAAACAAGTGCTTTTGTAAACTCTACTGATGTTAACCCGTATTCTGAATTATTTTTAGATTTTTACAATTCACTTTCATTTGCACAAGTAGAGCCTAAATTTCAGGATGTTTCAGAATTTGAAATTACCGATGACACGCTGTTTGGATATTCCAAGGCGTTTATCGACGAAATGCAAAAATATTCTGCTAAAATTTCAGAAATTGAGATGGCTATTGACAAGTGCGAAAGAAGCATAGAACAGACATCACACTTTGTTGACGTAGATCTAGAAATGAAGCGAGTAAAGGCGTGTGAATATATTAAGCCTTGCTTTGGTAGAATGCCATTAGAAAGCGTCGAGAAATTAAAAAACTATAAAAATAACCCTTATATAACATTTTTTACTGCGTCTGTAGATAAGGATTATTGCTGGGGTGTATATATGGCGCCTATTGATAACACAGAAGAGGTAGACCATATTTTTACTGGCTTATTCTTTGAAAGATTTGATATTTCTGATATAGATGATACTCCAAAGGAGTATATCAAGCAAAAAACAGAGGAAAAGCTACAGCTAGAGGAAAGTTTAAAGACTGCTAAAGAAGATCTTAAAGCATTTATAAACGATAATTTTAAAGAAGCAATGCTTTACTATACAAAGCTTGCTCAGCAAAATGTATATCAAGAAATTCGCTCTAATGTAATGTTTTATAAGGGCAACAAAAACAGCTTTGTGCTTTGTGGTTGGGTGCCAGCAGATAAAGCAGAAAAAATAGAAGCGAAGCTTGATAAAATCAAAAGTGTAGAGTGGCACGCTGATGATGCAGCTAATCATCTTGATAAGTCGCCACCAATAAAACTAAAATATAATTTGCTGTCAAAGCCATATAAATTCTATGTAGAAATGTACGGTGTGCCAGCTTATAACGAAATAGATCCAAGTACATTCGTTGCAATAACATATACAATATTGTTTGGTGCAATGTTTGGTGATTTTGGTCATGGTATAATACTTGCAATAGCAGGTGCTATAATGTATAAGCTAAAGGGTATGGCAGTAGGTAAGGTGCTTGTACCTTGTGGCATTATGGCGTCACTATTCGGCGTATTGTTTGGTTCGTTCTTTGGCTTCGAAGAAGCCTTCAACGGTTTTTATCAAACGGTGTTTGGTCTTGAAGAAAAGCCAATCCATGTAATGGGTGAGGATATTATAACAGTAATACTTGCATCAGTTGCAGTTGGTGTTTTAATTGTAATACTTTGTATGTGTTTAAATATTTACACATCACTAAAGCAAAAAAAGATGGGTAAAGCCCTGTTTGGCTCTAATGGTATAGCAGGACTTGTAATGTACTCAACAGTATGCTTTGGGCTGGTTTCACTTCTTGCATTTGGTGTAAATATATTTAACATTATTACTGTTCCACTTCTTATAATTGTACCTTTAGTGCTTATATTCCTTGCAGAGCCTTTAGGCGATTTAGTCGAGGGTAAAAAGGATTGGCAGCCTGAAAGCTGGGGTGGATACTTCACACAGAATTTCTTCGAGATGTTCGAGGTAATCCTTTCTTACCTTTCAAATACAATGTCATTCTTAAGAGTAGGTGCATTTATAATGGTACATGCCGGTCTAATGATGGTTGTATTTACCCTTATAGAGCTTGCAGGTGGTCCAACAAGCGTAGTTGGTATTATCATATTGATTGCAGGTAACCTGTTTGTTATCGCACTAGAAGCACTTTTAGTTTCAATACAGACACTTCGTCTGGAATTTTACGAGGTGTTCAGCCGTTTCTACAGTGGTTCAGGCAGACCTTACACACCAGCTTCTTTAGAAAATCATATTTTAAAAAATAAATAAAACTTATTATTTGTTTAACTAATAGGAGGATTTTTATCATGGAATATTCATTACTTTTATTACCAATTATTTTTATTATTGCATCAGCACTTGTAACTAAAAAGGCAGTAAGCCGTGGTGCAAAAAGAAAGAAGTCAGTAATTTTACAGATTTTGTCATTCGCAGCAGTTTTAATTTTCTGCACAGCATTCCCACTAGTAGCTAGTGCTACAGGCACACCTGTACCTGAGGCTACTGAGGCAGCAGCAACTGCTGCTACTGCTGCAACACAAACTAACGGTCTTGGTTTGCTAGCTTGTGCATTGTCTACAGGTGTAGCCTGCGTTGGTGCTGGTATTGCCGTAGCAGGTGCAGCTCCAGCAGCTATCGGTGCAACATCAGAAGACCCTAAGGCTTTTGGTAAGGCTCTTATCTTCGTTGTACTTGGTGAAGGTGTTGCTATTTACGGTATGCTTATTTCAATTCTTATCTACACAAAGTGTTAATCTGTTAACATATAAAAAGACGGTGAGATTATGCGTTTTTACTTAATTAGTGACAATGTAGACACACAGCTGGGTATGCGTCTTGCTGGTATTGAGGGTGTAGTAGTACACGAAGAACCCGAGGTAAGAAAAGCACTAGAAGAGGCTATGGATACAGAGGATATTGCCGTTGTGCTTATGACCGAGCGTTTGGTGTCACTTTGTCCCGAGCTTATATATGACCTAAAGCTAAACCGATCTCGTCCGCTAATAGTAGAAATCCCAGACAGACACGGTAATGGTCGTACAAAGGATTCTATTACACGCTATGTACAGGATGCCATCGGTATCAAATTATAAAACACAGGGAGATGAGTTACCAAAATGGCTAACGAAAAACCTTCAAATAATAACTATAGCGAAAACGAAAGCAAATTCTTATCTGCCATAGAAAAATATGCCGAGCAACAAAGAGAAGCACTTATAAGCGAAACAGAGCTTTTCGAAAAGCAGGCTATGCAAAAGGCAGAGGAAGAAGGCTTAAGAGATGCTTATAACCTTATTCATAAAGAGCAGGATGCAATGAAATCTGCAATTGCTGCCGATATGGCAAAAAAAGAGTCAGAGGGTAACCTTTTGATTTTCAAAAAGCGTCAGCAGATTACAAAGCAGGTTTTTGCTAAGGCTACTGAAAGACTACAGGAATTTACAAAAACAAAGGCATATTACGATAAGCTTGTAGCTTACGCAAAAGAATGTGCCGAGTTTTTTGATAATGCCACAGTAGAAATTTGTCTTTCAAAGCAAGATATGCAGTATGCAAAAGATATAACAAAGCTATTTAAGGGCGAATGTACAGTAAAAGAGGTAACCGATATTGTAATTGGTGGACTCAGAGTTTACTGCCCAGAAAGACAAATAGCAGTAGATAAAACTCTAGATACAAAGCTAGAGGAGCAAAGAGAGTGGTTTTATATCAACTCTGATTTGCAGGTAAGATAAATCAATACTGATCTCTGTTTAATTTATGCCGTTAATATGTCGTCAGATTAGACAGAGATTAGTATAAAACCAGATAAATTGAAATTTTTGAGATTGGAGGCACGAGAAATGATAACAGATTCATTCGAAAATCTATCGGAAGAAATAATAAAAGTAAATCGAAACGAAAACGCAGTTAAGGTGGATGTATGTATTCTAACCTTTTCGCATATGATTTTAAAGTATGTCCTAGATAATTTTAAATGCGAAAAAATCGGAGATTTATTTTCTTCTAATGGTGCAAATCCTGTATATGGCTTTGAGTATCAGGATAGATATTTTGCAGTGTATATGTCACATGTAGGTGCTCCAAGTTGTGTTGCTGATATCGAAGATACTTTGTCTATTATCAACACTGATAAGTATGTAATGTTTGGTGGTTCGGGCTGTTTAAATAAAGAGATAGCTCGTGGTAAGGTTATGGTTCCTACAGCTGCTTATCGAGATGAGGGAACATCATATCATTACGCTCCTGCTTCTGATTATATAGAAATTAAAAATGCCGACAAGGTTGCCCTGTTTATGGAAAGTGTAGGCTTACCTTTTATAAAAGGTAAAACATGGACTACAGACGCAGTGCATAGAGAAACAAGAGCAAACTTTGAAAAACGCAAAGCTGATGGTTGTATTTCTGTTGAAATGGAATGTGCAGCAGTTCAGGCTATGTGCGATTTCAGAGGTTTAAACGCTTACTTCTTCTTTACAAGTGGTGACTTGCTTGACGCACCAAAATGGGACGATAGAATGAAGAAAAATCAGATAAAGCATACCCAGCACGATTCGGGTCATTTTGATATTGCCCTTGAATTAGCTAGGTATATTACGGAATAGTTATATCAACCAAATTCAATTTATCATTACAATAATGAATCTCCACAGAGAGGAAATGATTTTAAATGGAAAATCAGAATGTAATATACGGTATTAACGGCCCTGTTGTTACAGTTTTAAAAACAAAAGCCTTTTCTATGATGGAAATGGTGTATGTAGGTGAACAACAGCTTGTTGGTGAGGTTATTACTATTACAGATGACCTTACTACTATTCAGGTTTATGAAGAAACCACAGGCTTAAAGCCTGGTGACCCTGTAGTTGGCACAGGTGCACCAATGAACGTACTACTAGGCCCTGGTATTATTACAAATATTTTCGACGGAATAGAGCGACCACTAGGTGCAATTGCAGAAAAAAGTGGTGCGTTTATATCAAGAGGTGTTTCTGTACCTTCTCTGGATATGGAAAGACAATGGGATGTAACAATAAAGGTTAAAAAAGGTGATGTTTTAACCTCTGGTCAAATTTATGCTACATTGCCAGAAACACCTGTTATAGAGCATAGATTACTAGTGCCACCAAATGTAAGTGGTAAGGTAAAAAGTGTTGCAAAGAATGGCTCATACAAGCTTATGGATACTATTGTTACTCTAGAGCTTGAAGATGGTAAGGAATACAACCTTACCCTTTGCCAAAAGTGGCCAATCAGAACACCTCGTCCTGTAAAAGAGCGTTTGTCACCAACAATACCTCTTATTACTGGTCAAAGAGTAATTGATACACTTTTCCCAGTTTCTAAAGGTGGTACAGCTGCTGTACCTGGTGGCTTTGGTACTGGTAAAACAATGACACAGCACCAGATTGCAAAATGGTGCGATGCTGACATTATCGTATATGTTGGTTGTGGCGAGCGTGGTAACGAGATGAGTCAGGTACTTGAGGAATTCTCAGCACTTATCGACCCTAAAAATAACCGTCCAATGACAGACCGTACAGTGCTTATTGCAAATACATCTAATATGCCTGTTGCAGCAAGAGAGGCTTCTATATATACAGGTGTTACACTTGCTGAATATTATCGTGATATGGGCTATGATGTAGCAATTATGGCAGACTCAACATCTCGTTGGGCAGAGGCACTAAGAGAAATTTCAGGTAGACTAGAAGAAATGCCAGCAGAAGAGGGTTACCCAGCTTACTTGCCTTCACGACTTGCAGAATTTTACGAGCGTGCAGGTAGAGTTACACCACTATGTGACGGCGAAGGCTCAGTTACAATCATCGGTGCTGTATCTCCACAGGGTGGTGACTTCTCAGAGCCTGTTACACAAAATACAAAAAGATTTATCCGTTGCTTCTGGGCACTTGATAAATCGCTTGCTTATGCTCGTCATTATCCAGCTATTAACTGGATTGGTAGCTACAGTGAGTATTTTACAGATTTGGATAAATGGTTTGAAGATAATTATGGTATTGAGTTTATTAAGGCTCGTAACAGTTTAAGTGCAATACTTCAAGAAGAAAATGCACTTATGGAAATTGTTAAGCTTATCGGTGCCGATGTATTGCCAGATGACCAGAAGCTAGTTATTGAAGTTGCAAAGCTTATTAGAGTAGGCTACCTACAGCAGAATGCTTTCCATAGCGATGATACATATGTTACCATCGAAAAGCAGCTGTTAATGATGAAGACTATTCTACACCTTTACGAGAAAACAAAGCACCTTGTAACTGCTAATATTCCAATCAGCAGAGTGCTTGAGCTTGGCTTGTTTGACAAGCTTGTAAAGATGAAATACGATATTCCAAACAATAAGCTAGAAATGTTTGATGACTATATTAAAGAAATAGACGAAAAGATTGCACAAATAACAAATGTGCAAATTTAAATTCATTGAAAGAAGGTAATGCACCAATGATTATAGATTATGTGGGCGTTAAAGAAATAAACGGTTCACTTATAGTTATCGACGGAGTAAAAGATGCTTTCTTCGATGAGGTTGTGGACATTCGTTTAGAAGACGGTACAGTTCGTAAGGGTAGAATTGTAACTATGGAGGGCGATCGTATTGTAGTACAGGTTTTTCAGGGTACTCGTGCAATCTCTCTTAAAAACACAAGAACAAGACTAACAGGTCACCCAATGGAAATGCCACTATCACCAGAAATTGTTGGTAGAGTTTTCAATGGCTCTGGTGAGCCAATCGACGGACTTGGCGATGTTTTCCCAGATAAAAAGTATGACATCAATGGTTCTCCTATAAACCCTGTATCTCGTGTTTATCCTCAGAACTATATAAACACAGGTATTTCAACTATAGATACACTTATGACACTTATTCGTGGTCAAAAGCTACCTATATTTTCTGGCTCTGGTATGAGCCACAACGAGCTTGCAGTGCAAATCGTGCGTCAAGCTAAAATTGCAGACGATAACGACCAAGGCTTTGTAATTGTATTTGCTGCTATGGGTGTTAAAAATGATGTAGCTGAATATTTTAGAAAAAGCTTTGAGGAATCAGGCGTACTTCAAAGAGTAGTAATGTTCTTAAACCTTGCTAACGACCCTATCATCGAGCGTATTCTTACACCAAAGTGTGCACTTGCTACAGCTGAATATCTGGCGTTTGAGCAAAACAAGCACGTTCTTGTTATTATGACAGATATGACATCCTACGCAGAGGCACTTAGAGAATTTAGTACATCAAAGGGTGAAATCCCAGGTAGAAAGGGCTTCCCAGGTTATCTTTATTCAGACCTTGCTTCAATGTACGAGCGTGCAGGTATGATTCAGGGTAAAACAGGCTCAGTTACACAAATCCCAATTTTAACAATGCCTAATGATGATATTACTCATCCAATCCCAGACCTTACAGGATATATCACCGAGGGTCAGATTGTTCTAGACAGAAGCCTACAGGCACAGGGTATTTATCCACCAGTTTCTGTACTTCCTTCACTATCAAGATTGATGAAGGACGGTATAGGTAAGGGCTTTACAAGAGAAGACCATCAGGCACTTGCAAACCAGTTGTTTGCGTCTTACGCAAGAGTAATGGATGCCCGTTCACTTTCATCAGTAATCGGTGAAGAGGAGCTATCTGCAATTGATAAAAAATATATGAACTTCGGTAAGCTTTTTGAGGAGCAATTTGTTAATCAGGGTAGCAAAGCAAACAGAAGTATTGAACAAAGCCTTGATTTAGGCTGGAGATTGCTTTCACATCTTCCAAAAAGTGAGCTTGACCGTGTAGATGATGTTATTCTTAATGCACACTACATCGAGAACATAGAGGAGTACGAGGTAGCAAACTCTGAAGAAAAATAAATTTTATTCTAAATTATAAAGGGTAGGTGAGAGCGTGTGGCAAATAATGCAGTTGCAACAAAGGGTAATTTAATAAACACAAAAAAATCCTTGGCTCTTGCAAAGGTTGGCTATGACCTTATGGATAAAAAGCGTAATATTCTAATACGAGAAATGATGACGCTTATTGATAAGGCCAATGAAATTCAAGGTAAAATTGATGACGCCTACAGTCAGGCGTATCAAAGCTTACAAACTGCCAACATAACATTGGGCTTTAACAGTGCCCGAGCAAACTCTATACCTGTTGAAAATTCACTTCAGCTTACCTACAGAAGTGTAATGGGTGTAGAAATTCCTATTGTAACAATAGATTGCGACGATGTTAAAATTTCGCTCGATTATGGTATGTACGCTACAAATGGCGAGCTTGACGAAGCAAGATTTAAGTTTGTACAGGTAAAAAAGCTTACAGCCGACCTTGCCGAGATTGAAAACAGCGTATACAGACTTGCTGTAGCAATCAAAACAACTCAAAGACGAGCAAATGCTCTTAAAAATATTATGATTCCTCGTTTTGAATCGAATGTTAAATTTATAACCGACGCCCTTGACGAAATGGACAGAGAGGAATTCTCACGAATGAAGGTTATAAAATCACAAAAGCAAAACAAAGAGCTACAGCAAAAAAGAATAGAAGCAATGGAATAATAAAATTCACACCCCACACAAAAGCAGTGTGGGGTGTGGCACTATATTTGTGTATATATGGAGAAATCTTATGTTAACATTATCACAAGCAGAAAAAGAATTGCAAACAGCCTCACAGCTTAATAAAGGCTTATGGATACAGCACAGTATATCGGTTGCCAAAAACGCCAAGCTAATTGCAGAAAAGGTTGAGGGTATGGATTGCGAAAAAGCTTATATATTGGGATTATTGCACGATATAGGCAGAAGAGCAGGTGTTACAGGAATAAAGCATATTTTTGACGGATATGAGTATATGCTTACTTTAGGAGAAAAAGAGGTAGCAAATATTTGCTTAACACATTCATTTCCTTTAAAAGATGTTAATTCGTTTTTTGGGAAATTTGATTGTACTGCTGAACAAATTGAGTTTCTCAAAAGCTTTTTGCATTCCTATGAATATAATAATTATGATAAGCTAATACAACTATGCGATGCAATATCGCTACCAAATGGTGCGTGTATTATGGAAAAACGCTTTGTAGATGTTGCGTTAAGGCACGGCGTTAATGAGCATACAATTAAAAAATGGAAGGCTTTTATCGAACTTAAAAAATATTTTGATAAATTATGTTGCTACGATATATATTCGTTACTTCCAAATGTGTTAGAAAATTCAACAGTAAACTTACTATAAATTAATTCATAAAAAATAGGAAAAACAATGACACTACTAGAATACTTAAAAAATTACACAAACAAAAATACAACCCCATTCCATATGCCAGGGCATAAAAGAAATACACAGCTTGCACAGTATTTGCAAACCTTTGGTGCAGAGTATGACTTTACAGAGATTTATTCAATGGACGACCTACACGCTCCAGAGGGTATTATAAAGGAATGTCAGCAAAATGCAGAAAAGCTATGGAATAGCAAGCATAGCTATTTTCTTGTAAATGGTAGTACCTGTGGGATTTTAGCAGGTATACGAGCTTGTACTAAAAATTGCGACAATGTACTTGTAGCACGTAACTGCCATAAATCTGTATATAATGCTATAGAGCTTTGCAATCTGAGTCCAAAGTATATAGTCCCAAACTTGCTTGAGGATTTACCTATATATTCATCGCTGAACCCACAAAGTGTTTACAACGAATTATCTAAAAGCTTTGCTAAAGGTGAAAAAATCAGCCTAGTGGTTTTAACAAGCCCTACTTACGAGGGTGTAATAAGTGATGTTGAAAAAATAGTAGATATTGCACACAGCTTTAATGTACCTGTTCTTGTAGACGAAGCACATGGTAGTCACCTTGATTTATCAAAGCATTTTACAGATGGAGCAGTAAAGGCTGGTGCAGATGTTGTAATTCAAAGCTTGCATAAAACCTTGCCAAGCCTTACACAAACAGCAATATTGCACCTTAATTCAAAAATTATTACAGCAAATCAAATACAGCGACAGCTTTCTGTTTTTCAAACAAGCAGTCCGTCCTATTTGCTTATGTCATCAATTGATAGCTGTATAAATTTAATAAAAAATAATCCTACATTTTTTGATAGCTGGAATGAAAATCTGAATACCTTTAAAAAGGAAATCTCAAGTCTTAAAAAGCTTTCTGTGCTAGGCTACACAACAGAGAACAATTATTTTTTATTTGATAAAAGCAAAATTGTCATTTCTACAGCAAATACAGATATTAACGCAACTACGCTTATGCATATATTGCGTACACGCTTTAACATAGAGCTTGAAATGTGTAGTGGCGATTATGCAATAGCTATGACCTCAATAGCAGACAGCAAAGACGATTTTAAAAAGCTTGCTTATGCATTAAATGAAATAGATAGTATGGTGTCAAAATCAAGCAGAAAAAGCTATTCACTTGTTGTTTCTGAGCTTCCAAAAGCAAAAGCGACTATACTAGATGCTTTAAATACTGATTCTGTAGAAATTGATATTGATAAATCAATAGGGAAGACCTCGGCAGAATATGTGTGGATATATCCACCAGGAATACCCATTATTACCCCAGGTGAGGTTATTACAGAGGAAGCAGTAAACATTATAAAATCAGCAGATGAAAATAGCTTGAATTTACAAAAATCAACAACAGAAAAATTTAATGTTATTTTAGTTTTATGCTAGAGATTGTTGAAAACAGAAAATATCGTATATAACCATAATAGGCACAGGGGTAATATAAATATT
>JAZSEI010000105.1:0-4424 GCA_045531635.1 Acutalibacteraceae bacterium
TTTGGTATTACATACTGCTGTGGTATTACAATAGTAGAGAGTAAGGCGAATGTTCCATATAGCACAAAATATACAGCTGCTACAATATTTGACGCAAAGGGTGGTACATACAGCTTTACATACAATAAGAGTAATAACCAGCTAACAGTTTTAAAAACTGCTTGAGGTTTTTAATTAACCCTATTTCAACTGAATTTATAGCATAATTAAGGACGCCCCTCAAAAATTGAGGGGCGTTTTTGCTGTATTTTTCGAAAAATTGATAAAAACCAATAAAATATTAGCTGGATATTCTATACACTGCCTTGTAGAAAACTTTTGCCACTTATTGTAAAATTAAACAGTATGCGTATATACATATTTTAAAGAGGAGTGGTTATTATTAAAAAAGTGGCAAAAAGAGCGTGTGCAATACTTCTGGTATCTACTATATTGACATCAGTGCTTTCACTATCGTCAATATCAGCATTTGCTATAGAAGTAAACACACAAGCAGACACACAAATTAATGTGCAAACCGAAGCACAAAGCAATGAACAAGCTAATGTGCAAAGTGAAGCACAAAGCGATGAGCTAACGAATACACAAAACGAGTGTTGTTGTCATATGGCTAGTGACAATTCGCTGGAAGATGATACGAGTGATGAGAATGTTGAAATCATCAGTACGCCTGAGGAATATTACAGCAAAATAAATAGAGGTGCAAGTGTATATAGTAATTCAGGCAAGCTACAAGGTACACCAGAATTGCCAGATAGCTATGATAATAGTACAGGTGATAATAAAAAATACTTGCCTCCAGTTGCTTCACAGGGGCTTATTGGCTCTTGCACTTGTTGGGCACAGGTTTATTACCAATATTCGTATACCGTTAATAAAAAGCTTGACAGACAAGCAACCTATGAGAATTCGTTTTCGCCAAAGTTTGTATACAATCTGGTAAATATGGGAAATGATAGAGGTTCGGATGAGTTAGAGGTTTTTAATCTTCTTATGAAGCAGGGTGCTCCATCTCTAGAAACTCTACCTTACGATAATGATTGTTTTTCGTGGTCGTTTGATGAAGCTGCATGGACAGAGGCTGCAAAGTATAAGCTTAAATCATACCAAAAGGTAGATTTACCTGATGATGGTATATTAGTTACAAGTTCTGATGATAGCGATTTGGATATACTCAAAACAATTCTAATGAATGGTGAGGTTTTAACATTTACTGCCTGTATAACATTCGAGGTCCGTTCAACCCTAAAGCATAATCTAGATGCACCAGAGAATGATAAGTTTATTGGTGAACATGCAATGAATGCTGCAGGGCTCGACCAAAACCCTCACCGAATGACATTGGTTGGTTATAACGATAATATCTGGATAGATATTAACAATAATAACAAGGTTGATGACGGAGAAAAGGGAGCCTTCAAAGTAGTAAATTCATGGGGTTCATCTGAAACTGACAATGGCTTTATATGGGTTGCTTATGATGCGTTAAACTCTGTTTCGACAGTAAAGGGAATGGATGTTGATCTTTACAGAGGAAAAGTTTTTAGTGAGATATACAGAATAGATGTTGAGGTGGACAATCCAGCACCAAATATATTCCTGAAGTATACAGTTAATTCAGCAACAAGAACAAAAACACCAGTTAAAATTATTGCTGAAAGATATAACACAAGGGTAAATGAATATCTTACACCATATAACACTTCATGGTCTAACAATATTTTGGGTTATGAGCGTTCTTATGACGGAACAGACACAGCGTCAGATGCTACGTTTCTGATTGATCTTACACAATATTTTCCAGAGATAAATTCTGATAATATTTCAGAATATAGTATTTCGGTGTTGTTTTCAGATAGCGAAGCTGATTCTAATCCGGTTATAGTAAAGGATGTTGAAATAGTTGACACATACAGAAACATAACCTATAGACCGTCAAACTTCAGTCCATTTACTCTTGATGGTGCCGAAAAAAATGTTGATATAACATATTGTACAGATAAAACTGCAACAATTTACTACAAGGGTTATTACACACCATATATAGAATACAAAACAGAAAATGGCGATTGGGTACCTGCTCCTGGCTATGCAATGGAAAGAAATATCGATAAAGACGGATATTCACATAAATATGTAATTCATCTTGATAAAAATGAATATTCTGCATTGGTTCGTTTTCATGATGGTAACGAAAATTATGATACTAACAATGGTATGTGCTATACTGCCTATATGGGTGTAAATAATATTGTAACACCAGAAATACCCCCACAAGAGATAAAGCTATCATATAAAACCGATATACCAGATGATAAAGTTATTGATATACGAAAACGTTATTCTCTTGAGCTTTCACCAGAGGGTGGTTTTGGACCTTATAAATATAAAATTACCGAAGAAAATCTAATCACGGGTGCGATTTTTGAGGGAGATTTTGAAACTGATGCGAATGTTTGTAGTATACGATATATTGATCCCGGTAATTATATTTATACTGTTACAGTACAGGATCAGGTTGGAAATCAAACTTCAATCTCCTTTAACCTTACTGCAAAAGAGCAGAACACAGTTATTACTCGCTTTGCATTAAGGCCTGAAAGTGGAACACGAGTAGGAGAAGTTTTTCTTTTTGAAGCTTTAACTGAACACGAACACAAGCCTTTTATGGTTAACGAATATAAGCTTGAAATTTATAGCTTAGATAATGGGTCTTCACATGGTTGTGTTGATGTAAAATCAGACGATGTTTATATTAACGGATTCCTACAAGATAACAGAACAGAGCTGTTTGCTAGCTGGCGACCTTCTGGCGAAGGAAAATATATTGCATATATATCAATTATAGATGGTTACGGAAATATTACCACCGAATCGCTTACCTTGGAGGTTTTATCAGCAACACCAGTAGAAATAGAAAGCTTTGATATTTCTCCTAAAGATAGTGGTGGCTACTGCGAGATAGTTGAAATGACAGCTAAGGCGATATATGGTAAAGGTACTATTAGATATCAGTTTAGTTACATAAAAGATGGTAAAGAAACTATAATCCGAGATTACTCCACTACAAAAACAGTATTAATGTACTTTGGTATGGAAGCTGGAGATTATGAGTTGGTTGTAAGGGCTAAGGATTATGACGGATTTATAGCAACACAAACAAAGAAGTTTACAATTTTACCAACAGATATAAGTAACCTTGAGTTTAGCGAGCCTGTTGGAAAAACAGGTAAAACAGTTAAAATAACTCCTACAGTTATAAATGAAGCTTCTATACTTGAACCAATACATTATAATTACACTGTAACAAAAGACGGTGTAATAGATATGCTTGCAGCATCAGAGGATAAAACAGCAAATTGGAAACCTACCGAGGCAGGCAATTATACAGTGAATCTTGAAATAAAATATGCTGGTCAAGTTATTGCTAGTAAATCAACAGAGTATACTGTATTAGAAGGACCTAAAAAGGATAATACTCTTTACCTTGTTCCAAGCGAAAATTGGAAGGAAGGAAATGCCAGATTTGCAGTTTATGCGTGGAATGATAGTTCAAGGGTGTGGTTTTCATTTACCGAAACAGATGGAATATATTCTGTTGAGGTAAGCGATGAATATGAAGATTTAATGTTTTGTAGAATGGACCCTGCAACAACAGTAAATAACTGGAAAAATATACTGAACCAAACTGTAGATATAAAAAGACCAGAGGATATGAACTGCTTTACAGTAAACGCAGATGAATGGTACAACGTACAGGGCGTATGGTCAGTGTATACTCCAAAGACTTCATTGGTGGCAATTACTGGCGATATTGCATTAACACTTGAAGAAACAGACGATGATATTTTTGTTGGTACAACTGAGCTACAGGGTGGTGCATATTCATTCAATCTTGATGACAACGGTACAACATTAGGCTTTAACACTACATTTACAGATTCTACAACTATTAATTATTCTGGAGGCTATAAAGCTGCTTCAACTCTTAACGCTACAGGTGGTAGATATACATTTACCTACAATGCTGCAAGTAAAAAGCTTACTGTTAAATATAAGCCATTTGCTGAAATTGTTGAGCTAGTTGGTGATGTTAATGTAGAGCTAGTAAGAACATCTAGCACAAGCACAGTATTTACAGGTTCAGCAAGAGTAGAGGCTGGTACATATAAGTTCAAGGTTAATGACCAGGGTGTTACAAAGGGTTTTGGTTATACATTTGAAGACGCTGTACATAATGCACAGTTCAACGCAAATTGGTCAAACCCAGCAATATTTAATGCAACAGGTGGTATTTACTCAGTAAGCTATGACACAGCTACAAGCAAGCTTACATTTAAGCACGCTCCAAAGGGCTTAGGCGATGTAAGAGTATTTGGTGATGTTAATATTGACCTTGCAAAGGAATACGGTACTGTATACTC
>JAZSEI010000121.1:0-17767 GCA_045531635.1 Acutalibacteraceae bacterium
ATTGGCAAAATCTTAAAGCAAAAGAAATCGCTATGGGTATAACATCACCTTGTGCTAGTCGCTATGGTGGTGCATATGCTCATAGCGAGCCAGAAACAAAAGCACTTACAAGCTATTGTATGCTCAATAACATTGTAACAGCTGTTGCCTTTCATACTCAGGGAGAAGAAATTTACTGGCACTTTGGTAACAATACACCAGCTATCAGTAAACAAATAGCCGAAAATATGGCTACCCTTAGCAACTACACACTTTCAACACCCGAAAGCATTGCCACTGGTGGAGGCTTTAAGGATTGGATTATAGATACACTACATATACCAGCCTTTACAGTAGAGCTTGGCAAAGGTAAAAACCCTTTGAACCTTAACCAGCTACAGCCAATATATGACAAAACTGAAAAAATGCTTTTATATCTAGCAAAAGGGATTTACTAATACCAAACAAAAAGGTCACACCTGTTATGTGGTGTGACCTGCTTTTGTATTTTACTGAATTGAATAATCAAGATACTCGTCAAGCTCTTGCTCTTCTCTTTTTCTTTTCTTCTCTCTAACTACAAGCAGTGCAGCTACAGTGGCAGCTACAACTGTAAGTGTTGCTATTGCTGCAATTATTATGGCAAGCTTACTATTATCGTTTTTTCTTAACATTACAAACTACCTCCATACAGTATTATATATCTATATAATATATAATAACCAAAACTACATAAAAAGTCAACAATAATTACGGTTATTATAGTCAATAAAATGTTTAACAAATAAAAGTTAAATTTCAACTTAAGCCAATAATGAACTTTGCTTTGACATTTAATCACATCATTTTAACACATACAAAATCTTAAAAATAATTGTATTTTATTTTCAATATGTTATAATGTTTTGTATGCTGATATATAATTAGCATTTTATTACATAGTTTAATCATAAAAAAGGAGCTTTATATTATGTTTATCTTTGACAAGCTTACACGCAAAGAAAAAAGCACCCTTAATATTATTATAGTAGGTTGTGGCAAGGTTGGTACTACCTTATTACAAAGACTTTCAGAAGAAGGTCATAATATAACCTTTATAGATACCGACGCAAAGCTTGTAGAAAATCTATCTAACTCATACGATGTTATGGGCATAACAGGCAATGGTGCAAGTTGTACTGTTCAAATAGAAGCAGGTATAGAAACAGCCGATTTATTTATCGCTGTTACTGAGTCTGACGAGCTAAATCTACTATGCTGTACACTGGCCAAAAAGGTAGGAGATTGCTCTACAATTGCAAGAGTAAGAAACCCTATATATAGTGAAGACCAAGCTTACCTGCGTGAACAGCTGGGACTTTCTATGATTATTAACCCAGAGCTTGAAACAGCAAAGGAAATTTCGAGAATATTGCGTTTACCAGCTGCACTTAGCACTAATTCTTTTTCTAAAGGACAGGCAGAGCTGGTAAGATTTCAAATCCCTAAAGACAGCTATCTTGACGGCAAAAAGCTATTTTCTCTACAAAAGGAATTCGACTTTAAATTCCTTATCTGTGGTCTTGAGCGTGACGACTCAATAGTAATACCTAACGGTGACCAGCTATTGCAAAGTGGCGATATTATAACAATGATTGCCTCTGCAAGAAATGCTTATGTATTCTTTAAGAAAATAGATATGATAAAAAGGCGTATTTCAGACGCAATGATTATAGGTGGTAGCAGAACAGCTTATTATCTTGCAAAACAGCTTTCTGAGATGGGTATTCAGGTTAAGCTTATCGAGCAAGATATAAAGCGATGCGAAGAGCTTGACGGATTGCTTGAAAAGGTGCTTATAATAAATGGTGACGGTACAGACGAAGCACTTCTAGAAAGAGAGGGCATTGGTAGTACCGATGCATTTATACCACTTACAGGTATAGACGAAGAGAATATTTTGCTTACATTATATGCAAAACGAGCAACCGACGCCAAGGCTGTAACAAAGGTAGACAGGGTTAATTTTAACAATGTTATACAAAGCCTTGACCTTGGCAGTATCATTTACCCTCGTTTACTTACATCAGAGGCAATTCTTGCCTATGTACGAGGCAAGAAAAACTCTATTGGCAGTGGTAATGTAGAAAGTCTTTACCATTGGTTTGACAACAGAGCCGAGGCTGTAGAGTTTAAGATAAAAAAATCCTCAGAAATAACCGAGGTACCTCTTAGTCAAATGCCATTAAAAAAAGATTTACTTATCGCAAGTATTATCCGTAATGGTAAGCTGATAATACCTCGTGGTCAAGACTATATTCTTCAAGGCGATACTGTTATTATTGTAACAACACATACAGGCCTTAAGGATATACACGAGATTTTAGAATAACAGAGGTAAAATATATGCATTACAGAAGTATTTCATTTGTTTTAGGTTGTATACTAACTATTGAGGGTATATTTTTACTTTTACCCACACTTGTATCGGTAATCTATAAAGAGCCTCAGGTATTCTCTCTATTACTTTCATCACTTATATGCTTAGCTATAGGTATAATATTAATATTTTTAAGACCTAAAAAGCTTATATTCAACGCAAAAGAAGGTTTTGTAACTGTATCTCTAGGTTGGATATTATTGAGCTTATTTGGTTGCTTACCTTTTATTTTCAGTGGAGAAATTCCAAATTTCACAGACGCTTTTTTCGAAACTGTATCTGGATTTACAACTACAGGTGCAAGTATTCTAACCGATGTTGAGGCAATGTCGCACGGCTGTTTATTCTGGAGAAGCTTTACACACTGGCTTGGTGGTATGGGCGTACTTGTATTTTTGCTTGCAATCATACCAATGGTATCTCGTGGAGAAAGCCAAGGTGGACATATGCACATTATGAGAGCAGAAAGTCCGGGACCAAGTGTAGGTAAGCTTGTTCCAAAGGTAAAATACACAGCTCTTATTCTATATGGCATTTACCTAGCTTTAACAATCATTCAGTTTATTGTACTTATAATATTCAAAATGCCTATTTTTGACGCCATTGTTACTGCAGTTGGTACAGCAGGTACAGGTGGCTTTGGTATTAAAGGTGACAGTATGGCAAGCTATAGTCCTGCTATACAATGGACAGTTACAATTTTTATGATAATTTTCGGTATAAACTTTAATGCCTTTTTCTTTATACTTATTGGCAAATTTAAAAGCTTTTTTGAAATGTCAGAGGTAAGATTCTATCTATGTACTATTGCTGTAGCAATTACAATAATTATGTTTAATGCCTACAACGAAGCAATTTCATTTTCTGATAATTTAAGAACAGTATCTTTCCAAGTTGCATCGTTAATATCTTCAACAGGATTTGCAACTACCGACTTTAATCTATGGCCATCAGCCTCAAAGGCAGTATTGCTTTGCTTAATGTTTATGGGGGCCTGTGCTGGCAGTACAGGTGGTGGTATGAAGGTTTCTAGATTTATAATTCTGTTTAAATCAATAAAAAATCAGCTTGTACTATTTTTACACCCAGGTACTGTACGCAAGGTTAAGGTAGACAACAAGATTGTTAACCACGATATTATGCGTAGTGTAAATGTATTTTTCTTAACATATGCAGTTGTATTTGCTGGCTCGGTATTTTTAATTTCGTTTGATAATTACGATTTCGAAACAAACTTCACAGCCGTGCTTACTTCTCTTTGTAATATGGGCCCTGGTTTGTCAAAGGTAGGTCCTGCAGAAAACTTTAGCCTTTATTCAGATTTTTCTAAATTTGTTTTAATATTTGATATGATAGCAGGCAGACTGGAGCTTTACCCTGTGCTTATACTATTTTACCATCGACTATGGAAGGGTAGCATTGCACATAAAAAAATTGAAAAATCAATTTAAATAATATTCCCTACTAACCTTTAGCTTATTAACGCTATGGTTAGTAGGGCTTTGTTTTTATATGCCTGTTATCTACAAATATATTTTGTAAAATTATTGAATAATGATTGATTAAATGATAAAATAGGTAAGTTATATTAGGTTAATTTTAGGTTATATTGAATTTATTATATTTGGAGGGTACCTAATGAGCGAAAATAACAGTAAACCACTTGTGTCTATATTAATGGCTGTATATAACTGTGCCGAAACTTTAGACGAAGCACTACAAAGCATTTTTGACCAGACCTATACAAATTGGGAATTGATTTTATTTGATGATTGTTCATCTGACAACACCTATAACAAATGCTTAGAGTATTCAGAAAAAGACCCACGAATAAAGGTGTTTAAAAACGAAAAGAATTTAACACTTGCACCTACACTTAATAACTGTCTGCAAAAAGCAACCGGTGTTTACACAGCACGAATGGACGGAGATGATGTATGCGACCCAACACGCTTTGAAAAGCAGGTTAAATTCTTAAATGAACACCCTGAATATGCAGTTGTAAGCTGTATAATGAATTTATATGATAAAGATGGTGTTTTTGGCACAATAATGTTCCCCGAAACTCCAGACAAGGAATTTCTAGGAATTACCAGCCCTGTGTGTCACGCTGGCTGTATGATGAGAAAAGAGGTTTTACAGGAGCTTGGTGGATACGACACCTCTGAAAAAATCAACAGAATAGAAGACTACGACCTATGGTTCAGATTGTATAAAGCAGGCTATAAGGCATATAATATTCAAGAGACTTTATACAGTATGCGTGATGACCGTAACGCTTTAAAAAGAAGAAACTTCAAAAACAGAGTAAACGAATATAATCTTAGAGTAAGAATTTGCAAAAGCTTTAATTTACCTTTTAAATACAGACTTATGGCTTTTAGACCACTAATTCTTGCTTTATTGCCTTCTTTTATATATACACATATACATAAAAAAAGAAGTACATCAAAGAATCAATAAAAATAAAAAACTGATTTTACATATACTGTAAAATCAGTTTTTTTATTTTAATGGTATTACCACATATCAAAAACTCTTGTTTTGTTCATAGTAACTATGTATTTTTGTGTTTCGTGCCATTTACTAGAGCAAAGATTAGTTGCATAGAAGAACATAACTCTATGAGCGATGGCGTTTTTGTTTTGGTCAAAAATAAAATTCACAGCGTCAATTGCGTCTTGGCTATATTCTTCTTTCCAGCCATCATATTTAAATTTAGTTTGAACCTCTTTAATTGAGCTACAATTAAATTCCAACATGGTATCTCTTAAGCACTGTGCAACAACACAACAACTCTCAAAGCCTTCTCCACCTGCTTCACCCTGAACAATTTGGCAAGCAAGTTTTCTATCCTCGTCAGATAAAATTACCTGTGGTGTTGAATATGTATAATCCGGATTATCAATTGCAACTAAATAGCCTGCATCATATTGAGCATCATATTTATCCTGTAGCTCCTGAGACCACTCGGTTGGTGGCTCTGTTGGTGGTTGAGCAACTGAATAGTTTAATTTTTGTGTTGTAAAAGCATAAACATCCTCAGGAATAACCTCTACAACAGTCATAGAAGCATATTGAGTTACTTCCTCTGTAGGAGCCTCGGTTAGTGCCTCTGTTGGTGCCTCGGTAGGAGCTTCTGTTGGTGCCTCTGTTGGTGCCTCTGTTGAGGTTTCCTTTTGTGCTTTTTTTGCAGATTTCTTTGTTGTTTTTTTCACTGTCTTTTCTTTTACTTCTTCGGTTGCAGTTTCTACATAAGCCTTTGAAGCTCTTTTGGGAGTTACTTCATAAGCACCTGTAAGCTCAGGTTCATTTACAACTCCCTCTTTCATTATTCCACCCTGACAAACCATTGTAATCACTAAAGACATAGACAATGCTGTTGCAAATCTTGCAATTCTTTTACCATGCTGCATTTTTAAGTCCCTCTAATTTCTAAATGTAAATAGTACACAAATCTTCCATTTTAATTAAAAAAATTATACAACATTTTAACACTCATTGCAAACAAATTACAAAATTTCATATTTTATTACAAAAACATAAAAATCACACTCATATATTATGTAACTTTATCTAATTCAATTGTCTTATCATCACAAGTAATTTCAACTTTGTCACCATACAATACATAGCTAAAGCTGTAGGTCTGCTTCAAATTTTCATCAAATATTTTAATTGTTTCGTCATCAACCAACACCGTGCCTGTTATAGAATAATCATAATCGCTTAAGCTTATTTTTACTGTTGCAGTATCTTCACTAAAAGAAAGACTTAATTCTTTGCCAAACTTATCAGTTTTCTCCCAGCTATAAGACATCAGCTCGTCGGCTGGTGATGTAATCTCCTCTGTTGTACATCCACAAAAAAACATAACACAACACATAAGTAATGCTATAAAAGAATTTACTTTTTTCAATAACATAAAAACACCTCATAAATATATACGATGAATATATTTTTAATATGTTAAGAAAAAATATTACAAAGAGATTTATTATTATAAAGCAAATCGCTTTACTATACCTTTGTTTTATGTTATAATTAACTTCAACCTTTTGTGAAATTAATACAATTTTTCAATTATGTACTAAACACATTGTGCTTTTTTGTTTAGTATGTACAGGTATGCGAATATGTTTTGAATGGAGGATATTTTTATGGCTAAAAATGAATTTATGACTTATAAAAACAAGCCACTAGTAAGATGTGGTGATGTTCTTTTTTATGGTAGTATGAGTGACCCTTATGTGGTACGCATTAAAGTAAAATCTTATAAAAAAGTAGGCGACCTAGATGTTGCTGATAAAGTATCTATACAGCTAATCAGTACCGACCCACAGCTAAGCCCACGCAAACAGATAATTAAATCAAGCGAAAAAACAGGACTTTACAGTGCCATGGATTTTGCTGATGTATGGCTAAAAAGAGCCTTAAAGCCACAGGCATAATAATTTGTGCATAACACAAAAATACAACTAGCCTTTAACATTTTACAATGTTAAAGGCTGGTTTTTTCTGAATAATTTCTTGATAGGCTGATTTGGAATTTGTCGGAACGCTTATACTAAACAACTTTGATAAAAAAACGTTAAGTTTAAGTTCACCCTTTAAAAGTTACGATAGGATTTACCCCTCGCTCCCAAACGCCTTTAAAAAGTCTTTACCCAAACTTTACGTTTGAGTTTGTGCGTATCTGGTGTGATTGCGTACACAGTCACACCAATTCCACTCTATCTTACTACGCAAAAAATCGCCCGATATTACTCAGGCGATTTTATTTTTGCTATATCCTATTTATCAAGCCTTAGTTTTTGCTGTAGCTTTTACCTTTTTAGCAGACTTTGTGTCTACATTTTGAGCTTCTGTAAGATTTTCTTTAGCTACTGCAAGCATAAGCTTAATTCTGTTTTCTTGGTTTACTCTTGTTGCACCTGGGTCGTAGTCGATTGCTACAATATTTGCAAGTGGGTTAATCTCTTTGATTTTTCTTATCATACCCTTACCACAAATATGGTTAGGCAAGCAACCAAAAGGCTGTGTACAAACAATGTTAGGGTATCCACTTTCTGCAAGCTCTAGCATTTCTGCTGTAAGCAACCAGCCCTCACCCATTTTGTTACCCAAGCCAATTACACCGTCAACAAGGCTTTTCAGGTGACTGTATTTTCCTGGTGGAGTAAAGCCGTGCTTTTTAGCACACTCTATTGTAAGGCTTTCCATACTCTCAAGATATTTATACAGCATATTTATTACAGCGAATTTTGCCTTGTTACCACCATATAGCTTAATATCCTGTAAACGGTTATCAACCTTAAATAGTGCAAAGCCCATAATACCAGGGGTGCAAACCTCGCAGTCCTGCTCGTTTAAAAATGCCTCTAGATTATTATTACCTAGTGGAGCATACTTTACATAAATTTCGCCAACTACACCAACCTTTACCTTTGGTACAATGTTACGCTCGATTTTTGCAAAGGAAGCAGCCATTTCGTCAAGAAGTTGCTTTTGCTGATTAAGCTTAAAGCCTTTACCAGCCTTAAATTGTTCAAGTATCTTATTTATCCATGTATTAACAAGCTGCATACTTTCGCCCTTGTTAACCTCATAAGGCTTTGTTTGGTTGCTTAAAAGCATTAGAGTATCACCATAAACTAACGCACCTATAATTTTGCGTATCATTGGTAATGTTAGGCTAAAGCCTGGGTTGCTCTCAAGACCTGAAACATTAAGTGAAATTACAGGTACAAATTCAAGACCAGCCTTTACAAGCGCTTTTCTTAGTAGGTGAATATAGTTAGAGGCTCTACAGCCACCACCTGTTTGAGTTATCATTAGGGCAGTTTTGTGAACATCATACTTACCACTTTGCAAAGCGTGTATAAACTGTCCTATAACAAGCAAAGCAGGATAGCAGGTGTCGTTATGTACATATTTAAGACCAACCTGAGCAATTTCAGGACCGTCAGTTTCTAGCAAAACAGTATTATAACCGTATTCGTCAAATACACCCTTCATAATACGAAACTGAATATTAGCCATCATTGGTAAAAGAATTGTGTATTCTTTTCGCATTTCTTTTGTAAACAGCAGTCTGCCTGTTTTATCGTATTTTAAAGTAGCCATATCAATTCTTCTCCGTTAATTCTGTGCGTTTTTCTTTTTATCCTTTTGCTCTGCAATTGCTGCAAGCAAGCTTCTAAGTCTTATCTTAACTGCACCAAGATTTGTAATCTCGTCAATTTTTATCTGTGTATATATCTTACCCTCAGATTCAAGAATATCTCTTACCTCGTCAGTTGTAATAGCATCTACACCACAGCCGAATGATACAAGCTGTACAAGGTTTATATCGTCACATTGTGCAATGTAGTGTGAAGCAGAGTATAGTCTTGCGTGGTATGTCCACTGGTTTAGAACTGCTGATTTATATTTTTCTACCTTGTCTGCAATTACATCCTCTGAAATTATTGCTACATTAAAGCCCGAAATCAAAGTATCTATACCCTTGTTTATTTCTGGGTCAACATGGTAAGGTCTGCCAGCAAGTACGATAATTTCTTTGTTCTCACTTCTAGCTTGATTTATAATAGCCTCACCACGTGCTTTTATCTTTTCCATATGTCTGTCATACTCAAGATAAGCAGTTTTGGCAGCTGACTTTACCTCTTTAAGAGTAATTCCGTCAAAGTAATTAGCAAGCACCTCGCACATCTTTTTAGGGAAGTCGTTTTTACGGTGCACACCTAGGTAGTCGTTTATAAACGTAACCTTTTTAATGTCCTTCATATTAACCTTTAATACCTCTGAGTAATAGGCTACTACAGGACAGTTATAATGGTTGTCACTTCTGCCCTCATCAAAATTATATGAAAGACAAGGGTAGAAAATTGTTTCTATACCGTCGTTAATCAAAGACTGCACATGACCATGCATAAGCTTTGCAGGGTAGCATACAGTATCTGATGGAATTGTCTGCTGACCAAGTGCATATAGCTTTCTGTTAGATACAGGTGAAGTATGCACCTCAAAGCCAAGTTCTGTAAAGAATGCGTGCCAGAATGGTAGCATTTCGTACATATTAAGTCCAAGTGGAATACCTATTTTACCACGGGTACCCTCTTTTGGCTCATAGCTCTTAAGTAGCTGTAGCTTATATTCATATATATTCAAGGTTTCGTCTGGCTTTTTCTTTGTTATAGGCTTTTCGCAACGGTTACCTGCAATAAAGCGTCTGCCATCTGAAAATTTATTTACTGTTAGTCGGCAATTATTGTTACAGCCACCACAGTTAATAACACTTATTTCGTGAACAAACTCTTTTAGCTGTTTAGCTGTAATAAGTGTGCTTTTACCGTCTTTATATTTAGACTGTGCATATAGTGCTGCACCATACGCACCCATCAAGCCAGAAATTGCAGGACGAACAACCTGTACACCCATTTCTTGCTCGAATGCACGCAATACTGCATTGTTAAGGAATGTACCACCCTGTACTACTATCTTTGTACCAAGCTTTTTAGGGTCAGATACTCTGATAACCTTATAAAGTGCATTCTTAACTACACTTAATGATAAGCCAGCAGAAATATCTTCGATTGTTGCACCATCTTTTTGTGCCTGCTTAACAGAGCTATTCATAAATACAGTACAACGAGAGCCTAGGTCCACTGGCTGTTTTGCAAACAAACCAAGCTTAGAGAATTCTTCTATGTTATATCCAAGTGCATTTGCAAAGGTTTGTAGGAATGAGCCACAGCCCGATGAGCAAGCCTCATTAAGGAAAATATTATCAATTGCACCATTATGTATCTTAAAGCATTTAATATCCTGACCACCAATGTCTATAACAAACTCAACATCTGGCATAAACTTTTTAGCTGCTGTGAAATGAGCAACAGTTTCTACTATACCAAAATCAGCCATAAATGCATTTTTAATAATTTCTTCACCATAGCCTGTTACAGCTGAAGCAGCAATATAAATGTCTGGTGCTTGCTCGTAAAGCTCCTCTAAAAACTTTTTGATGATAGGCACAGGGTTACCACTGTTAGATAGATAACGAGAGGTTAAAAGCTCGCCATCTTCGCCCATTACAACAGCCTTTACAGTTGTAGAGCCTGCATCTATACCCAAAAACGCCTTACCCTTGTATGTTAATAAATCATCAGTTTTTACCTGTGCTTTATTATGACGTTCTATAAATTCGTTATAATCATCCTCTGTTTTGAAAAGTGGTGGATTAAACGCAAAATTACCACTACCGTGATAATTATTAATTTCGCTAATAACCTTATCAAAGTTTACAGGATTTTCAGCACACAAGGCTGCACCACAAGCAACATAATAAAGTGAATTATCAGGACAAATACCCTTTGTGTCCAAAACCTTATCAAAGCGTTTTCTAAGCTGTTCCATAAAGGTTAATGGACCACCAAGATATACAACCTGTCCTGTTATTTCTCTACCCTGTGCAAGACCTGCAACTGTCTGATTTACCACAGCTGAGAAAATACTCTCGGCTATATCACTTTTTCTTGCACCCTGATTTAAAAGTGGCTGAATATCTGTTTTAGCAAATACACCACAACGAGAAGCAATTGTATATGTTTTTTCGCTTGTAGCAGCTAAAGCGTTAAGCTCCTCAATAGGAACATTAAGCAAGGTTGCCATCTGGTCGATAAACGCACCTGTACCACCAGCACAAGAGCCGTTCATTCTAACCTCCATACCACCTGTTAAAAATAAAATCTTAGCGTCTTCACCACCAAGCTCTATTACAACATCAGTGCCAGGAATAAAAGTATTTGTAGCTACTCGAGTAGCGTAAACCTCTTGAACAAAGTCAATATCGCAAGCCTCAGCCAAGCCCATACCTGCTGAACCTGAAATAGCGAGTGGTGAGTTGTCGCACTGTGGCACAGCCTTTTTAGCCTTTGCCAATACATCTGCTATTTTTTGTTTTATTTGTGAATAGTGGCGTTCGTATGTGCTGTATAAAATATTATTTTTGTCGTCAAGCACAACGCATTTTACTGTAGTTGAACCTACATCTAAACCTACTCTCATAGCTATCTCCTAACAAAATTATCTTAGTTCGATTTACAAAAAGATACAAAACAAATTGTATATAATGCAATAAAAATTATGCTTCTATTTTAAATCTCACTTTACATTATAACACAGTAAAATTCAAAATAAAAGCATATAAAACCAAAAAAATATCACATTTTAAAGCAAACTTTTGCACAGTATTACTCATAACCAAAAACAACAAACACCAAACAGACAATCAGTTACCACTTATACTAAACACTATTTATATTTCTGGTCTATTCTAACATTTTTTCTATCACATTATTTTCGAGAAGTTCACGTCGCTTTTTAGTTGATTAAATTTAGTTTTAGCTGTATAATTACTTAGTATATTAACAGCATAATTAACATTATGTAAAATTTTTTTGGAGAGTGGTATAAATGAACATCAAACATCTAAAAAAGCCTTTAACGTATGGCTATTATTTTCTGTCGGCTTTATCTTTAGTGGCCATAGTAGGACTGTTTAGACCATTAAGAGTAAAAGTTTTTCTTTTGGCAATAAGCCTTCTCTTTTGTGGATATGTTGTTTTAAAAAAGAGAGCTAATCTTTATCGTAAAAGCACTAAAAACGAAATAATTGTTGCACTGTTATTTGAAAGTTTTTGTTTTTTTGATTTTTATTTCAATGCAATTCATATTCGTCCAAGAACCGTGATGAACCTGATAAATATGGTTTTTCCAAGCTCTTTAATAGACGCAAATGCAATATTAGCAATAATCGGATTTATTGCTTGTTTAATTGGTTTCTTTTTTGCACGAACAGCTTCACAATACCTATATTGTGGCTTACCTAAAATATTTAATATATTAAAAGAATATAAAAATCAATTTATAATCCTATCACTTGTAAATGTAGTATCATTTATAGCAATTATCAGAGCAAATTACTACTACACCGACGATTTAGGACGAACCCTTGATGGCTATGAAATAACTGGAGATTTCAGTAGATATGTGGCTAATATATTATCAGAGGTAATCCACGCAAATTCCTGGCTTGCTGATATATCACCATTACCTCAAATTATAGCTTTGATTTTTATATCAATTACAGGCATATTGATTTTACATATTTTCTCTGAATTACTTGATACAAAACCTCAAAAATGGAGTTTTATAGCACTAATTCCTTTATGCTTGTCACCATATTTTTTGTCTTGTTTATCTTATAAATACGACTCTCCTTATATGGCACTATCAGTTTTAGCTTCGGTTATACCTTTAATATTCTATAAAAGCAATTACCTTCGCTATTCAGTTTGTGTATTCATCAGCACTCTGGTTATGTGTATGACATATCAAGTTTCTGCAGGAATCTTTCCAATGCTGGTACTGATAATGGGATTATTAATGTGGCAACAAAAAACTGAATACAAAAAAATATTTGGCTTTGTTTTTTATTCAGCAATATCATATTTAGTGGCTTTGGTAGTCTTTAGAGTGATGATTATGACTCCAGTTGAAGATAACTATGTAGATGTCGGAATATCAATCGGCAATATATTCCCTAACTTAAACACATATATTTCTCTGGTTAATTCTGACTTCCCAACAATCTGGAAGGTATTAATAATAACTATTTTAGTAGGCTTTATCTTGTTTATAGTTAAGTCTTCTAAGCAAAAAAAGTGGATAAGCTGTCTGCTGACAATAGTAGTATGTGTATGTGCCTTTGTTCTGTCATTTGGTGTATATATCGTATTTAATGAACCACTAACTACTCCACGAGCTTTCTATTCTATTGGATTATTCATAACCTTACTTTCACTTCCATTATTCCTTACAAATGGATTTAAAATCAGTAAGCTATCAATTATCAGTTTAAGCTGGATGTTTATTGTGTATTCCTTTGTTTATGGTAATGCTTTGAATATTCAAAAAGAATATATTGACTTCAGAACAGAGCAGGTAGTTAACGAATTTAATAATTTAGAACTATTAAAAGAGGGCGAAAAGCTTAATGTTCAGGTAGTAGGAACTGCTGGTTATCAAAGATCAGTACAAAATATGATTCAAGAATATCCTCTGCTTGAAAGACAGATACCAGTATTATTTTCTGACTCAACAGAATGGTTATGGGGTTCATTCCAATTCAGAGGATTTTACGGACTAAACACAGAGCTTGTTGATGTTGACACTACTAATTTAAGCAGCGAAAATATACTAAAAGAAACATATTATTACACCATCTATAAAATCGACGACGTAGTTGTAGTTGATTTACATGATGTAGAGGCTATTGCGTCTGCATCATCTAATAAAAGCTAAAGCATATTAAAAAACTCGAAATTCCAGAAAGCGAATTTCGAGTTTTTATTTTTTAGTATAACACTTATCTGTAACAACCTTTGCTATAGGCGTTATGCTTATCCTTTTAAGCCTACTCTTTGTTGCAAGCCCTCTTATTTATCATAATTGATATTACCGTATAGCTATTCTAAACACGATATAATTCGACAAAACTTCATTAAAAATCTTTTATTCTTTTATATAATGTGGTAAAATTAAAAGTGTATATAATCTGGAGGTAAGCTTATGATAGTATATGATATAACAAGAGAAATTACATCTGCACCAGTTTACGAGGGTGACCCTGTAACCGACTTTCAGTGGGTTTACAGAATTGACTGTGGCGATGACTATAATCTATCTAAAATAAAATTCTGCAATCACGCTGGCACACATATAGACACCCCAAAACATTTTTTAGATGACGGCAATTCTATTACAGACTACCCTATGTCACGCTTTTATGGTGGCTGTACCGTTATAACTGTAAATGATGTACTTACTGGTGAGGATATGGAGCGTTTATTGCCTCGTTGCCATAAAAAAATACTTTTCAAAGGTACTGGTGAAGGTGTTTTGTCACTTAGTGCCGTATTCGTTATGTCAGACTACAACATTGAAATGGTTGGAACCGAAAACATATCAATAGGCTTTGAACCAGAAGAAATGCGAGTACACCGAGAGCTTGCCCTTAACGATGTGCTTGTGATTGAAAATCTTGATTTATCGAAAATTAAAGACGGACACTACACCTTGGTTGCTTTACCATTAAAAATAGACGGTGCCGAGGCTGCTCCTGCAAGAGTTGTATTGCTTGAGCAGGAAAAGGGCTGGTAACTGTAACCCCAACAGGAGATGTTAAAATTGGAAAGAAAAAAACAGATAATTAAGCCTATTATACTATACTTTTTTGCCTTAGCAATAATGCTTTTAGCAAGTGGCTGTGGTAAAACAGACACTCAGGTAGAAAACCTTATGAAAATTTCTGATGATTTTGTAGGCGAGCGTGTTGTAACCCTTATATTTGACAAAAGCTTATCAAACAACATAGAAAAGCAAAAGATAGTAGAAGCTACCATACGAGAAAAATGTCCTAAAAATTTAAGCTATCGTACCGAAACAACCGATGGCACATATAAATGCGTATTTGTTTTACCTTTTTCGTCACTAGACGAATATAAAACAAAAATAGCAAGCATTATCGGCAGACAGATTGCTGTTGCTTATGGATATACCAACACAGCACTTTCTAAAGGCACATATTATAAAGAGGATTTTGATGGTATGGCTCTTATTGCATGGCTTGACGATGCACTATACCAAAACGAAGAATCTAAAATACAGCTTAAGTGTGAGTCTACATCTAATGTAGTAAAATACAACAGCGAGGTTTTCAGCAGTAAAAGCTCTACACTTAATACCTCTACAGTCAAGGGCGAACCCGTAAAATGCGTTACAATAGATACTGTTAACCACAAAAACACATTGTTCGACAGAACAATGACATTATCAGTACCTATAACCACCTACAACAAGCTTGGTGCGTCATTGCAGGAGCTTATGAATTCACGAGTTGCACCCGAGGGTGTAGCTGGCTGGAAGCAAAACAACGACTATATGGATTTTACTGTAAAATATGAAAAAATAGATATTTTACGATTGCAGGAATACACAAAGCTATTTGTAGACTGCCACAACGAAAGCATTTATTATGGTGACCAAAATAAAAGTAGTACACCTTTGGCTGAACAGCTTGTTTTTGAAGAAAAAATAGATCTATTAAGTTTTGTATCAAGCAATAACGAGCCTGTACAGCTAACTTACAGCTACACTTTACCAGAAGAAACTACTCACGGTGAGGGTGTAGGACTTTCAAACGGTGAATGGGCAACCGTTGGAGAGTGGTCAAACAGCACCTATAAGGTGTCTGACACAAACGGAGTATACGATATAAGAGTACCAGACGGTATGCAATACTCCATAAAGGGAATTAACATAAACCTTACACGCAACGCAGACAATACCTTTAAGCGTTCGGTTGATTTTATATACGACTACAACACCGGTCAAAAGGGTCTTGACTACGCTTATAACTTCTTAGCGTCACGAGGATTTGTTGTATCTAAAGAAAGTCTGACAGAGGGTATCGCTTGCCGAGTTACACAACAAGGCTCTGCCGAAGAATTAAATCTTGCTGTAGCCGACCTTTTTGGCAGTGGTAACAGCTTTGCAAGCACAAGACAAACCAACAACCTATCTGTTGTAACTGATATAAATGTAACCGATAATATAAACATTGCTCATATGCTTAGTGGTGCTAACAGCAATATTAAAATCAACTACACAGCAAAAAGCGAAAGCAAAGAGTATATCAGAAGCTTAAATATTTTAAATAACGCTTCTGGCTCTACAGCTACAGCCAAAAAGGCTGAAAACAACAGCTATACAGCCACTGTTGACGGTGGTAACTTTACTATTAGCTACTCTGCAACAATACCACACTCAAGAGGCATTGTGCTTTACTGTGTTATTTGCTCAATCATTATTTTAATCTCTGCCTCAACAATTGTGCTACTTATAAAGTATAACGCAAAGCTTAATTCACTTGAGCAGGCTAGTAACGACAATGATACTAAGAAAAAGCCACAACCAAAAAAGGAAAGACCACAAAAAGAGAGCAAAAAAGCCGATATTAACGATGATGACTATATTAAAAAGCATTACGGATTTTAAGGAGCCATACAATGTACCAATACGCTATATTTGACCTTGACGGAACACTTGCAAACACACTTGAGGATTTAGCCGACGCTGTAAATTACGCACTAGTGAAAAACGGCTTTAAGCCACACCCTACCGAAAGCTACAAGCTTATGGTAGGCAGTGGAATAATTAACCTTGTAAAAACAGCAAGTGGTTGCGATAACGAAGAAATAATATCTGCTTTAAAATCAGATTTTGACAAATACTACGGCGAACACGCAATAGACAAAACCTGTGCATACCCACAAAGCGAGCAAGTGCTTTTAAATTTACAAAGTAAGGGTGTAGTGTTAGCTGTTCTTTCAAACAAACCCGATATATTTGTAAAGGCTATTTTAGACAAGCTATTCCCTAATATTAAATTTAAAGAGGCTTGGGGTAAAAAAGCTGAATATCCTATAAAGCCTGACCCTGCTTCTTTAAATGCAATAATAGAAAAGCTAGGTGCAGAAAAATCAAAAACTATATATATCGGCGACAGCAATGTGGATGTTCGCACAGCCCAAAACGGAGCAATTGATGTTATAGGCTGTACATGGGGATTCAGAGGTAAAGATGAGCTCGTAAACGCAGGTGCAAGCAAGCTGGCAGACAATTACACCGAGCTTGAGGCACTTATACTTGGAGAAAAGCTATGAACAATATAAACTATCAAAAAATACTTGATAAAGAGCTTTTAAAAATTCAGCAAAGCGAAGCTGTGCCAACCTTACTACTACACAGCTGTTGTGCACCATGCAGTAGCTATGTTATTGAGTATTTATCTAAGTTTTTTAAAATAACAGTTTTTTATTACAACCCCAATATTTCTCCTGATGAGGAATATCGCTATAGAGCAACCGAGCAAAAAAGGCTTATCGAGAGTATGCCTTTTGAAAACCCTGTAGAGTTTTTAGAAGGTGACTACAACCCCGAAGATTTTTTCAATCTGTGCAAAGGCTTAGAAAACGAGCCCGAGGGTGGTGCAAGGTGTGCTAAATGCTTTAATCTGCGTTTAAATAAAACTGCTGAGGTTGCAAAGCAAAATGGCTTTGACTATTTTACAACCACACTTACAATAAGCCCCTTAAAAAATGCCAGACTGATAAATAATATTGGTCAAGAGCTTGCCAAAAAGCACGGTGTGGAGTATCTGGTAAGCGATTTTAAAAAGAAAAACGGCTACAAACGCTCAATTGTGCTATCTAAAGAATATAACCTATACAGACAAAACTACTG
>JAZSEI010000028.1:0-2282 GCA_045531635.1 Acutalibacteraceae bacterium
ATGTCATTATTCAGAGCACAAATAACTTTATACAATATAGCTTATAAGCTCCCATTTGGGGGCTTTTTATATTGCCTATTTTTAGGCTAAATCAAATTTAGGAGGTAATACAATGGACAACGAACCAACAAAGGCAGGCACACAGCAAGAGCCTGCAACCCAGAGTGAGCCTAACCCAACCCCACAGACTGAACATGTAGGCACAGAGGGTAATGCTGAGCTGGAAGCTTTAAAAACTGCTAACACCACCTATGAAAAGACTTTAAAAAGTATTTTCGGTGTTGCAGATGATGAAGATCTGGGCGATATTGCACAGCGTGTAGAAGTGTACAACAACAGTATGCAAGCTAAAATTACAGCTGTAAATGACAAGATTATATCAGCTGAGCTAAAAGCACTACAAGGCTATGACACCAAGCTACTTGCAAAGGTTATCGACCGTAGTGGTATAACTGTCGCTGATGACGGCACGGTTACAGGCTTGCAAGAAGCTGTAGAGGCTGCTGCTAAGGAATACCCAGCAGTAGTTGTAAAGAAAGACAGCAAACCTTATGCACCATATAACCCTGCAGGTGCAGGTGATAATGGTGGAGCAAACAAGACAATGAACGATATTATTAGAAGAAAAAGGAGTTATTAATTATGCCTAACATTATTACAAGAAACGATGCAGAAGCGTTAATCCCAGTTGAGGAATCAAGAGAAGTTATTACAGCAGTCAGAGAATCATCGGCTGCACTAAGTCTTATGCGTAAGCTACCAAATATGACCTCTAAACAGCGTAAGCTCCCTATTTTGTCAGCACTCCCAGTTGCAGGCTTTGTTGATGGTGACAATGGTTTAAAGGCAGTGTCTGCTGCAGCGTGGAAGAACAAGTTTATCACTGCAGAAGAAATTGCAGTTATTATCCCAATCCCTGAGGCTGTGCTTGATGATGCAGACTATGACATCTGGGCGGAGCTAAAGCCAGCTATCGTTGAAGCATTCGGAAAGGTTATTGATGCAGCTGTTTTCTTCAGCGAGAACAAGCCAGCAAGCTGGGAAAACGGTATTGTACTAAGTGCTATCGAAGCAGGTAATGTAGTAGAAAGAGGCACAGGCACAGATTTTGCAGATGACATCAATTTACTTATGGGTAAGGTTGAAGGGGATGGCTTTGATGTAACAGGCTTTGCTGGTGATATCTCCAATAAGTCAACACTAAGAGGCTTGCGTGATAAGAACGGTGGCTTGCTGTTCCAGCCAGGACTAACTGCCAGCACCCCTGGTACACTTTATGCACAGCCAATTAACTATGTAAAAAATGACTCTTGGGATAAAGAACAGGCTCTATTGCTTGGCGGTGACTTTTCACAGGCTGTTTACTCAATCCGTCAGGATATGACCTACAAGGTGCTTGATCAGGCTGTTATTAGTGATAACGAGGGCAATATCATTTACAACCTTGCTCAGCAAGATATGGTGGCACTAAGATGCGTAATGCGTCTTGGTTGGCAGTTGCCTAACCCAGTTACTTCACTTAACAAGGACGATAGCACACGCTACCCATTCGCTGTACTAACACCATCTGCAGAGGGCTGATTATGCTTACAGTAGGTGTTGATACATACATCACGGTAGAAGAAGCAGACGAAATTCTAACAGGCTGTCATAATGGCAGTCTGTTAGAGCAATGGCTTGCTCTGACTGTAGCTGACAAGGAATGTTATCTGCGTACTGCAACCTACCGTATTGATTGCTTACCTGTGGTTGGTTACAAACACAGTGCAGGTCAAGCTTTGCAGTTCCCAAGAGGCTCAACAAACGAAATCCCTTACAAGGTTAAGCTTGCTACAGCTGAGGAGGCTATAGTTGCAATAGACAAACAGCTTCTAAAGCGTATTGCCTTGCAACAGCAGGGTGTTAAAAGTGTAAGCCTAGGCTCTGCATCAGAGAGCTACAGCGATAGCACTAACCGTATCGCTCCACTCCTCAGTAAAACAGCCTACAGCTATATGCGACAATTTTTAGCAGGGTCGGTGATGATAGTATGAGTATATTTGATTGTTATTTCAACCACAAGGTTGGTGTACACAGGAGGGCTTCTACAGATAGCTTTGGCAATGTGAAGTACATCCCACCTCTTGACAGCACACCCACAGAGATTGCCTGCCGAATTGAGTACAAATTCAAAGAGATACTTGATAAAAACGGCAACAAAGTCACAAGTGAAGCTGTGCTGTTTACAAACACAAGGCTTAACCCACTTGATATGGTTATAGCAGACGGTAAGCGTTATACGG
>JAZSEI010000140.1:0-33389 GCA_045531635.1 Acutalibacteraceae bacterium
TTGAAAGAAAAATTTACTGTTAAAATAAATAAATTTGTATTTTTTAGCTTAAAAGGGGTTGAAAAAATTTCTATCTATGAGATAATATATAAGTATAAAATGTTCAATGGAGTTTTATGCTTAAATGTAATATGTTTACAACTATGTTATATATAATTTACTTTTACTAAATTATATATAATGTTACATAACAAATCGGAGGATAATAGCTATGGCAAATAAATGTGCTGTAATTCTTGCTGGTGGAGAAGGCAAGAGAATGAAATCAGACAAACCAAAGACATTGTCTGAGGTTATGGATAAGCCTATGCTACAGTGGGTTATTGATGCTCTTAGAAAAAGTGGCGTTGATAATATTTGTGTAGTTAAAGGATACAAAAAAGAATGTATTGAAGAATATATTGAAACACTTGATTATACTGTTAATTCTGTTTATCAGGCAGAAAGACTTGGCACTGGTCATGCTGTTATGATGGCTAAAAGCTTCTTGCTTGAAAATAGTGGAGATGTTATAATACTAAACGGTGATGCACCTTTTATGGATAGCAAAACTATAAGCGACGCATACAACCAACACATTGCAACAAAAAGCAGTGCAACAGTTATTTCTGCAAGGGTTGAAAATCCTACAGGATATGGTAGAATAGTAAGAGCAGATGATGGCTCACTAAAATCTATTATAGAGCAAAAGGATGCAGACGAAGAAACACTTGCTATTAACGAGGTTAACTCTGGTGGCTTTTGGTTTAATACAAACGATTTGTTAAGCGTACTTGATAACATACAAGCTAATAATGCTGCTAAGGAGTATTATCTACCAGATGCTTTAAAACTACTTTTAGCAAACGGCAAAACAGTAGGTGCATTTACTGCTGAATCAGCAGACACAGTACTAGGTGCAAACGACCCTGCTCAGCTTGCAGATTTAAACACCATTGCACAAAATAAATACGGCAAGTATCCGTATTAATTAATACAGTAAATTTATTATTACACTATGTGTAGCTAAAATATAGGAGGATTTTCAAATGAATTTTCACGGTAAGGACATTAAGATTTTTGCAGGTAGCTCAAATGTAACCGTAGCACAAGGAATTGCTGATGGTTTAGGTTTGCCTTTAGGTAAGTCAGAGTGCAAAACATTTAGTGATGGCGAAATCGCAGTATCTCTTAACGAGTCTGTTCGTGGCTCTGAATGTTTTATTGTACAGTCAACTTGTGACCCTGTAAACAACAACCTAATGGAATTGCTTATTATGATTGATGCTATGAAGAGAGCTTCTGCTGCAAGAATTACAGCAGTTATGCCATACTTCGGTTATGCAAGACAAGACAGAAAAGCAAAGCCAAGAGATCCAATCTCAGCTAAGCTTGTAGCTGACCTTATTACAACTGCTGGTGCTGACAGACTTCTTACAATGGATCTACACGCTAACCAGATTCAGGGCTTTTTCAACATCCCTGTTGACCACCTACTAGGTGCTCCACTACTAGCTGATCATCTAAAGGCTATGGTAGGTAACGAGCAGGATGATTATATTGTAGTTTCTCCTGACCTTGGTTCAGTTACTCGTGCAAGAAACTTTGCTAACAAGATTGGTTGTGGTCTTGCTATTGTTGATAAGAGAAGACAGAAGGCTAATGTATCAGAGGTTATGAACATTATCGGTGATGTAAAGGACAAGAAGGTTATTCTTGTTGACGATATGATTGATACAGCTGGTACACTATGCAACGCTGCTGCAGCATTAATCGAAAGAGGCGGTGCTAAGAGCGTTACAGCTTGTGCAACACACGCTGTTCTTTCTGGTCCAGCTATCGAGAGAATTCAGAACAGTGTTATTTCTGAGGTTGTTCTACTTGATACAGTACCTGTTGAGGGTGAAAAGCTAATCGACAAGTTCACAGTTCTACCTGTTGCTCCTACATTTGCAAGAGCAATTGAGAGAATTTATGCAGATCAGCCATTCAACAACGTTTTTGGTTGATTTATAATTTAATTTGTAATATTATAGCCCCGATTTTCTGTAAGAAAATCGGGGCTGTTTTTTGTTTTATCTAAAAAATGCATCATACGGCAAAGCAAACCATTCACGAATCCAGAAGGTTGGTAAGTAAATCCAATTTGTGTTAGCACTTACAGCACCTATTTCGGTTGTAATTCCTAATTTGCGTGCAATAAGCCTTGCTCTTGCTTGATGAAAGCCATCTGAAACTATTGCTATGTTTTGATTTTTATTATTTTCTTTTATAATACTATAGGCGAATTTTATGTTTTGCTGGGTATTTTTCGAATCGTTTTCAAGGTAAATTCTGTCAGATGAAACCCCATGTTCGGTAAGCACATTATATATACACTGTGCTTCTGTAATCTCAGCTGTATCCCCTAACCCTCCTGTTGCAACACATATAGAATCTGGATTATTCTTTAGAAATTCTTCACCTGCAATAATTCTGTCATACAAATTCAATGACGGAGAAGTACCCTTAACCTGTGACCCTAAAATAATCGCAGAGGAATTTTCTACTGGCTGAATATTTGCAAATACAAGCATTACCACACTTATTACAGTACCATAAATCAGAAACAAGTAAATAAAAAATCTACCTGTTATCCATAATAAGCGTGTAAGCTTTTTAAGGCAAAATTTTTCTTTTATATTTTTAAATTTTTCTCTGGCACCATAAAACGCTATTGCGTATGCACAGAATATCATTCCCATAAGATTAAAGAAATTTAGTATACCGTAAACAAAAACAGGTAATAAAAACCATATAAAAAAGACAGTTGATATAGTCAACATAAACACTCGGAATATTTTATATATACGACTGTCTGTATTTTCAGCATTATTTTTAGTAAACATATTACATCTATCCTTTAAGTTATTCCAGCTTATTACAAAAGGAACGGCTTTAATTTACCGTTCCTTTTTAAACTATTTTCAGTTAGATATTATTTTTTTCAGCTACTCTTTTTTCTGGCTCTACATAAATATTTGAACCGTGCTTAACCTCAACACCCTCGTATTTAAGCTTAAATACAACCTTGCCGTTGAATTTTAAATTACAGTAGTCACAGTGAAAGGTAGAGCGAAAGCCTTTATTTTTAACATGCCATTTTGTTAAGCGTCTACCCTTTCTGCCACATTGTGGGCATACTGAGTAAAACTGTTTTTTGTCTATAAGAGGATTGCTAAAATCTGTGATTGCAACATTTCTAAAGCATATGCGATTGTAAAAATCATTATTTGCTTCTCTTATAAACTTTTTGACCTTAGCTTCATCATATAGCTTTGCAAAGCACTTATAAGACAATATGCTGTCATCTAAAGCACGGTGAAGATTATCATCACCAAATTCTATACCCAAAATCTCGGCTGCTGTAGAAAGTCCCATTTGCTTTGAAGGGTCTTCCCTATCCATACAATTCTGACAATAGCTTTGCAAATTTATATATTGATTTAAAAATGAAAGCGTCTTGGTTTTATTGTAATATTCATTATTAACTATAAGGGTATGAATGTCAGTAATACCCCATGTTAAGATAACTGCATCTTTAGCAAATACACTAAACTCTTTTATAACATGATTGTATGTGTTAGTTGTGTTTGATAGCTCGTCGGTATCAATATGAGTAAGCTCTTTTACCCTGCTTGATATTTTTTTACCGATTTGTGGCTTTATAAGCATAGAAAATGTGTCTACAATCTGCATATCGCTATTGATACGCACTGCACCAAATTCAAATATTTCGTTTATATATCCTTTAAGCTTCTTACTATAAGACCCGTTCCATTCAAGGTCTAAAATTACAAAATCCACTAAAAACCATCCTCAATTTATGAAAGCTGAAATAAACTGGTTATCTTATTTTTTCTTACTTGCCTGCTTCATTCTAAGTTCTTTGCTTAGTATTTTCTTTCTTAGACGAACACTCTTTGGTGTAACCTCTACAAGCTCATCATCAGCGATAAACTCAAGAGACTGCTCAAGGCTAAGAGGTGAGCAAGGTGTAAGCTTTAGAGCATCATCTGAGCCTGAAGCTCGTGTGTTTGTAATATGCTTTTTCTTACATACATTTACTGTAATATCTTCATTTTTAGGGCTTGCACCAACTATCATACCCTCATATACAGGTACACCTGCACCAAGGAATAATCTACCTCTGTCTTGTGCTGCAAACAAGCCATAGTTAGTTGTATCGCCTGTTTCGTGTGCTACAAGTGAACCTTGATGACGGCTGATAATCTCTCCCTTGTATGGCTCGTAGCTATCGAATACATGGTTCATAATACCATTACCGTTTGTGTCTGTTAAAAACTCACTACGGTATCCCATTAAGCCTCTAGCTGGAATACGGAATTCTATATGTGTAATACCTGACTCTCTTGTACCCATATCTACAAGCTCTGCTTTACGAGAACCAAGCTTTTCGATTACGGCACCAACATATTCTGAAGGAACCTCTATAATTAGCATTTCGATTGGCTCGCACTTTTTGCCGTCAATCTCTTTAAAGATAACAGTAGGACGAGAAACCTGAAATTCGTAATTTTGTCTACGCATTGTTTCAATTAGTACAGAAAGATGTAGCTCTCCTCTACCAGATACTCTAAATGTATCAGCTGAGTCTGTTTCTTCAACACGCATTGCCACATTTGTTTCTACCTCTTTGAATAGTCTGTCACGAATATTTCTTGAGGTTACATATTTACCTTCTTTACCTGCAAATGGTGAGTTATTTACCATAAACATCATTGATACTGTAGGTTCGTCAATCTTTACAAATGGTAAAGCCTCTGGAGCGTCTGGTGCACAGGCTGTTTCACCTATATTAAGGTCTGTAATACCAGACACACATACAATATCACCAAGCTGAGCTGTTTCTGTTTCTACTCTTTTTAAACCCTCAAACTGATAAAGCTTAGCGATTTTAACGCTTCTTGTAGTTCCCTCTCGTGTACAAAGCACAGCAGTTTGGCCGTTCTTAACTGTACCACGCTCTACTCTACCAATACCGATTCTGCCTACATAATCATCATAGTCTATATTTGAGAATAGAATCTGCATAGGACCATCTAAATCACCCTTTGGTGGTTGTACCTCGTTTATAATTGTTTCAAACAATGGCTTCATATCTGTACCCATTTCAAATGGATCATGTGAAGCATAACCATCTCTACCTGACGCATAAACAACAGGGAATTCAAGCTGATCATCGTCTGCACCAAGGTCTATAAATAAATCAAGCACCTCGTCAACAACCTCTTGAGGTCTTGCACCTGGTCTGTCTATCTTATTTACTACAACTATAGGCTTTTTGCCTAAGCCAAGAGCTTTTTTTAGTACAAAACGAGTTTGAGGCATACAGCCCTCGAAAGCGTCTACCAAAAGCAAAACTCCGTCTACCATCATCAAAATACGCTCAACCTCGCCACCAAAATCTGCGTGACCTGGTGTATCTACAATATTAATTTTAGTATCGTTATACATTACTGCTGTATTCTTTGAAAGAATAGTAATACCACGCTCACGCTCTAGGTCATTAGAGTCCATTACACGCTCTTCTACAGCCTCGTTTGCTCTAAAAATACCACTTTGATGTAAAAGCTGGTCAACCAAAGTTGTTTTACCGTGGTCAACGTGAGCTATTATAGCTATATTTCTTAAATTATCTCTCTGGCCCATACAAACTCCCTCTGTTTCTAAAAAATCTATAAAATAATTATTTTTCCACAATTATAAATTATAGCATATAAATTTACTCTTATCAATTAACATATATCATTTTAAAAAAGTTTTAATAAGTATATTAAGCTAAACGATTTTACTTAAAATTTATGTGAATTTTGCTAAATCACTTAAATATATTAAATAATTAATTATATTCTCTTTTAACAGTAGCTAGTGGTTGAGAAAATTGTTTAATAATGGTATAATATAAATTAATATACTTATTATTAGGAGCTATCTATGCACGAGGTAAAGGCTAAACAGCTGTTGTCAGCACAAAATGGAATGAATATTTACCGTGGCTGTTCACATGGTTGTATATACTGTGATACCAGAAGTAAATGCTATCAAATCAATCATGCTTTTGAGGATATAGAAGTTAAATCAAATGCTGTTGAATTACTTGAGGATAAATTAAAACGAAAAAGAAAAAAATGTATGGTAGCAACAGGGTCGATGTCTGACCCGTATATACCAATGGAAAAATACCTTTGCAAAACCAGAGATTGCTTAAAGGTTATTGATAAATACGGATTTGGTGTTACACTGCATACTAAAAGCGACTTGATTTTGCGTGATATGGACGTATTGAGGTCTATAAACGAAAAATCAAAATGTGTTGTACAAATGACATTAACTACATATGACAAAACGCTATGTAAAAAGCTTGAACCCAATGCTCCAACAACACATAAGCGTGTAGAAGCTTTAAAGAAATTTGCAAAATATGACATACCAACCGTTGTATGGCTTTCTCCTTTTTTACCTTTTATTAACGATAATGAATATAACATACGCAATCTTCTGCGTTTATGTGTAGACGCAAATGTAAAGGCGATAATATGCTTTGGCATTGGCGTTACACTTCGTGAGGGTAGTCGAGAATATTTTTACAAATGCTTAGACAAGCATTTTCCTGGTATGAAAAATAAGTATATTAATTATTTTGGCGAGGCATATGAGCTTTTAAGTCCACAAAACGATAAATTAATGGCAATTATCAAAGAGGAATGTGAAAAAAACGGAATAATGTTTGGTAACGACAAGGTATTTAAGTATCTACAAACCTACCAAAGCAATGACTTTGTTCAGCTTAATTGGTTTGACATTATGTAAGCTTACGATATAAATAATACAGCAAAAAGCTCTTCGAGTAAAATCGGAGAGCTTTTTTTAGTAAAACTATTCATTTATAAATATCACGTTTACCAGTGAAACAAATTGATAATGCAAAAAAATCCCACCCTACTGTTAAGTAAGGTGGGAAAAAATTCAGTTTTTAATTAAAACTGTAATTATTTTTATTTAGTACCCCAGTTACCATTGAATTGGCCGTTTGAACCCCAGCCTGTAGCTGTGTATAGGTTCTGACTACCATTGAATGTTAGGTCTGCTGACTGGTTCCACTTGTTATCCCAGTTATTATCTGTTGTACCACCGTTCATACGGCAGAAGATAATGTTTGTATAACCATCTGGTACATTTGCCTGATATAGGTTTGTGCCAGCTGATGTCATATCAATCCACTGGTTGCCACCGTCATTCCATACATAGATAGCGTATCTCTCGTCACCTGCATGGATAGCAGCATCGTTTAGATATACTGTGTTGTTGCCAACTGGTGGGTTTGTTGGATCTGTTGGATCTGTTGGATTGATTGGACCATTGTAGCTACCCCAGCTACCATTAAACTGACCATTTGAACCCCAGCCTGTAGCTGTGTATAGGTTCTGAGATGAGTTAAATGTTAGGTCTGCTGACTGGTTCCACTTGTTATCCCAGTTATTATCTGTTGTACCACCATTCATACGGCAGAAGATGATGTTTGTATAACCATCTGGTACATTTGCAGAATATACATTGTTGCCAACTGATGTCATATCAATCCACTTGTTGTCTGACTCTGACTTCCATACATAGATAGCGTATCTCTCGTCACCTACATGGATAGCAGCGTCGTTTAGATATACTGTGTTGTTGCCAACTGGTGGATCTGTTGGAGGATCTGTTGGAACTGTTGGAACTGTTGGGTCTGTTGGATCTGTTGGGTTAATAACACCTACAACTGAACCAACCTCATAAGTATTAGCAAAACCAACTAGGTACTTCATAATGATAACAACATCTGTTGTACCGATTGTACCGTCGCCATCTACATCAGCAGCTTGCTTGCGAGTATCGTCAAGTACGATTGAACCAAGAATGTGCTTCTGGATTAGAGCACAGTCCTTCATACCAATCTTGTTGTCGCCAGAAGCGTCACCCTTTACGTAAGAACCTACTGGAGGATCTGTTGGGTCAGTTGGATTTGTTGGGGTTGTTGGATTTGTTGGAGCTGTTGGAGTTTCTGAGTAATCCTTCCAAGTATTACCTGATGTAAATAGCTTAGAAGAACCACCGATTGCTAGACCAGGCATCATATCAGCTGGGTATCTGTTTGAAGTACCATCTACACCGTCTGAGAAGATTACAGAAGCTGAATCGTAGCCGTCTGGTAGGTCATAATAGTAATAACCACTTGTAGCTGACTTGTTTGTTAGCTGTACGCCAGGCCATGCAGCTACTGAGCTAGCTGTTTCGCCATCGCCTGAGTAGATATATGCATATACCTTTGACCAGTTGTAAGCACTGTTATCAAAGTAGATTGTTGTACCCTGATTTGTCTTGTAGTATGTATATGTCTGGTTGATTGCTGCACCTGTTGTTGTGTTTGTACCTGTTAGAGTAAGTGTCTGAGATGTCTCATAAGCCTTACCTGAACCAAGTGTAACCTTTGTGCCATCTGTGAAAGATGTAGCAGCACCACCGTCGATTGAATACTTAGCGTCAGATACATTTGTTGCATTTAGTGTAACTGTTAGTGTATCTGTCTTGTACTTATATGTGCTACCTGCTGTACCTGGTGTAGCTGAGATACCAGCCTGTGGAACAGCGTTGTAAACTACAGCGATACCTGTGCTACCGATCTGACCACTGATTGTGCCACCTGATACTGTAAATGTGTTGCCTGATACCTGATCCTTATAAGTACCGTCCTTCATCTTATTAGCCTTAACGCTAACCTGCTGAGAACCACCACTTACATTTACAAGAATTGCACCCTCTGTGCCACGCTCGTTATAAGCGATTGAACCACTTGATGATAGGTACTCTGTCTGACCTGCGAAGTAGTTGTGGAACTTGTTAACCTCAGCAACTTCTTTGTTGAAGCACTGTGTTGAACAAATTGAACCGATGTTACCACCACGGTAACCGTTTGTACGAGCAAAGTAAAGTGCTGTAGCCTTGTTACGAGAAGCTACCATTGCCCATGTTTTATTAATGTTAGAATCGCTTACATAAGTTGATTCTTTACTATCGTTTGAGTATGTATCATGTGACTCTGCCCATAGTACAATCTTGTCAGCAGCAGCACCCTTATCATAAGAGCTCTTTGCTGCACCAGCAGCGTTACCATCGTTAACAGAGTGACGGATACCATTACCTGTTGTATCGTCTGTAACACTCATCATTGATGTGTATTCAGAGATAGCTGGACCACCTGTATTGTATAGAATCTCACCATAGTAGTATGGTGTAACACCCTTTGTCTTAGCGTGGGTTGTAGTTGCGTTTAGAACTGTTGGCCAGAACTGGCTACCCTCGCTTGGTACACCAATGTGCTTAGCAGCATCGAAACGGAAACCATCAACACCAGCGTCGATACAAGATTTTAGATAGTTAGAAACATAACCCTGAATCTTTGTGCTCTCTGTGTTTAGGTCAGGAAGTCCTCCCATTGAACCGTGTGTGATACTGTAACGGTCACCATAGTTGATATCTGTAAAGCCCTCTGAGTGCCAGCAACTTGAGTCATTTCTGATGTCATCAGGAATTGCTGGTGATAGGTCGTAACCACTAGCATTACCTAGGTGGTTTGCAACTACGTCAACGATAATCTTGATGCCATACTTGTCAGCCTCTGCACAAAGCTCTTTTAGGTCAGCCTCTGTACCGATTGCAGAATAGCCTGATTCTTTTACAAGCTCAAATGAAGCTGGCTGATAGAATAGCCACCATACCTCGTTTGTTTTGCCAACTGTAGATTCCTTTGCCTTTTGAAGAACTGTTGTCTGAACAGCTGTGTAACCAGCCTCTGCAATTTGTGGTAGCTTTGACTTAATATTCTGCAAAGACCACTGCCAAGCATGAAGAATAACGCCGTCCTGAATGTTGTCCTTCAAACCATATTGATTGGCAGCACTTGTTGCAACTGTTGTTGTAGCATTAGCTTCAACCTGTGTTGTTGTTGCAGCACTTGAAGAAACTGCAGAAGTAACACCAACAGAAGAAATCAAAGCAGCTGTAAGCATAACACTTAGAGCTTTTCTGCCAAATGTGTTTTTGTTAAGAAACATTTTTGTCTCCTCCCTTTCTATATTCATCTCATACATTATATCATAAGGCAATTTTTTTTTATATTGATTTTTTTGCAAAAGATAAAATGTTAATTTTGTATAAAATATATAGAAAATATTTCCCGATAGATTTTTTACGCTAAGTTTTTATTTGAAGTATCATATTTATTAAACTCAAATTGTAACATTTGCTATTTTTCTTGAAAATATTATTTGTTTTCACTTTTTCTGAGTAATACCTATAGCATAAAACTAACATTATCTATAGTTTATCCATATATTTTTACTGATTGAATAAATAAAATCTATTATGCTATAATTTATACTATGTTAAATTCTTGAAAGGAAATAATTTTATGAAAATAATTGATAAATTTAGCAGCAATAAAACTGTTTTTTCGCTGGAGGTCTTCCCTCCTAAGAAATTCACTGATAATATAGAAACCGTTTACAGCACGCTAGAACAGCTTACCGACATTAACCCCGACTATATTAGTGTTACATACAGTGCTGGTGGTGGAGGTAATGGCAAATATACTGGCAAAATTGCTTCTATAATAAAAAATATGCACAATGTAGAGCCTGTAGCTCATTTAACCTGCCTTACAAATACTAAAGATGAGATTGATTCGGCAATCGAGAGCTTTAAGTCTGTAGGTGTAGAAAATATACTTGCATTAAGAGGTGACCATAACCCAGAAATACCTCCTAAAAATGATTTTACTTATGCAAGTGATTTAGTAACATATATAAAGGAGAAAAATCCCGACTTAGGTATAAGTGGTGCTTGCTATCCAGAGATGCATATGGACTCAAAAAATGAAATTGAAGATATTTTAAATTTAAAGAAAAAAGTAGACGCTGGTGCTGATTTTCTTGTGTCACAGCTTTTCTTTGATAATGAAGCGTTTTACTCTTTTGTTGAGAAGGCTAGAATTGCAGGAATAAATGTTCCAATTCAAGCTGGTATTATGCCAGTAACTAATTGCAAGCAGATTGAAAGAATGGTTAGTATGTGTGGTGCGTCATTGCCAAGGAAATTTTCTATGATGATGCAAAAATACGGTAATAACCCTGAAGCAATGCGTGACGCTGGAATAGCTTATGCTGTAAATCAAATTGTAGACTTGATTGCAAATGGTGTTGAGGGTATACATTTATATACAATGAATAATCCGTATGTAGCAACTAAGATTGCAAGAAGTATTAAAAATTTGCTCTAACTTATCATCCAAACCATTAGGAGGCTTATGATGATAGCATTATCTAATCTTGATTTTGATGAGGCTTTGCGTTATATGGGGTGTTTAAAAGGCAAGGCTGATAATCACACAATAGCTATGCTAAACGAATGTGAAAGCCTTGTACTCTCGCACAGTACACCTCGCTATTGCTATAAGGTGTTTGATATCAAAAAGACTGAATTGGGTATTGAAATTATTGGTACTAATATTACACTTAAAGGTAATGATATTAAAATTCATCTGAACAATTGCTTTGGTATTGTGATTATGTGTGCTACATTATCCAGTGGAATTGATACACTAATACGCAAAGTACAGCTTGAGGATATGAGCAAGGCTGTTATAATAAATAGCCTTGCAAGTGTTGCGATTGAACAGGTGTGCAATAAGCTAGAGGAAGAAATTTATACTAATCTCCCCTATTACTACAAAACCTTTAGATACAGTCCTGGCTATGGCGACTTGCCAATTACCTTACAAAAGGATATACTTAACATACTAGACGCTCCACGCAAAATTGGCTTGTGTACAAACCAAAGCTTTATGCTTACTCCTATTAAATCGGTTACAGCAATTATTGGCTTATCTAATACAGAAATTACAGCTAAAAGTCGTGGGTGTCTTAGCTGTAACTTAAAAAATACCTGTCAATACAGAAAGGTAGGAAATCGTTGTGTTCAATAAATTATTAAAAGAAAATAAATTTATAATTCTTGACGGTGCTATGGGCACACAGCTTCAGGCTAAGGGGTTAAAAACTGGTGAATGTCCCGAAGCGTTAAGCATTACAAATCCAGAAATAGTAAAGGAAATACACCGTTCATATATAAATTCAGGCTCTATGATAGTATACGCTAACACCTTTGGAGCTAACAGCTATAAACTTGCTGATAGTGGTTATAGCGTAGACGAGGTTGTAAAGGCTTCTATTTCTGTTGCTAAAAAAGCAACAGAAAATACAAACGCACTTGTTGCTCTTGATATTGGCCCTATTGGAAAGCTTATGGAACCAACTGGTAATATGAGCTTTGACGAAGCTTACAGTATATATAAAGAAATAATAAGAGCAGGTGAGCTTGCTGATTTGATTGTTTTTGAAACTATGACAGATTTAGCAGAGCTTAAAGCAGGTGTGCTTGCTGCTAAAGAAAACAGCAACAAGCCTATTATGTGTACAATGACCTTTGAGGAAAATATGCGTACCTTTACTGGTTGCTGTATATCTGCTATGGCTATCACACTTGAAGGCTTAGGTGTAGATGCTGTGGGTGTGAATTGCTCGCTTGGCCCTATACAATTACAAGGTGTTGTGAATGAACTTGCAAAATGGACAACCCTACCTATTATAGTAAAGCCAAATGCTGGCTTACCTGACCCTTCAACCGGAGGTTATAATCTTACTCCTGACAATTTCGCAAAAAGTATGGTTACAAGCATTGTTCCAACAGGTGCTTTGATTCTTGGTGGTTGCTGTGGCACTACACCAGAATATATAAAGGCTCTTACTAATGAGCTAAGCAAAACCACACCTGTTAAGCGTAACAATATTGTTCAGTCTGCTGTTTGTTCAGCAAGTAAAACAGTTATTATAGACCAACCTCGCATTATAGGCGAAAGAATTAACCCTACTGGTAAAAAGCTATTTAAAGAAGCTCTTAGAAATAACGATTTAGATTATATTCTTACACAGGGTATAGAACAGGTTAAGGCTGGAGCTGAAATTCTTGATGTTAATGTAGGCTTACCAGAAATTGACGAAGAAAAAATGATGGTAAAAGCGATTAAGGGGTTACAGGGTGTTGTAGATGTACCATTGCAGATTGACTCTACAATTCCACGGGTGCTTGAAAGTGCTTTGCGTGTATATAATGGTAAGCCTATTGTAAACTCAGTAAACGGTGAGGAAAAATCGCTTAAAACTGTACTACCTCTTGTAAAAAAATATGGTGCTGCAGTAGTAGGATTAACACTAGACAAGGATGGTATTCCAAAAACTGCTGAGGGTCGTTTTGCAATTGCTAAAAAAATAGTTGAGCGTGCAAACGCTATTGGTATTGAAAATAAGGATATTTATATAGATTGTCTTACACTTACAGCTTCTGCTGAGCAAGAAGGTGTAACACATACACTTAACGCTTTAGAGCGTGTAAAAAAAGAGCTTGGTGTAAAAACTGTGCTTGGTGTTTCTAATATATCTTTTGGTTTACCCAACCGAGAGCTTGTTACATCCACATTCCTTACAATGGCTTTGCAAAAGGGACTTGATTTGCCTATTATCAACCCAAATACAGAGTCTATGACAGGTGCAGTTAGAGCCTATAAGCTACTTGCTAATATCGATAAAAACTCTGTTGAATTTATACAGGCATATAATAATGCACCTGCAAAAATTCAAGCAAGCACAACAAAATCTGAAATCACACTTGAGTATGCAATAGAAAACGGACTTAAAAAAGACGGTGCCGAAACAACCGAAAGAATGCTTCAAGAATCAACACCTATGGAAGTTATAAACAATCACCTTATACCTGCACTTGATAAGGCTGGAGCAGAATTTGAGTCGGGCAAAATATTTTTACCACAGCTTATACAGTCAGCAACAGTTGCACAGGCTTGCTTTGAGGTAATAAAGAAAAAGCTTATAAGCGAAAATTCTGCACCTGTAAGCAAGGGTAAAATTGTACTTGCTACTGTTAAGGGCGATGTACACGACATTGGCAAAAATATAGTTAAGGTACTGCTTGAGAATTACGGATATACTGTAATTGATTTAGGAAAAGATGTTGAGTACGAGGAGGTTGTGAATGCAGTTATTGAAAACGATGTAAAGCTTGTTGGTCTTTCTGCATTGATGACTACCACTTTAAATTCAATGGAAGAAACTATTGCTTTACTACGAGAAAAATGCGACTGCAAGGTTATGGTTGGTGGTGCTGTGCTTACACCTGAATACGCAAAGAAAATCGGTGCAGATTTTTACAGCCGTGACGCTAAAGAAAGCGTTGACATTGCAAAAAGAGTTTTAGGTTAATTGATATGTTTACTAAAGCTGATTACGATTTACTTTTAAACCACCTTGAAAGCATAGCAAGTGAAAAGCACAGAAAATTCCACAGTAGCTTAGTACCCGAGGTTAACAATATGCTTGGCATACCTGTACCTAAACTAAGAAAAATAGCAAAACAGATAATAAAAAATTGCAACGATATAGACTCTTACCTTTCTATCTGTAGTGATAAATATTATGAAGAGCTTATGCTAAAGGGTATTATTATAGGCTGTATACCTTGCAGTTGGGATAGAAAGCTTGGATATATAAAGGAGTTTGTGCCATTAATTTATGACTGGGCAGTATGTGACACCTTTTGCAGTACCATAAAGCCACCTAAAAGCGAGCTTGCTGACTTTAGACGCTTTATAGAGCCTTACCTTAATTCTGATAAAGAGTTTGAGATACGCTTTGCAGTTGTTATACTTTTACAAAAGTTTGTTACAGAGGAATATATAACCTCTACCCTATCTGCTTTACAAAAAATAAATTCTGATAAATATTATGTTAAAATGGCTGTTGCTTGGGCGTTGAGTGTTTGCTATGTTAAATTTCCAAAGCTAACAGAACAATTATTTGCAGAATATAAGCTTGACAGCTGGGTACAAAATAAAGCAATTCAAAAATGTCGTGAAAGCCTAAGAGTTAGTAATCAGGATAAAGAATGGCTTTTGAAATATAAAATATAACAAGAAAAACTGATAAAACACTGGACATCAATGTTTTATCAGTTTTTTATTTTATACTATTTCAGTTCTAAACAGTGGATAAGATTTTCGTGCAGATTTTTTATCTGACGAATAGCATAGCACAACGACGAATAGCATACCATAACAAGGCTATCGCCTTGCGAGGACGCAGTATGAAGTGCATTGCAAAATATGACCGAAAGTATTTTTGAATTTTAAATGGTGTTTAGTATAAGTCTATATCAAATCTGTAACCTCATCACAAATTCTGCATATTGTGTAAGTAGGATTTTCATATTGATAAAATTTATCTACACAGTTATACAGGGAGTGATATTATTGCCCGAAAAAACTATAGCCCTTGCTGGCAACCCAAATGTAGGTAAAAGCACCGTTTTTAATGCTTTAACCGGAATGAAGCAACACACAGGTAACTGGACGGGAAAAACTGTGAGCAATGCTTTTGGTGAATACTGCTTTAATAATATTGATTATACGATTGTTGATTTGCCTGGTACCTACTCCTTACTTGTAAGTTCAAAGGAAGAAGCAAAGGCTCGTGATTTTTTGCTTAGTAACAATATTGACGCTGTTGTAGTTGTTGCCGATGCTACCTGCTTAGAGCGTAATTTAAATCTTGTTTTACAAATTTTAGAACTTACTGACAATGTAATTGTGTGCGTTAACCTTTTAGATGAAGCTAAAAAGAAAAAAATTAACATAGACCTTGACGAGCTTTCGTTATATCTTGGTATAGAGGTTATTGGAGCAAGTGCAAGCAAAGGTGAGGGATTAAAAGATCTGAAAGAAGCTGTTGAAAGCGTAGTAACACAAAAAAGAAGATACTTCCCTACAAAAATAGAATATAGTCCGTTAATAGAACAAAATATTACAGATATTTCTGACACTCTGCAAAATGATTTACCCGAAAAACTAAAGCGTTACTATTCACTAAGACTTCTTGAGGACGATATATACATTAAAGAAAAACTAGCTGATAATAATAAAACAATTGAATTTATAGATAAGCTAAAAAAAGATAATATTTATAATCCAGAAAACATCCGTGATACAATAGTTAATACAATAGTAAGCAAATGTGAATACATATACAATAAAACTGTAACCATAGAAAATCCCGACTATAAGCAAAGGGATAGAAAAATAGACAGAATATTAACCTCTAAGCTTTTTGGAATCCCAATATTGCTGTTGATGACAGCATTTATTTTTTGGCTTACAATAGTTGGTGCTAATTATCCTAGCCAATGGCTAACATCGTTTTTTAACGCAGTAGGTACAAATTTAACAGTAGGTTTGCAAGCGTTAAACACGCCAGATTTTATTACAAGTATGCTGATAGATGGAGTTTACACAACCACTACTTGGGTGGTTGCAGTAATGCTTCCACCAATGGCAATATTCTTCCCATTGTTTACATTGCTTGAGGATTTAGGATATCTTCCACGAATAGCCTTTAATATGGATAGCCTATTCAAAAAAGCACATTGTCACGGCAAACAAAGTCTTACGATGTGTATGGGATTTGGGTGCAATGCGTGCGGTGTTACAGGGTGCAGAATTATAGACTCACCCCGAGAAAGACTTATTGCGATAATTACAAATTCATTTATGCCTTGTAATGGTAGATTCCCAGCTATTATAAGTCTTATAACCATATTTTTTGCTGGTACACTTGCATTCCCTTTTAATTCTATGTGTACTGTGCTTATGCTAATGCTTGTTGTTTTGCTTGGAATAGTTCTTACTTTTTTTGTTGCAAAGGTTTTATCAGCTACTATTTTAAAAGGAGAAAGCTCGTCCTTTGTTTTGGAGCTTCCACCCTTTAGAAAACCCCAAATTGGTAAAATAATTGTGAGAAGTCTGTGTGACCGTACATTATTTGTACTTGGCAGAGCTATAGCTGTAGCAGCACCAGCAGGCTTAATAATATGGTTGCTTACAAATATTGAAATCGATAATCAAGCTATTATAAAGTATTGTATAGATTTTTTAGAACCTATAGCACCTTTATTTGGAATGGATAGCATTATTATTATTGCATTCATACTTGGATTCCCAGCAAATGAAATTGTAATACCTATAATGATTATGCTTTATACTAATACAGGCGTATTAAGTGATGTAAATAATATTACACAGCTACAAGCTTTATTCACAGCAAACGGTTGGACTATGGTTACTGCTGTATGTGTAATTATATTTTATCTTGCACATTTCCCCTGCTCTACCACATGCATATCAATCTATAAAGAAACTAAAAGCATAAAGTGGACCTTACTTTCGTTTTTTATTCCACTTATTTGTGGGTTATCACTTTGCTTTTTAATTTCGAGTATAGAAAAATTATTATTTTAATTGAATAAATTATTTTGTATATAATTAATACTAAACTCTGATAAAAAGTTGACACGGATTTGCGAGCAGATTTTGTGCCAAACGAATACTGACCCACAGGAAGGCTGTCGCCTTCCGAGGACGCAGTATGAAGTTTGGTGCAAAATATGTCGTAAAGAAGTCTACTTTTTAATAGAGTTTAGTATAATTTTGATTCATCATACAACCATTATAATAGGGCAACAAAGCTTTTACGCAATGTTGCCCTATTTTGATTATTATTTATTTTTGTCGTAAAGTATTCTTAATCCTTTAAGTAAAAGGTCATTATCAACTATTATATCATCTCGTTTGCAAAATGGCATAATACTAGAAGAAATTCCACCTGTTGCAATTACAGTAGCCTTTTGACCAAGCTCCTGCTCGATACGCTCTATAATACCGTCTATCATTGCAGCGTTTCCGTATACAGCACCACTTTTCATACAATCTATTGTATTTTTACCAATAATTTTTTTAGGTGCATCTAAGCTTATTTTAGGTAGCTGAGATGTTCTGCTTGTAAGTGCCTCTTGTGAAATCATAATTCCTGGTATAATCATACCACCAATATAGGTTTTATCTGCATCAATAACAGATACAGTTGTAGCTGTACCCATATCAAAAATAATTGCCGGTAGCTTGTATTGCTTGATTGTTGCAACAGCGTCTACTACTAAATCACTACCAGTTTGTGCTGGGTTATCGAGTGCTATATTTAACCCTGTTTTAATACCAGGACCCACTACCATAGGCTCCAGATTAGCTACAATCTGTACAGCCTTTTTTACTATGCTTGTAAGTGGTGGTACAACCGAAGATATAATACAACCATTAAGTGTAGCTTTATCTACATTACATAAACTAAGCATACTGTTTATTTCTACAGCATATTGCCAGCTTGTACGGCTGATGTCTGTTTTAATTCTAAAAAGAGAGCTAACCTTGTTGTGCTTGTCAACACAACCAAGTACAATATTTGTATTACCAATATCTAGTGCTAAAATCATATAATCATTCCAATCAAAAATTTTCGCTAATTTTTTGCTAATAATTGTATTATCTACGCATTACATTATACACTTTAGTATATTGCGTTTGCAAGGCTTTTATTTAAACTTTGCTTTACTTTATGCAATATTTGAATATAATATATTATAGTAATTCTTTTTAGGAAGTGAAATTATGCTTAAAAATAAAAATATACTTTTATGTATAAGCGGTGGCATAGCTGCATATAAAATGCCTAACCTTGCAAGTATGCTTGTAAAGCAGGGCTGTAATGTAAATGTTATAATGACAAAAAGTGCAGAAAATTTTATTACTGCAAAAACCTTTGAGGCACTTACAGGTAATCCTTGTATTACAGATACATTTCAAACAACATACCCTATAGCAATTCACCATATAAAGCTTGCTACTGAGGCTGACTATGTAATGGTAGCACCTGCTACAGCAGATATTATAGGAAAGCTTGCAAATGGTATAGCAGACGATATGCTTACATCTACAGTAATAGCTTGTAAATGCCCAGTAGCTGTTGTGCCATCAATGAATGTTAATATGTACGAAAATCCAATTGTTCAGGATAATATATGTAAGCTAAAAAAATATAACTATACAGTTATAGAGCCTATAGTTGGCTATATGGCTTGTAAGGCTACAGGTAAAGGAAAAATGCCAGAGCCAAGTGAGCTTTATAAATATATCGAGCAAGAGCTTGCTTATGAAAAAACACTTAAAGGCGTAAGGGTTCTTGTAACAGCAGGCCCAACAAGAGAAAAGCTTGACCCTGTGCGATATATTACAAACAATTCAACTGGCAAAATGGGATATGCAATAGCAAAGGTAGCTATGCTAAAGGGTGCTGATGTTACTCTTGTAACAGGACATACTGCTTTGCAGGAAATAAGCTTTGTTAATACTATAAACATTGAAAGTGCCGAGGATATGTACAACGCTGTAATTTCAAATGCAGAAAATGCAGATATCATTATTAAATCAGCAGCAGTAGCAGACTATACTCCGTTGGCTGTTGCTGATAATAAAATCAAAAAGTCAGACAGTGATATGAGCATACCTTTAAAGCGTACTAAAGATATTATAAAAGAGCTGGGGGCAAATAAAAAAACTAACCAGTTTATTTGTGGTTTTAGTATGGAAACTGAAAATATGCTTGAAAACTCAGTTAAAAAGCTAGAAAGTAAAAATCTGGATATGATAGTTGCAAACAATCTAAAGGTATCGGGAGCAGGCTTTGGTACAGATACAAATGTTATAACAATAATAACTAAGAATGAATGTACCGAGCTACCTATAATGAGCAAAGAAGAATGTGCTGAAAAGCTTCTTGATAAAATAATAGAAATAAGAACAAATAAAGAATAAAATTGACTATATAAAAACCAAGCCTATATAAATTCGGCTTGGTTTTTTGTTTAAATATACCGAAAAAAGGGTGGTCTTTAAACAAATAATAGAATAGTACAATATGTAAATTCACCCTAAGTAAGCTTTGTTAAATTATTTGTTACAGATAATATATAAATAATTATAAATGTATACAAAGTTGTAACCAATGTAAATTTACTGTAATTCAAAAATCGCAATTTGTACAGAATTTTAACCGATTATTGTCGAACCAAGGAGTAAAAAATGGCTTTTTTACTGGGTTTTTAGGGATTTGGCAGGCTTTTACACCACTCCTATTGTCAAAATGCACAAAAATCCTATTTGTAGTTTATTTGACATATCTAAACATGGTGGTATAATACTAATTGTAGAACATAATATTAGACTAATACTTCTATGTGTGGTTCAAATAGCTTATATTTAAGCAAAAGAATTAAGAAGTAAATTTAGAAAAGAATAGGAGTTCTTAAATTACATATGTTTATTACTACTATGAATAGCGAAAAAAAATCAAGATTATTTTTCAAGAAGAGTGCAGCTATCTTTACAGTAAGTGCTATGCTACTAACATCAGTTTTTTCAGTAGCAGCGTTAAACAGAACAGCAGTTATTAATGTTGACGGTAAACAAATTACACAAAGCACAATAACATCAAACGCAGATACAATACTTGCAGATGCAGGAATTGAGCTTGGCAATAACGATGTTGTTACAATCTCAGAAGAAGATGGTGTTGTTACTGTTAATGTAACAAGAGCTTTTGATGTTTATATCAACAATAATAATAAAACAGATAAATATATGATGACAAGTGGTACTGTTGCAGACCTTATTAAAAAATCAGGTGTAGCTGTTACAGAAAATCATATTGTTAATCCAGACATTAGCACAAAGCTAACAGCTGGTATGACAGTAACAATAAGTCAACCAAAAACAATAAGCATTAGTGCTGACGGCAAAAAAAATAATGCAATTGTTCCAAGTGGCACAGTTAAAGAGGCTTTAGCTCATTTAAAGCTAACACTTGGTAAACACGATAAAATAAATTACAAGCTAACAGATGAGATTACAGATAATATGTCAATTGTAATTACAAGAGTTGCATACAAAAATGTATCATCTGTTGAAAAAATTCCTTTTGAAACAATTGAGACCTACACAGACGAGCTTCTAGAGGGTGAAACAAAGGTTGCAGTAAAAGGTGTAGAAGGCGAAAGCAAAACAGTTACAAAGCAAACTCTAGTTAACGGTGTAGTTAAATCAGAAAAGGTTGTAAGCACTACAGTTACAAAAGAGCCAGTAGCTGAAGAGATTTTAATTGGTACAAAGGTAAATGCTACTAAGAAGCCAGTATCTGCTGAAAAGTCAGAAGATACAACAAACAGCGATAATGTTATCTATGACGAAAATGGTAACGAAATAGTTTACACAAGCGTACTTCATGGTTCTGGTACAGCGTATTGTGCAGAGCCTGGTGCACTAACAGCATCTGGTCAAGAGGTATTTGTTGGTGGTGTTGCAGTAAACCCAAATATCATTCCACTTGGCACAAAGCTATATATTGTAGCGGATGACGGTTATGTATATGGCTATGCTACAGCAGTAGATACAGGTGGTGCACTTATGGACGGTTCAGCATTGGTTGATTTATTCTATTTCTCTTATGACCAGTGTATTGAGTTCGGTAGACGAGATGTAAGCGTGTACATACTTGACTAATTTAATATTCATCTTACTCCCAAGTACAAAATGTATTTGGGAGTTTTTTTATAAATAAAAAACTGCCTGTAACAAAAAATTACAGACAGTTTTGATACTACTAATAATAACTAATAGAGCTTTTTACTTTTCGATTTCATATTCCCAATCGATTATTCCACCAAACTCAACAATGTTTGTATAGCCAAGCGAAACTAATACTTCTGACGCATTTTTACTTCTGCGTCCACTGCGACAATATACCATAATAAGCTGGTCTTTGTCTGGCAATTCCTTTTCTGCTCTGGTTTCGATGTCATAATCTGGTATAAGAATAGCGTTTTTTATGTGACCCTGCTCATACTCCTCGTCTGTTCTTACATCAAGGATGATATATGACTCCTCGGTATCCATAAGCTCTTTAGCCTTTTGAGCAGAAACGCTTTTGTAAGTAATCATAGCTTCCTCCTTATTTTCACATCCACAAACAGTAAACAAAAATATTATTACCGTAATAAATGAAAATACTCTTAACAAATCTTTTTTTAAATTCATTAAACTCACCATTAATAACAGTATTTTTACAAAGAATTAAAGCTGTAATGATTTGCTGAAAAACAATGAAATTTCTTGAAGCATTTTATTTGCGTCTGCTTTGCCAAGCTCGTACATTTCTTTTATAACATTAGGGTCTTGCTCCATTCTGCCTACCTTTATAGACTTTGAAGGACGCAAAACTAAAATATTACCTAGCTTTTCTTGTTCTTCTATGTACTTTATAGTTTTGTTATAAACAGCGTATCTGCTTTTCATTGCACTTATAAACTTAGGGTACTTACCATAATAAAGCTTAGCTAGCATATTATTTTCTGGTTTTTTTACATAGCCCTTTGGTCGTGTAAGAATAACCAGATTCTTTTTATAGCCCATATCCTGAAAAGCTTTAAGAGGAATACTATCGCAAACTCCACCATCAAGTAACTTTAAACCGTCTACCTCTACAATTTGTGATACATAAGGTAATGAAGCTGAGGCTCTTAAATAGTCCATATATTTTCCTCTTAAAGTTTTGCATCTTATATGCTCAGCTTTGCCTGTTTCTAGATTACTACAGGTTACATAATATTTTATATCAGACTTCTCAAAGGTATCGTAGTCAAATGGGTCTAGCTTATTAGGTAGCTGATTATAAGCAAAATCTGTTCCTACAACACTACCTGTTGTTACTAAGGAATAAAAGCTCATATACTTTTTTTCTCTTGCAAATCTTATATTGTAACGGATATTTCTACCATATTGCTTAGAAACATAGGAGCAAGAATTTACTGCACCTGCCGATGTACCTATAATACCATCTGGGAAAATATTATTTTCGAGTAAAACATCTAGCACACCAGCAGCGTAAATTCCTCTTTTGCCTCCACCTTCCATAACTATTCCGGTTGTCATAATTCTAACCTCCTTGCTATTACATTATAATTAAATAACTACGCTATATTAACATTACACTGTATTAACAAATATCACACCATATTAAAAAGCTTATGTATAGCTAGCCAGTTGTTACTAAAATCAACCTTACCAAGACCTACAAAGCTGTTTTCAAGCTTTACTCTTAGAATTTCACCATCAATTAAATTATTTATTCTTAGACGTGATAAGTCAAGCTGACCACCATTGCAAAATCTTTTTGCCTGTGGCTGTGACACCTTGATTTGTCTATATGGTGTAAACACACCCTCTACGCTATGCACATATTCTAAAAGCTTGTTCTCGCCTGCTAGCTCTTTTGCTTGATCGATTGTTATGGCATCTTCTAAACTAAAGCCACAAGCATATGTACGGCATAAGGCTGTCATAACAGCACCACAGCCAAGCATATTGCCGATATCATCTATTAAAGAGCGTATATATGTACCCTTTGAACAAGCTACCAACAGCTTGCCACTGCCCTCTGCTTCGTTAAAGCTTAAAAGCTTTAGGGTGCTTATATTTACTTGTCTTTTTTCACGCTCTACCTCTATACCCTGTCGTGCAAGCTCGTAAAGTCTTTTACCGTCCTTTTGCACTGCTGAATACATTGGTGGAAGCTGAAAAATATCACCTGTAAACTCAGGTAACAGCTTTTCTATATCGGAAGCCGATATAGAAAAAGGCTTATTTTCTTTAACTGTACCCCAAATATCGAGCGTATCGGTAGTAATACCTAGCTTAAACTCGGCTATATACTCTTTATCACTGTCTGGTAAAAGCGATTGTGCTTTTGTTGCATTACCAAAAAGCAATGGTAACACACCAGTAGCCATTGGGTCTAGTGTACCAGTATGACCTACCTTTTTAGTTTTAGCCACACCACGCATTACAGCTACTACATCAAATGATGTAAAATTTTGTGGCTTATTTATTACTATAATTCCATCCATAGGTAAAACCTACTTTTCTAAAAATTCATTAACAACGGGTAGAATCATTTCTTTAACCTGTTGTAGTGTGCCCTCTATAGCACAGCCTGCGGCAGCTTTATGACCACCGCCACCAAATCGCTCACAAATACGGCTTGCGTCTATTCCGTCATTTGTTCTTACAGAGATTTTAAATGTTTTTTCGTCTTTTTCTCTAAGAGTAATGCCAACCTGAACACCCTCGATAGTACGAGGTATGGCAGATATACCCTCTACCATATCCTCGGTAATATCAAATCGTTTTAAAATCTCTTTGGTTGTATAGGCGAATGCTACCTTATCGTCATAAAAATATTCCATATTACCTATTACATAGGCTTCTAGTGCCTTTTTATTCTTAGACACTGTATCGAACATTTCTTTATTTATTTTATAGGCATCGCAACCGTATTCCATAAGCCTGGCTGCTGTAAGGTGAGTTGACACAGTTGTGTTTGTATATTTAAAACAGCCTGTATCTGTAGCAACACCTGTGTATATAGCATTCGCTATTGTTTTTGTAAATGTAATATCTAATGCTTCACCAAGCATAAAAATATTTTCGCAGTTTGAAGCTGCACAATTTACATAACAGCTTTCTGCAAATACTCTGTGTGACTCGTGGTGGTCGATAGCAAGCTTTATTTGTGGTGTATATACCTCTAATTCCCCTAAAAGCTTACTGTCGGCAACGTCTACCGAGATGAAGGTTTGTGGTGTAAAATCAGTTTTATCTACACCTGCTTCTAAATACTCAAACTTTGCTGGCAATACACCATTTACTAATACCTTTGCCCTTTTACCGATTTGCTGTAGCATTTCGCATAGTGCATATGCTGAACCTAGTGTATCACCATCTGGGAACTGATGAGTCAGAATTGCATAGCTATCATTCTCTTTTAGAAAATCTGCAACCTCACATATATTATTCATCTTCTTCATCTGGCTCTTCCTCTGGTATATCTAAATCAAGCAATAGCTTGTTTATATTTGCACTGTACTCGATTGAATCTGTAGCATAGAAAAGTGGTGCTGGTACATGACGAAGCTTTAGTCTGTTACCAAGCTCTTTTCTTATATAGCCTGCTGCCTTTTTAAGTGCCTTTGCAGCCTCTTTGCTCTTTTCCATACCGTACATAGAGCTTATATAAACGCTGCAATATGATAAATCGTTTGTTACTTCTACTCTTACTATGCTAATCATAGCTTCGCTTACTCTTGGGTCTTTCATTTCACGAAGAATTGCTGTAAGCTCTCGTCTTACATCTTCGGTTGTTCTGCCCATTCTAAATCCTGCCATTTATTTTCCTCCTAAATTTTAGCAATTAATAAATTAATTCACTTATACATACTCATAATTTACTTATGCATACTCAAAAAGGTTTCGGTTGTACTTTTAAATAGCTCCTCATTAAAATTAAGTCGCATAATACTATCTTTTTGTGCTGCAAAGTAAAATGTTTTTTCTTTATCGGTTATTAGTTTAAACAAAGATTCTACTCCATGATCATCAATCATAAACAGATATCCAAACTCACACAGAGTTTTATCCAAGTTTATATAATCTTCACCCTCTGTTAATGTTTGCAATGCAATGTCTGCTAATTCAACTTTTAATGAACTGTTACTTATTTCATTAAATTCTGCTGGCTTTTTCTTTTTTCTGTTAAAGAGTCCCATAGCAATGCTCCTCTCAATAGTCCTTATCTGCCCTTACCTTTATTAAAAATACACTCTATATTTTGAGCTGAAAACCATTTTTCAAGTTCAGCTTTAAGTATATCTATGTTTACTGTATTATCAAACTCAAAATCTTCTAACCAAACAGCTATGGTTTCTTTTTCAGTTGGTAAATCTTCAACAATAGCTTCGTAGCTTTTTATACCATTTGATATAGTTAGAACTTGATTATACATAAAAACACGCTTTAATTTAAATGTGTAACTCATATACCACAACTCCAGAAATTGGAATTTACTTAATAGATAACTGTTTATCTCTTATCTTTAAACATGCCTCAATATGCATAATCCAATGCCTTGAAAACGGCATTTGTATCAATCCCTTTAAATCTTTTCCACACCAATAATCAATTAACCAATATGCGTTTTCATCAGTACTTACTACATTGAGTGTCTCCAATTGTTTTCTTCTATCATCGGATATTTTTTCTTTCATATCACTATATGTAAGAGTCTTTAAAATCCGTGTTGTAGATTCATCAACATCAGCAATATAATTATACAGTTCTTCAATAGACAGCTTCTTTGAAAACTCTCCGATTTCTTCTTTTACAAGTTCATTTGCAGTTGTAATAATCGGAGATTTTATGCGGCTTTGATAATCGCCCACAAACAAAATTTGTTCATCATTTGCAATAAGTGAATGTGCTACAATATCCTCTATACGAAAGATATGCCACAAGGAATATGCAATCCTCTTGTTATGATAACCTTTAGCATTTATATAAGGCATAGCACAAAAATCAGCAGCCGAGAGTTCATTCCTAAACTGCATAATTTGTTTCATAATAGTTCTGCGAAGTTCTAATAATGTATCTATACCCGTTGCAAAAGTATCTTTTCTCTTAATTTGTAACTGTAAGGTCTTATTCATTTCTGACCATTCTTTATTCATAAATTAGCACCTCGCTAAATTCAAGTTTATCATTATCTAATACTAATAAATAAACATTTTAAATTGGCGAAAAGGCGGACCACAATAGCCCGCCTTGGAATATTAATCTCTGTATTCCTCTATCTTGTAAACCTCGAAGATGTCGCCCTCTTTAAGGTCTGCAAAATGCTCAAGACCAATACCACATTCGTAGCCTGCTGCTACCTCTTTTACAGAGTCTTTAAATCTCTGTAGAGATGACATAGTATCTTCAGCTATTACAATACCGTCACGAACTACACGCACCATAGCGTTACGCTCGATTTTACCACTTAGTACATAGCTACCTGCAATAAAGCCAACGCTCTTAATCTTGATAACATTACGACATTCAGCCTTACCAAGCTCAACCTCTCTTGTTTTAGGTGCAAGCATACCCTTCATTGCCTGCTCAATCTCTTCGATTGCGTCGTAGATTACTCTGTACATTCTAAGCTCTACACCGTCACGCTCTGCTGTAGCCTGAGCAACAGCGTCTGGACGAACATTAAAGCCTACGATAATAGCATTTGACGCCTTAGCAAGGTTTACATCAGATTCATTAACAGCACCAACTGCACCGTGAATAACATTAACTCTTACTTCTTCGTTTGCAAGCTTAGCAAGTGACTGCTTAACAGCCTCTACTGAACCCTGAACGTCTGCCTTTACAATTACCTTTAGCTCCTTTAGCTCGCCAAGCTGCATTTGGTCAAATAGGTTATCAAGTGTAACCTTAGTCTGAGAATTAAATAGCTCCTCTTTAGCCTTTGTTTTTCTCTGCTCTACAAGCTCTCTTGCAAGACGCTCATCTGATACAGCGTTGAAGATGTCGCCACCTACTGGTACCTCGTCAAGACCAGAAATTTCTACTGGGTATGATGGACCAGCTGTTTTAACCTTTTCTCCTCTGTCGTTTGTCATAGCTCTTACACGACCAACTGTTGTACCAGCAACGATAATATCACCTGTATTTAGTGTACCGTTCTGTACAAGCATTGTAGCAATCGGACCTCTACCCTTGTCTAGTCGAGCCTCAATAACTACACCCTTAGCACTTCTGTCTGGGTTAGCCTTTAGCTCCATAATATCTGCTGTTAGGATAACCATTTCTAGTAGGTCGTCAAGACCCTCTTTAGTTTTTGCAGATACAGGAATACAAGGTACATCGCCACCCCATTCTTCTGGTACAATGTTGTGCTCTGTAAGCTGCTGCTTAACCTGATCTGGGTTAGCTGTAGGTTTATCCATTTTATTGATAGCAACGATAATTGAAACGCCTGCTGCCTTTGCGTGGTTAATAGCTTCTACTGTTTGTGGCATAATACCGTCATCAGCTGCAACTACAAGGATTGCAATATCTGTAGCCATTGCACCTCTTGCACGCATTGTGGTAAACGCTTCGTGACCAGGTGTATCTAGGAATGTAATATCTCTTTCGCCTACATTTACACGGTAAGCACCGATATGCTGTGTAATACCACCTGCTTCACCACTTGTAACATTTGCATGACGAATAGCATCTAGTAGTGAAGTTTTACCATGGTCAACGTGACCCATTACAACAACTACTGGAGCACGCTCAACTAGGTTGCTGTCGTCGTCCTCGCTGTCGTCGATAATTCTTTCTTCGATTGTTACAACAACCTCTTTTTCTACCTTTGCGTGGAATTCCATTGCAACTAGTGAAGCTGTATCGAAGTCGATTGTATCGTTTACTGTAGCCATTACGCCAAGCATAAATAGCTTTTTGATAACCTCGGCAGCAGTAGCCTTTAGACGTAGTGCAAGCTCGCTTACTGTGATTTCGTCTGGGATAGAAACTGTGATTGGCTTCTTCTTACGCTCCATAGCGATTCTGTTTAGACGCTCTTGCTCAGTTTCTCTTTTACCTCTCTTCTGCTTGCCTCTCTGCTGTGAACGCTGGTTAATCTTCTGCTTGTGTGCAGTTTGATTTTCGCTTCTGATTTTCTCGCTTGCAAGTCTGTCGTACTTTTCGTTGTATCTTTCAACATCTACTACAACTTGACGAGTATCAACGATTTTTCTTTCTTTTCTATTCTTAAACTGAACATCACTATTATCTGACTGGTTATTATTCTCTTTTACCTCTGCCTTTGACTGTGGCTTTTTGTCATTATTAGCAGGCTTACGGTCTTTTTTCTGGTTATTATCTGCCTTTGGCTGTGACTTCTTATCTGTCTGCTTTGGCTTATCCTGATTATTTTTCTTTACAGGCTTTTCGTCAGCGTTTGCCTTTGGCTCTTTTTCTGTATCCTTGCTGTTAGCAGCATAATAGCTGTCTAGGCTATCTAGGTTATTCTTCTGTGTGAAATAATCAAATACTATGTTCAATTCTTCCTCTGTGAGTACAGAAGTCTGCTTTTTAGGCTCTCCACCTACATATTTGCTTAGTACATCTATTACATCTTTATTTTTTACCCCTAAATCAGTGGCAACTTCTCTAAGTTTATATTTTATCATCATAAGCAACATTCCTCCTTATTCGTTTGCTGTTGTAAGCTGAATTATCTTTTTAGCAAAGCCCTCATCATTAACAGAAATAACAGCTGTAAGCTTACCAAGAGAGTTACTTACCTGCTCTTTGCTTTGAGTTAGCTTAACTATTTTTATATTGTTTGCCTGTGCTACCTCGGTAACGGCTTTTTCTGTTCGAGGTGAAATATCGCTTACAAGCAATATTAAGCAAGCTTCTTTATTAATAATTGCATCAACAGCAGCGTCGTTACCTATAGTCATTTTACCTGCTCGTCTGCATAATCCTAAAAAGGACAATAGTTTATCATTGTTCAAGGCTTTTCATTCCTTCTTCCAATTGTGTGTATACCTCTTCAGGTATTTTGCAGGAAAATGCTCGTTCTAATCTGCGTGCCTTTTGTGCTTTTTGTAAGCACTCAATGTTATTGCACACATAAGCACCTCTGCCAGATTTTTTTCCTGTAGTATCAAGTGAAATTTGAGGCTGTTCTATGACCTCTCCGTTTTCATTTTTGACCTCGGATGACCTTACTATTCTTATAAGCTCTTTTTTAGGCTTCATTTCATTACAGCCTGTGCATTTTCTAAGAGGTATTTTCTTTTGCTTCATACTATCACTACCTTTCAAAGATTAGTGCAAAAGCTCTTTATATTAGTAAATAGCTTTTTAAATAGCTTTGTAATACCAATTAATGGATTACTCTACATCGCTATCTGATGTTTCAATTTCTTCTGTAGCTTCTTCTGCCACAGCCTCTTCGATTTCTTCAAAGCTTTCTTCTACTGTTTCTTCAACAGCTGAAACCTCTGCTTCGTCATCTGCTGCTATAAAGTCGTCTTCCTCTTCTCCAAAGAAACCACTTTCTGGGCGAATGTCTATTTTCCAGCCTGTTAGTCTTGCAGCTAGTCTAGCATTTTGACCCTTGTTACCAATAGCAAGTGAAAGCTGGCTGTCTGGTACTGTTACTCGGCAAACCTTTGAACCGTCTGCTGCAACCTGAACCTTTACAACGCTTGATGGTGACAAAGCAGCTGCGATAAACTTCTTTGGATCCTCATCGTACTCGATAATGTCAATCTTCTCGCCGTTAAGCTCCTCTACGATTGTGCCAACTCTTGCACCTCTTGTACCAATACAAGCACCAATAGCGTCTACCTGCTTATCCTTACTGTATACAGCGATTTTTGTTCTTGATCCTGCTTCTCTTGATACAGACTTAATCTCGACAATACCGTCGTAAATTTCTGGTACTTCTGTTTCGAATAGTCTTTTTACAAACTCTGGGTGTGTTCTTGAAATTAATACTCTTGGGCCACCCTTTTCTCTTTTTTGTACATCAGAGATATAAACCTTAACAAGCTGACCCTCTACAAGCTGTTCGCCTGATACCTGCTCGTTTGCAAGTAGTACAGCAGTTGATTTGCCTATTCTTACAGTTGCGTTCTCTGTGCGTGGGTCGATTCTTTCTACAGTAGCTGTAACAAGCTCACCGATTTTGCTTTGGAACTCAAGCATAATCTGACCTTTTTCGCTTTCGTTGATACCCTGCTTAATTACATTTCTTGCAGCGTTTACACCGATTCTGCCTAATGTCATTGTGTCCATCTGAACACCTACATAATCACCGATTACTGCATTTGGGTTAATCTCTCTTGCCTTTTCTACTGAAATTTCGATGTTGTTGTCGAATACCTCTTCAACAACCTCTTTTTGTAGATAAGCCTCGAAAATTCCCTGTTCTTTATCAACAATAAATTTTACATCGTCATTACCATAGTTTTTGCCAGCTGCAACCTCTATAGCCTTTTGAATCTGAGCAAACATATAATCAGCAGGTACGCCCTTATCCTCTTCAAGCTGAGCAATGGCTTTAAAAAGCTCTGAATTATCCATTTTGTTAATCACCTTTCTTAAATCTTAGAAATAGTATTTTTATTTTACAAATTAAAAATTAAAATCGTCAAGCTTTACCCAAACGCTGTCTTTTTTGTTAAAGGTAACCTCGTCTTTATCTGTTTTTACAGTACAGGTTGTTTTATCTGCATTTGTTAGTACACCTGTAAACTCTTTGCCAACGCCCTGTATTGGTCTTATCATTTTAACCATAACATCAGCACCCATAAACTGCTCAAAATGCTCTGGTCTTGTAAGCTCTCTTTCTACACCAGGAGAAGAAACCTCTAGGCAATAGCTTTCGCTTATAGGGTCTGCAATATCAAGTGGCTCATCAATTGCTCTGCTTACATTTTCGCAATCTTCAATAGTAATGCCGTTTTCGCTGTCGATGAAAATTCTAAGGTACCAGCAAGCACCCTCTTTAACAAAGCGAACATCCCAAAGCTGTAGGTTAAGCTCTTTTACATAAGGCTCTACAATCTCCCACACAGCAGTTACTGTATTTTTACCTGCCATAGTTTTGCACTTCCTTTCATTCATAACTATAAATAGTTTTAGAGTTAAACGAAAAGGAGCAGGTTTTATATACAACCACCTGCAAGCAACTGGTTGTATTACTTCCCACTCCTTTATACTTTTAATATTTACTTTATTGTTTACTATTTTATCACAAAAATGTAACAATTGCAAGTATCAATTTAGCACGAAATCTAAAAAGAAAAATAATTAATCTGCCCTTTTTTGGTTAATTATGCTAATAATTAAAGCAATAAAATTAATTTGGCGAATTAGTTATCAATACACTGCACACCAACATTTTCTGTTGATGTAAAGCCTGCCCTTGAGAAGGTTTGTTTATCGCTTACGCAATAAACATAGTTGCCGTTCTGAGCAAGAATGTAGTAATCATCTGGATATAGCTTGCTGTACAGCTCAAAAACCTTTGAAGAATCTTCTGAAGATAATCCATACACTATGTCAATGAATTTCTCATCCTTTTCAGCCATAACACGGTCAACGATTAAATCGGAGCCTTCAACTGTGGTGAGTTCTTCGATTGTATAGCCACCATCTTCTAAATTTCTGATAAGAGTATCTCGTTGAGGTACAATTTTGTCTGGGTCTGGCATATTGGTTCCAACAGAGCCAGAACCACAGCCAGTAATCAAAAAGCTTAGTACAAGAACTAGTATACATACAAAGATATTTTTACGCATTAACCTACGCTCCTCAAATTTTATTAGTCAATATTGATTAGTATAGATTACTTAAGCCTTTGGGTTAGCCTTTGGTAGCTTGTACTGTGATTCTTTCTTTTTCTGTCTGAACAATACAAATTTTGTACCGATTACCTGTACAACATCTGCATTTACCTTTTCTGCAATTTCGTCGGCTGCTATTCTTGGTGTTGTGTCTGAATTTTCAAGCACTCTGCCCTTGATAAGCTCTCTAGCCTCTAGTGCTGAATCTGCCTGTGCAACTACTGTGTCTGTAACACCACTTTTACCGATTATAAGTATAGTTTCCATTGAGTTAGCCATACCTCTTAGGTATGCTCTTTGTTTACTTGTTAGCATTTTTTTCCTCCATAATATACTGTTTAAGCTGTTCCTTTAAAATTCTTAGTGCATTACCACGATGGCTGATTTTGTCCTTTTCGTCTGCTGTAAGCTGTGCAAAGCTTTTACCACCTGATACCATAAATAATGGGTCATATCCAAAGCCACCCTCACCCATAGGATTAAAAGCAATTTTGCCTACACATTCACCGTGTGCAATAATTTCTCTGCCGTCTTCAAGTATACAGCAAATTACACATACAAACTTTGCGTTGCGTAGAATGTCTGGAACATCCTTCATTTCTTCAAGTAGCTTTGCATTATTAGTTTCGTCTGTTGCATTTTCGCCAGAATATCTTGCAGAGTAAATTCCTGGTGCACCATTTAATGCGTCTACCATTAAGCCTGAATCATCAGCTATACAAGGCAAGCCTGTAAGCTTATAGGCTGCTCTTGCTTTTAGTCTTGCATTTTCTACAAAGGTTGTACCTGTTTCTTCTACATCATCTAATGTGATATTCATTTCTTTGGCTTTTTTTGCCATAATTCCAAGTGGAAGTAATATTCTATTAAGCTCGTTTACCTTTTTTGAGTTGTTGCTAGCTATTACAAAAGTTCTCATAGTTTTAATCCTCGTTTTTGGTAAATAGTGCTTTTGCAAAATCGTCTGCATTAAATGGCTGTAGGTCGTCCATTTGCTCACCTACACCAATATA
>JAZSEI010000096.1:0-25598 GCA_045531635.1 Acutalibacteraceae bacterium
AACCAGGTATGGATGGAGATTTCAGACGAAACTGTTATATCATCTAAGGATAACATAAGCATACCTACAGATAAAAGTAATCTAATATACTGGTCAGCTGAATATTTGTATAAGGTATGTGGAAAAACATTGCCAGGGTTAAAAATTATTCAAGAGAATAATATACCAATGACAAGAGGTTTGGGTAGTAGCTCGGCTTGTATTGTTGCAGGCTTGGTTGGTGCAAACAGATTTTTGGGTAACCCACTTACTAAAAAGGATTTGATAAATCTCGCTTCAGAAATAGAGGGTCACCCAGATAATACAACCCCAGCCTTGATGGGTGGTCTTGTAACCTCAGCAATAGATGGGGGAAAGGTTTACAGTGTTAGTGTACCTGTAGCAGAGAATATACGCTTTGCAGTTTTTATCCCACCATTCGAGCTAAGCACTGAGTACGCAAGAGGTGTATTACCAAAAACATATACAAAGGAGCAGGCTGTTTATAATCTTTCACGTTCTTCACTTATGACCTCGTCTTTGTTTTCTGGCTCGCTTGAAAATCTAAGAGTAGCTGTGCAGGATGAGCTACATCAGCCATACAGAAAGTCACTTATAAAAGGCTATGATACAGTTTTTCGCACAAGCTACGAGCTTGGTTCATATGGTACTTATGTAAGTGGTGCTGGCCCTACAATTATTGCAATTATAGACGATAAGCACACTGATGACTTTAAAAATCACGCAATAAGTGCCTTAGAAGAAAAGGGATTAACTGGCTGGAGCTTTGAAGTGCTTGCTGCAGATAGCGAAGGTGCTAAAATTATACTTGACTGATTATTAACAATTTGTTAAATTACACATTGACTTTTGTGTGTTAAAATATTAAAATTATCTACAGTGTTATTTGGCGTTTTATACAAAGTCAAATACAATTTCTAGTGAAAAGGAGCTACACAGATGAGCCTTATAGTACAAAAATTTGGTGGTAGTTCTGTTGCAAATGCTGAGCGTGTTAATAATGTTGCACGCATAGTAACAGACACATATAAAAAAGGCAACAAGGTTGTAGTTGTTGTGTCTGCACAGGGTGACACAACAGACGATCTAATTGAAAAGCAAATGGAAATTAATCCTAATGCTTCAAAAAGAGAAAAGGATATGCTGTTAGCTGCAGGTGAGCAGATTTCGATTTCTTTGCTTGCAATGGCTATCGAGAGAATTGGTTGTCCTGTTGTTTCTCTTTTAGGTTGGCAGGCAGGTTTTAAAACATCTTCTGCTCATACAAATGCAAGAATTAAAGCTATTGATTCTGAAAGACTACAAAGAGAGCTAGACAGAAACAACATTGTTGTAGTAGCTGGTTTCCAGGGAATTACAAGCTATGGTGATGTTTCTACATTAGGTCGTGGTGGTTCAGACACAAGTGCTGTAGCACTTGCTTGTGCTTTAAATGCTGATCTATGTCAGATTTACACAGATGTTGAAGGCGTTTATACTGCAGACCCAAGAAAGATTGAGAATGCAAAGAAGCTTTCTGAGATTTCTTATGACGAGATGCTTGAGCTTGCAACACTGGGTGCTCAGGTTTTACACAACAGAAGTGTTGAGCTTGCAAAAAAATATAATCTTGAACTTGAGGTGCTTTCAAGTTATACTTGTGCACCTGGAACAATTGTTAAGGAGGCCCCAAACGTGGAAAGAATGTTAATTAGCGGTGTAGCAAAAGATACAGACATCGCAAGAATTTCAGTTGTAGGTGTACCTGATGAGCCAGGTCTTGCATTTAAGATGTTCTCTAAGCTAGCTGCTAAAGATGTAAACATCGACATTATCCTACAGTCAGTAGGTCGTGACGGCAAAAAGGATATAGCATTTACAACAGCTAAGGATAAGCTAGAGGATGCTAAAAATGTTATCGAAGCATTTATGCCAACTCTACAGGCAGAGAAGGTTATCTTTGATGAGGATGTTGCAAAGGTATCAATCGTAGGTGCAGGTATGGAGAGCCACTCTGGTTTTGCTTCAAAAATGTTCGAGGCACTATATAACTCAAACATCAATATCCAGATGATTTCAACAAGTGAAATTAAGATTTCTGTTCTTATCAAGGCTGAGGACGCAGACAGAGCTGTATCTGCTCTACATTCAAAGTTCTTTGATTAATTAATTGATAATAACTTTATAATTCACATCAGGCTTTAGGCACTCTGCTTTGGGTGCTTAAAGCTTTTTTTATGTATATAAAATCTTCTACTTAAAATGCTACTTGAGTTAAAGCTAGTTAGCTGACTATTTCATGTGTTTGTCACGATATTTAAAAATAAACATAAAATATATGTAAAATATATGCATTGATTAAATTTGTCGTTTAATGTATAATATTATGTGTATGTTTTCATATAATAAGTATTAAATTTTGGGATGAAGTATATTATGTTAAAGGTAATCAAAAATCAAATTAATCTGAAATATTTTAAGAACAATGTGTTGTTTTTTTTATCGGCCTGTTGCTTTTTCTTACTTATATTTCAATTTGCAAAGGTCCAGTTATTAAGCTCGCTTATTGTTATGTTAGCTGCCGTAGCTTTTTCGGTGTGTTTTAAAAGCGTTTTTGCTCAATTTATAAAGAATAAGTCACTTATAAAAATCATCTCTGCTGTGTCTGCGTTGATAGTTTCATTTTTTTCTGCTCGAAAATTTATCATCAGCTGGCTTCCATCAAGTGCAATAGAAAGATTAGCAGCTAAAATTCATTTAACCAATACTATATTTTTGACATTTATTGCAAGTGTATTAGCCTTATTGTCGTTATTGTTTCTTACATTAATTTTAAATATTGTTTTTATCGAAGTGATAAAAATTATCAAAGAAACTATTCAGGTAACAAATAAAAAATGCTTAGTTAAAAATATTAAAAGTAATATTCTTCTAATAATTTCTGGATTTGCTTTTATGGGATTGAATATGCAGTTTACAGTAATAGGTATTATTTCAATTCTAGCTTCATACTTAACAATAATATTCATTTTTTCGCAAGTACAAAGGTCAGATATATTTAGTAATGTTAAAAAGATGCATATATCTATCAAACTGTACTCTTTAATTTCTACTATTGGAATTTGTTATTATACATGGTCTTTATTCAGCAATACCGTTTCTTTATCGTTATTAGAGCAGATAGGTGAAAACAGTTTCCTTATAAGAGCAGTTACTATTCCTTTGGCTTTATTATCTTCTGTTGTTATTTTTGTTCTTGTGGCATTATTGCTTAATTATGTGGCAGAAAGATTAAAGGTTATGTTTAGCACTTTATCAAGAGCCGAGTTAATAGTTTATGCTTTAATAACATTATCCTTGTTAATTTTCGTGTCTTTTGTATTTTTCAATAGTGGTGCTTTTTGGGGAGAAAACACTAGTTTAGATACAATATATACAAGTGATTCTTCAAGTTTGGTAGGTAGAAATGTATATTTGCGACTATATCATCCAGAAAATGATTTAAGACAGCCACTTTTTACTGTATTTGCAGCACCTTTTGTAGGCTTTGGATATACACTTTCATTACCCCTTTCTATTATTGATCCTGTATTTACTCCATTGTTTATGAATGTTGTTCAAATAGCAATGTTGGTAGTTGCTAATTTAATGTTAGCGTATCTTCTTAACCTAAATACAATAAGCAGAATTTGTTTTATGTTTATGTCTACAGCAACATACTCTACATTATTATTCTCTGTAATGATGGAACAATATATTGTTGCATATTTTTGGGTTGTTTTTGTTGTTTATTCTTATATAGTAAGTAAAAAAGCCTCGGCTCTTTCTTTATCAGCTGCTGGTGGTACATTGTTGACTAGCTTGATTTTGATTCCTACAACATATAAGAAAGAAAAAGCAATCAGTGGTAATGAATTAAGCTTTTTTATTACGCTAATAGAGAAAACAGCATTAAGCTTTCTTATGCTGTTATTAGTGTTCGGAAGAATTGATGTAGTACTAAGCTTATCTTCAAAAACCACGCAGTTGTCTAATTTTGCAGGTGGAGAGAGCATTGTAGGACGCATAAATCAATATGTTTCATTTGTTTCTTCATGCTTTTTTGCTCCTCAGGCTATTGTTGATACAACAACATATGAGCATATATCTTGGCAATTAAGCAATAATATTGTTTCAAATATTAACTTGATTGGTATTGTTATATTGGTTTTATGTTTAGTTAGTTTTCTTGTAAATAGAAAAAATATTATGAGTAAGATTTCTATACTATGGGTAACCTTTTCTGCACTATTACTATGTGTGGTAGGATGGGGTTCTGCTGAGAATGGTATGATTCTTTATTCTTTGTATTTTGGCTGGGCTTTTGTTGTGTTGATATTCCAGCTTTTAGAATGGTTGTCTAAAAAGCTTAAGCTTAAATTTATTACACCAATAATTAGTTGCCTGATAGTTGTTACACTTTTACTATTTAATTATCAGGGATTTAGAAACCTATTAACATTTGCGTTTACTTACTACCCTCGATAATAAAATGGAGAATTTATAAAAATGAAGTATTACATAAAAGAGATGCGTGTGCATCATTACATAAAGAATTTTTTGGTGTTAGTGCCATTAGTTTGCAGTGGGCAGTTTCTAAATTTTGATAAACTAATTGCTGCTATATATGCGTTTTTATCATTTTGTTTTATATCTTCGTCTATTTATTTTATAAATGATATTCGTGATATAGAAAAGGATCGTAACCATCCTACAAAATGTAACAGACCAATTGCAGCAGGTAAAATACCAGTAAGCTCGGCAATAGTTTTTACGGTGGTTCTTATAATTCTTGCAATAGTATTTAATATGCTATGTTTTAACATATATTCTTCCTTACTTTTGCTTCTGTATTTTGCTATTAATCTTGGATATAGCTTTGGTTTAAAGAATATACCACTTCTAGACATAGCAATTTTGGTTGCTGGTTTTCTTATTCGTGCTTTATATGGTTCTATTGTAACCGATATACAAATTTCTAGTTGGCTGTATCTTGTTATTATTTCAGTTGCATTTTATCTTGGTTTGGGTAAAAGAAGAAACGAATTAATAAAGCTAGAAGGCAACGATACCAGAAAAGTTATAAAAAAATATTCACTTTCATTTCTTAACAACAATATGTATATGTGTATGGGTCTGACAATTGCTTTCTATGCATTATGGACAGTAGATGAAAAAACTATGGCAGTATATCAAAGCAACGGACTTATTTGGACTGTACCTCTTGTAATGTTAATTTTTATGAAGTATAGTTTAACAGTCGAAGGAAATTCCGATGGCGACCCAGTAGAGGTTTTGATTCACGACAAGGTTTTAATTGCTTTATGTGCTGTTTATTTGTTGTTAATGCTTCTCTTACTGTATTTATAAGGTGATTACGATGAATGTTTATGATTTTGATGGAACAATTTACAATGGTGATAGTTCTATTGATTTTTACTTGTTTTGTATTAAAAAGAAACCAGCTGTGCTATTTAAAAGCATTATAAAACAATTAAGTGGAGTAGTGCTATATACTGCAAAACGTATTCCAAAGGAGATATATAAAGAGAAATATTTTTCTTTTTTAAAGCATATTTGTGCAGATGATAAACTGATAAATGAATTTTGGGATACTAAATCTTCTTGTGTTAAAACTTGGTATTTAACACAAAAAGAAAATAGCGATGTAATTATATCTGCATCTCCTGAGTTTTTATTAAAACCAATTTGTGAAAGATTGAATATTTCACTTATTGCATCAAGAGTAGATTCATATACAGGTAAATTTACAGGAAAGAATTGTTATGGAGAAGAAAAGGTGGAACGCTTCTACGAGAAGTATCCTGATGCAACGATTGACAAGTTCTACACAGATTCTAAATCAGATTATCCATTAGCAAGAATTTCTAAGCAGGCTTTTTTAGTTGATAAGAATAAAATTACAGAAATTCCAATTGAAGATATACAATAAATAAAGCTCACCTAATGCAAAATCAATGCATTGGGTGAGCTGATTTTTTTATACAATCAAGCCTCGTTGTGCTCTCTTGCTTCTTCTTCTTGTTTTCTTTTTAATGCCCTAACAGCTATTGTTTTTAATGCCAATGAAACGCTTATAGCAAAAATAATAAGATAAACTATCATTGCTAGCATTGCACCAACTGCTAATACACCAGAAAACTGTGGTACGATAACAAACGTAATTGAGAATATACCTAGAAAAGCACATAAACAAGCTGCTACACATTTAACACAACTGGTTTTGTCAAATGCAACAAAGAAAAATCCGATTATAGGAATTAATGCGAATACAATAGCAATTATGCCAAGCTTAATCCACTTTGAATCGTCTGCATTCATACTAAAAATAAAATCAAGTATAGTCTTCGAGTAATATGTGCCTGTTTCATCAATCATTGCAATATATGGCATTGCCAACAATAATATTTCTATCAAAAACAAAACGCAAAGTGCTAATCTTTGTGGTTTTGTTTTTTTGCTTTCTGTACTTCTAAATCCGTTGTTCATTTAAAATCTCCTGTTGTTTTATTGTTTTTTCTTTAAAGAACCAAAGGTTTCTTCATAATCCTTAATTGCCTGGGCAATAATCAGCTCGGTTTCTTTAGCGTCCTTAACATCCTCAACCTCTGTGTATTTGTCGTCAGTTTCAAGCATTTTGTATACAGCAAAGAAGTGACACATCTCTTTAAAAATGTGGCTAGGAAGCTGAGAAATATCAGTATAAGCACTATACTTAGGGTCGCTAAAAGGTATAGCAATGATTTTTTCATCTTTATAGCCTGAATCAATCATTCTTATATATCCAATAGGGTAGCACTGTACAAGTGTACCAGGATAAATAGTTTCGCTACATAGTACAAGTACATCAAGAGGGTCAAGGTCTTGTGCAAGTGTGCGTGGAATAAATCCATAGTTTGCAGGGTATCTTGTAGAAGTATAAAGGATTCTGTCAAGCTTTAATAAACCAGTATCCTTATCAAGCTCATATTTACTCTTGCAGCCTTTTGGTATCTCTATATACGCCTCAAATTTTGTTGGTGTAATTCTGTCAGGGTTAATGTCATGCCAAACATTCATATATAATCCTCCTAAAAAATATGTGTACTTTAAATAAAAATACAGCACATTTATAAATCTTAAATTATTATATCATACAATATTATCCTTGTCAAAACGGAATAGATATAGATTTACAGATTATTTACAGTTTTATTATTGCTTGCAGTAGTACAAACAGTCATTTATTTTATCTTTTTTGCATACATTTATATAAAAAGATAGGATGTGTTTTATATGAGATATGACAACATAGAATATAACGACGAGTGGCAAAGTGTGCCTGTAGTGCGAGCCGAGCCAATTACAGATGAGTATGATGACGCTAATTACGAGGAGGATTACGATACATACAGTGGTCAAAGTAACGAGTACAGAGATTTTGTAATAGCAAAACCCAAAAAATCAGGTACACCACAGCCAGTAATAAAGCTTCAATTTTTACTTAGTATAGTTGCATTAGTGTTAGCATTCGTGCTAAAAAATTACGGTGGTAGCTTATATAAAACGATTAGTGATTGGTATTTTAGTAATCTTAACAACTCTCTAGTAATTACAATGAATACAGAAAATAATATTTTACCAACCGAACCACAAACTGATAGTCAAATAGAACAAAATAATCAATTTGCAACTCAACCACAGCAAGACATACAGCCAAGTGAAGCTGTAACCGAAGCTGTAACCGAACCTACAACAGAAGCTACAACCACAGAATTAACCGAACCAACACAGCCTTTATCCGAAGAAGTCACACAAACCCCAACAGAAGAAACCGAGGACGACAATGAATATTAAAATTTTTAATATATATTTTTATTTATCATATCCCTTTGTAGCACTTGTTACCTTACTTTTAGTTTTCGACGATAAGGGAATAGTCTTGTGTTGCTTACTTGCCTCATTTTTTCACGAAATGGGGCATATTTTTGCTATGAAGCTTTTTGGAACAAAAATAGATAGCATTGGCTTGTCAGTGTTTGATGTTAATATTACAGATACAGGCAAGCCATACAGAAGCTTTATTGCCGAAATTATAATCACGCTTGCTGGAGTTTTTGTAAATATTGTGTTGTTTTTACTGTGCTGTATAGTGTATAATAGTTATAATATATATATACTTAGGTGCTTTGCAACAGCAAACCTAACCTTAGGTATATTTAATGCACTACCTATAGATTCTTTAGATGGTGGCAACGCACTCGAAATTATTTTACGCAGGAATTTTTCTGATAAAACAGTATATTTTGTAACTTTGTTGGTGTCTATTTTATTTGTTATTCCACTTGGTTTTCTAAGCTTTTTTATTCTTTTAAATTCACCGTATAATTTTACTTTTCTATTTGCTACTATGTATCTTATAGGTGTTATAATTTTTAAACGAAAAAAGAATTTTTAATCGGAGGATAAGCTGTGATAAATAAAGATGTTGAAAAGCTTTTGCTAAAGGTTCAAAAGCCAGGCAGATATGTTGGTGGCGAGATGAACAGTATTATAAAAGACAAAAGCAAGATTGATGTACGCTTTGCGTTCTGTTTTCCTGATGTTTACGAGGTTGGAATGTCACACCTTGGTATGAAGATTTTATATAGTTTGTTTAACAGTAAAGAGCATATCTGGTGCGAGCGTGTGTTTGCACCATGGATAGATATGGAAGAGCAGATGCGTAAAAATAATATTCCACTATACGCACTCGAAAGTGGTGATCCACTTTCTGACTTTGATTTTATCGGTTTTACACTTCAATACGAGCTTAGCTTTACTAATATTTTAAATATGCTACAGCTTGGTGGTATTCCTGTAAAATCAGAGGATAGAAAAGAGCTAAAAAATATAGTATGTGCTGGTGGTCCTTGTGCTTGTAATCCAGAGCCTATTGCAGAGTTTATAGACCTGTTCTTTATCGGTGAGGGAGAAGAGGTAGACCTTGAGGTTATGGAGCTTTATCGTGAGTGCAAGAAAAACAACGAAAGCAAGCAGGAATTCTTAATTAAGGCTGCACAGATAAAGGGTGTATATGTACCATCACTATACAATGTAGAATATAACGACGATAATACAATAAAGTCAGTTACACCTACAAATAATGCACCACAAAAGGTAGAAAAAAGACTTATTATGGATATGGATAATTGCTATTATCCAGACAATTTTGTTGTACCTATGATAGAAATTGTGCACGACAGAGCAATGGAAGAAATTTTCAGAGGCTGTATTCGTGGTTGTAGATTCTGTCAGGCTGGATTTTTATACAGACCTGTTAGAGAAAAATCTCCAGAGGTTATCAACAGCCAATGTCATACACTTTGTAATAATACAGGCTACGACGAGGTTTCTCTGTCATCACTAAGCTCAAGTGACTACACAAAAATAGAAGAGCTGCTTACAAAGCTTACAGATTGGTCAAAGGACGAAAAAGTAAGTATTTCATTACCATCATTACGAGTAGACGGCTTTAACGATGAGATAATTTCAAAAATTAAAACAGTACGCAAAAGTGGTTTAACCTTTGCACCAGAGGCTGGCACACAGCGTTTGCGTGATGTTATAAATAAAAATGTTTTAGAGGACGAGCTTATGGAAACCTGCTCAAAAGCATTTAACGGTGGTTGGACAAAGGTTAAGCTTTACTTTATGATTGGCTTACCTACCGAAACTGACAATGATGTAGCAGGTATTGCAGATTTAGGTCAAAAGGTAGTTAATGCATATTATAATTGCGAGAATCGTCCAAAGGGTAAGGGTGTAAGCGTTACACTAAGTACATCTAGCTTTGTACCAAAGCCTTTTACACCATTTCAATGGGAGCCACAGGATACAGAGGACTCACTAAAGGCTAAGCAACAGCTTGTAAAAGATAGCATAAAAACAAAGAAAATTACTTACAATTACCACGACTCGAGCACAAGCTTCTTAGAGGCTGTTTTTGCAAGAGGTGACAGACGACTATGCAAGGTTATGGAACTTGCACATAAAAAGGGCTTCCATTTTGACGGCTGGAGCGATTGCTTTAACCTTGATAATTGGTTACAGCTATTTGAGGAATGTGGCATAGACCCAGCATTCTATGCTAATCGCAGAAGAAGCTTTGATGAGGTTCTACCTTGGGACCATATCGACTATGGTGTTTCTAAGGAGTTTTTAATCAACGAATGTAAAAAGGCTTATAATGCCGACACTACATTTAACTGCCGTCAAAAGTGCAGTAATTGTGGTGCAAATAAATGGAAGGGTGGTGTTTGCGTTGAAAAATGTAAGAGTATGGTTTAAAAAGGACGGTGCAACACGCTATATTTCGCACCTTGACCTTAACCGTGTAATGACAAGAGCATTACAGCACAGCAAGCTACCAATATGGCATACAGAGGGCTTTAATCCACACCCATTTATCACCTTTGCACTACCTTTGTCGCTTGGCTTCAGAGGCGAAAAGGAGGCAATGGATATGCGTTTGCTTGAGGATATTCCATATAGCGAGGTTATCGAAAAGCTTAACAACGGCTTACCAGATGGCATAGAGGTTTATAAAATAACTGAGCCTGTAATGAAGCCTGGAAAAATAGCATTTGGTAAGTTTGATATAAAGCTTACTTCAGATGATACAACACTTGAAGAGCTTTTCTTTATGTTCCGAGAGTTACTTGTAAAGGATAGCATAGAGATAGAAAAATTCAGCAAAAAAAGCACAAAAGTAATCGACCTGAAGCCACATATAGGCGAATATATACTTGAAAAATGTGATGATTACGTTAGCTTTATAATCACATTACCAGCTGGTAGTGTAAATAACATTAACCCTACTTTGCTTATAAATGCACTTGAAAAGGCAAATAATATTACAGTAGATGCCGATGTTACAAGACTAGATGTATACAATGAGGAGGGCAAAGCTTTTGAGTAAATTTACCACTGTATTTGTAGATGCTGATGAAACTCTTTTTGATTTTCACAAGGGAGAGCAGGAGTCTTTAAAAAATACTATGCTTAAACTTGGTATAGAATGGAACCCACAATACAGTGAAATTTACAAAGAAGAAAATCAAAAGGCTTGGACTTCTTACGAGTGTAATGAAATTACACGAGATGAAATGAAGGTGCAAAGATTTAAAAGCTTTTTCGATAAAATAGGCATAGCAGTTGAAATGCCTTTAGAAGAAGTAAACGATATTTATATAAGCAATCTTTCACAGTGTGGTTATCTTTTTGACGGTACACTTGATTTTCTTAAAAAGCTAACAGCAATAGCTAATGTATATATAACCACTAACGGACTTGCCAAAACTCAGAATGGTAGGGTTAAGATAAGTGGTCTTGATAAAGCTGTACACGGAATTTTTATATCCGAAAATATAGGCTATAATAAGCCTGCAAAGGAATATTTTGAATTTATCTTCGAAAAGCTTAATATTACAGATAAAAGCACGGTTATAATTTTAGGAGACTCATTAACCTCTGATATGCAGGGTGGAAAAAACGCAGGAATTAAAACCTGTTTGTACGACCCACATTGTAAGGTTAAAAACCATAGCCTGTGCGATTATATAATTCACAGCTACGATGAGTTTTTTGAAATAATAGAATAAAAATTAAAATGGGAGGAAGGAATATGGGAGAGCATTTAATTAAAGTGGACAAGCTTACCAAGGTGTATGGTAAGGATTTTAAGGCTGTAGATAACATTAGCTTTTATGCAAATAAAGGCGAGGTTATCGGCTTTGTGGGTGATAATGGTGCTGGTAAAACAACCGTTATTAAATGTCTTACAGGTATCTTGCAAGCAACCTCGGGTGAAATTACCGTGTGTGGTAATAAGGTAGGTAAAGGTGTAGAGGCTAAAAAGTGTATTGGCTACACTGCCGATAATCCCGATTTTATGCTAAGACTTACTTGTCGTGAGTATCTTGAGTTTTTAGCAGATGTTTACGAAATAGACAAGGACGAGCGAGATAAAAACATCGAAAGACTGACAAAACGCTTTGAAATAGAGCACGTTTTGCCAAACCGACTAGACTCCTGCTCACATGGTACCAGACAAAAAATAATGGTGACAGGTGCATTAATACATAACCCACCTGTATGGATTTTGGACGAGCCTATGACAGGTCTTGACCCTCAATCTGCATACAGACTAAAAAAGATGATACGAGAGCACGCAGACAACGGAAATTGCGTATTTTTCTCAACCCATGTGTTAGACACAGCCGAAGAACTTTGCGACAAGGTTATTATTATTCGTAAGGGTAAGGTAGTTTGCTTTGATACAGTAGAAAACCTAAAGAAAAAGTACGGTGGTTTATCGCTAGAAGACAGCTACCTAAATATAGTAGGTGATAGCAATGACTAAAAGCTTAAATCGTATTAATTTTCTTACAAAGGCTTTACTAAAAAACACCACAGCCGATAATGACCCGTTTAAATTCAGAGCATTAAAAATAGCTATAATGATTCTTGGTAGTGGTATAATGATTGGCTGTGCTATTTTGGTAGGCTACTTCACAAAAATTCTAACCGATGCCGTAATAATTCTAGAGGGTGACGGCACCGAGGCTGCACAGCTTATTATGTACTTTATAAGCGTATTTGGTGGAGTATTTGGTATTAATGTAATTTGTGGCTGGCTTTTCTTTTCGTCAGATCTTTCAAGATTACTACCGTATCCATTTAAGCCAAACGAAATTTGTATGTCAAAATTTATAGTTGGCTATATGCAAGAAAGTATAATGGAATTTCTTGTTGTTATAGGAATACTGGTTGGTTATATGGTTTCTTCTGGTATTTCAGTTATAGGCATAATAAGTGGAATAATCGGTGTTGTACTTTTACCAATACTACCCTTATTTTACTGTGCGTTGTTCTCTATGATTTTTATGAGCTTAGCTAAAAGGGTTCATTCCTTTAAAAGCGTAAATATGGTGTCTGCTCTTTGTGGACTTGTATTTGTTGCTATATTTGTAATTTCGCTTCTACAGCTAGAGGATATAACAGCAGAAGGGTTTATATATAGCCTTGCAGACGGTACAAACGGATTTATGAATATTATGAAGTGTGTATTTTTTACAGTACCAATTCTATGCTACGCTATAAGCCAGCACAGTATATTGCTATTACTTTTATTTGTAGTAGTACATATTGTTATGATGATAGTGCTTTACGCTGTGTCATCAGTATTATATATGAATGGTGTTACAGCTGTTTTATCAGCAGGCAAAAGAATAACAAAGGCTGATAAAAAGAGCAATCGTACATATAGCTTGTTTACAGCTTGCCTATTAAGAGATATAAAAACACTTTTGCGTACACCTACATACATAGTAAACTGCATTATCCCAACACTTATATTGCCAATAGGTGGTATTATAATTCTGCTTACAGGCAGTGCTTCTGTTAAAGAACTTGTAAATAAGCAAAACTGCCCAGATGTACTTGTGTTTTTTGCTATTATAATTTTAAGCTGTCTGCTTACAGCAATGAGTGGCCTTTCAGCCTCATCATTTACACGAGAGGGCAACCATGCAGATTTACTAAAATATATTCCTGTGCCATATAAAACACAGATAAACGCAAAGGTTATAACATCACTTATTTTTACAGTGCCTACAACTCTAATAGGTGTAATTCTTTGCTGTGTGGCAATTGGTAGTGGCGTGTGGCTTACACTTGCTTGTATTGTAGCTTCAATTTTAGTTGTAGTTGCTACAGTATATCTTGGCATACTATTCGACTCTATGCACCCAAAGCTTGTATGGGACGACGAGCTTTCGGCACTTCGTGGTAATATGAGCACATTTTTCCACATGGCTGTTGCAATTGGTGTGGGTGTAGTATTTGGTCTGTTATATTTCTTCTTGGCTAAATTTATGCTTATACCTGTAGTTATTGCTGTTTTGGCAGTTGCTACTGTAGCTATAGCTATCTTCTGCTCAAAGAAATCTGTACAGCTATTAGAAGAAATGACAGTATAATTTGTGTATTAAATGCTACTATCAGCTTGATTTTAGTCAGACTGATAGTAGCATAATTATCATAATTTCAAGGAGAATGTTAATGAAAAACTACGATGTAATTTTATTTGATCTTGACGGTACTTTAGTTGACTCTGGCTTAGGTATAATAAATTCCGTAATTTATGCACTTAAAAAATATGGAATAGAGGTAGAAGACAGAGCTACTCTTTATAAATTTGTAGGTCCTCCACTTCATAAATCATTTGAAATGTTTTACGGTTTTTCGCCCGAGCAAGCTATGCAAGCCGTTGAGTATTATCGTGAATATTACCGAGATAAAGGTGTCTTTGAAGTAACACTCTATGATGGCATAAAAGCTACTCTAGAAAAGCTTGCTACAGCAGGCAAAACTCTTATAGTTACTACCTCCAAGCCTGAATTTTTTGCAAAAAAGGTTCTTGAATTTTCAGACCTAGCAAAGTATTTTACCTTAATTGCAGGTGCAAATATGGACGGTACACGCACAGCTAAATCAGAGGTTATAGGCTTTGCGCTAGACAAATGTAATATTACTGACTTATCAAAGGTAATTATAGTGGGTGACAGAGAGCATGATGTAATTGGAGGTAAACAAACCGGTATAGATAGTATGGGTGTCCTTTATGGCTATGGTAGTGAAGCAGAGCTTACAAACGCAGGTGCAACTTATCTTGCTGAATCAGCCTTAGATATTTCAGAACAGCTTTTATAAAAAAGAGGTTTTTATGAAAATAAAAGATATAGAGCAAACAATTGTCAAAGTTGGAATATGTGAATATGGAATAAAGCAGTATAGAGTATTTATCTGTGCAAGTGATATTTTTTATGGTACAGGTGATTATGAGGATGATGAAGAAATCTGTAACGATATAGAAATGGATTGTTATGCTGTTTGGCTTGAAGATATAATAAACAAAGGTAGCATAAATGCAGGTAGAGGATATTATAAAACATTTGCAGAGGCTGTTAATGCAGCTGAAACTAGTACAGGATTTATAAAGTGGATACAATAAATGATATAAGATGATAAAAACGATTTTATATCTAAAGTTCAACTATGTGTAAATTGTTAATTTACTACATAGTGGTTGAAAAATTTTTATTGCTGTGATAATATAAGTATGGTTTATTTTATGTGTAAATTTGATTGTAATTAGAATGGAGCTTTAGTATGAGTATTTTTAGAAAAAAGCTGATTTCTGTATTGCTTGCTATTTCTATGGTAGGTGCATTTTCTGCTGTAACAGTATATGCAGATGAGCTTGACTCAACAATAACAGACAATGATTATACAACTGACGATGGTAATACAGGCGAAATACCACCAGTAGAACCACCAGCTATAGATGATACACCTTCTGAGGATATCATCCCAGATGATTCTAACAGTGACTCTTACGATGATTCTGGCAATTCATCTAGTACAAATATTCAAGATAACAACAATTTTGATGATTCAGACAACATTGATTACGGAACATCTGATGACCAATATGTGTATGATGACACATACAGCTCAGATTATAGTGATCAAAGCTATCAAAACTATGATTCAGGTATGTCATTTGATGAGTTTGAAAGAGCAACTGATTATTCAGCAACAATAGATACAGAATCACCTACAGTTGATATGTATAATAGCAATGGTAGCGACAATGATACACTTAGTAGTTCTGATTGGAATGATATCAGACTTAATTTAGGTGAATCACCAGCTGGTGGTGTAGGTGACTTCAGCTTTATTAAAGATAATAATTCTGATGAAAATAGCAACTTTTCAATATTGTTTTTGATTTTTGGAATAATCTTTGTTGTTGCTTCTATAATATTGATAATTTATCTTATTTCTTCTTCAGTTAAAAGCAAAAAGCTTGCAAAAGCAGATGTTTATACAAGAGATAAAAAACGTACCTCATCAAGAGATAATAACAGAACAAGATTTAATTACGATACATCAGAAATAGATATATCTAATTATAATGACAATTTTTAATCCAATAAACAAAATCAAAAAGCAACACTTCGTTTTGTAAGTGTTGCTTTTCTTATGTTATCAAGTTTTTATACCAAACACCATTTAAAATCAGTAAAAGATTTTTAAGCAGATTTTGTGTTAGAAGAATACTGACCCACTTCAAAGGTTGACGTGTTTCGGGGTCGCTGTATGGAGTATAGTGCGAAATTTACCGAAAAGATTTCTGTATTTTAAACGGTGTTTAGTATTAGTATAAAAATTGCTTATGTTTAATAATCTTGCAAAAATGTTAATTTTGTAGTAGTATAAACAGTGGATTAGTATGTAATATGTGGAGGATAAAAATGAACAGTCAAGCAAAAAATTTACTAGATAAATCTTGTGTTTATCTTAATGTATTTTTTAATAATAAAGAACTTAATAAGTCACCCATAGATATTCTTACAGATGCTCGTAATAAATATTTTGTTAGTGGTGGCAAAAAAATAAAAGACAAGGTTTGTTTTACTGCTGAGGGGTTAAAGTATTCATATGTATACCAAATTGACCCAAAGGGTAAATTAAAATGGAAAGCAACCATAAATGGTGCAATAACAGAAGATATTGCAACCGAGCCTGCTGGTTATATTATTTTATATAAAGCTTCAAATAACGCTGTGGTTAAAAAAATGTATTTTAATCACTCACATATATGGCAAAAAACAGAGTATTTTAATCAAAATACAGCACAGCCAGAGATATGCTTAATGCCATGGTTAAACGATGAGCGAGCAGCTATTGCAATGTACGACGCTACCTCATCATTTCCTCAAATTCTTTATGCTTTACCTAATGTTGACGATAAAGCACTTATTCAAAAGGCTGTGTCTACCTGTCAGCCAGAGGTAACTGCGACAGTTGCTAATACTACATACTATTTTGGCGATGACCAAACAGAAGAAATGTGGCTTAATGTAATTGGTAACCAAAAAACAAATACCACTACTACACAGCCTAAGGTAAATCTAAAGCAGTATTTTAATGTTACAGCGTTAAGAGAAAATACTCCTTATAAAAATCTTGCAGATACAAGTGAAGTATTTGGTGCTATTAAGCCGGTTCAGCAGCCAGTTGTTGAAGTTAATATGGTTGATAATATAGAAAATAATGTTAACACTTTACCACCAGAGCCTAAGAATCCAACAGAGGTGCAACCAATAGTACAACCAATAGTGCAACCAACTGTACCTGCACCAGTATTGCCAGTTGTACCTGCTACACAGCCTGCAAAGCCTAAAAAGAAAGCTAACGATAATACTACTGAGCTTTCAGCAGATAAAACAGTTATGCTGTCTCAAAAAGAAAAAGGCTTGTACTTTGGCGAGGTTGATACTTCCAATAATCGCAGTGGCTATGGTAGAACACAAACTCTAAAGGGTAAAACTGTGTATGACGGTGAGTATAAAAACGATATGAAGAACGGCTTTGGAGTGTCATTCTTTAAAACAGGCAGAGTTTCTTATGTTGGTAATTATTGTGATGATAAGTGCAACGGCTTCGGCATTGAATTCAGAGCAACTGACGGAAGTGTAACTGTTGCTGATTATGCCGAAAATGCAAAGGAGTTTGTTCAGGCTAGATTTGACAAAAACGGCAAGCTTGTTTTTGCAGGAAATCGTTTTGAAAATCAACAAAGTGGCATTGTATTTAATCCAGAAAATGGAGAAATGTTTATAGCAAAATATGTTAATGGTGAGCCTTTGCAGTACGGCACAATTATTTCTGCTGACGGTATGCTTGTTTATACAGGTGAGTATAAAAACGGAAGTAAAGACGGTAAGGGTACATTATTTAATTCAGATGGTAGCGTTAGATATATAGGTGAGTTTAAGCGTAATCTTTACAGTGGTAAGGGCGTTTTAACCTATGATAACGCAAATGTATACACCGGAGAGTTTCTATCTGGTCAGCCAAATGGTGCCGGAGAGCTAAAATCATCAAATGGTCAGCTTATATATACAGGTCAGTGGAAAAAAGGACTATATAACGGTGATGGCAGACTCTACAACAGTGATGGAACCTACACAGAGGCTAAGTTCCAGAATGGTGTTGCAAAAGGCAAGCTAGTAGTATACGATAAAAACGGTATGATAAAATACAACGGTGTAGTTGTTGATAATAAGCCTGACGGAAGTGGTATATGCTACGAAAACGGTCAAAAGGTTTATGACGGACAGCTTTCAGAGGGTGTTAAATCTGGTACAGGCAGATTATACTCTAATGGTGAGTGTATTTATATGGGCTCATTCGAAAATGATGTTTTTTCGGGCTTCGGTATAAAATATAAATCAGGTAAAACCGAGTATTGTGGTATGTGGAGTAATAACGTGTATCACGGTGCTGGCTTGCTTACTATTGATGAATATACTTCAATGGCTGGTAATTTTACAAATGGTGTACCAAACGGCAGAATAAATATAATCAGAAACGGAATTTTAGTTAGTGAATGTATATATGTGAATGGTGAATGTGAATATATGCGTGAATATTCTGCCGATGGTTTAAGTGTTGTGTACGATGGTAATATTAAAGGAAATCTTCGCGAGGGAATGGGCTGTACCTTTACAGAGTATGGAGAAAAGCTGTTTGAGGGTATTTTCAAAAACGGAGAGCCTTTAAAGAGTATGAAGGTATCTACAAGAGAGATAGAGCCACTGGAATATGTGCCAAAACTAAAGGATACAGATTACGAGAAGTTCAGAAACTCTAAAGAGTTTGTTGTAGAGCAACCAATGATAAATGGTGTTTATTCAGGTCAGCTTAACAACGGTGTACCAGACGGTAAGGGTACAATCTTATATATCGACCACCGATATACTGGTTGCTTTAGTAATGGTGTTGCGTGTGGAAGTGGCGTGGTTTACTTTGGCGATGGTACAGTTGTAAACGGTATATTTGCAGATAAAGCTCTTGTAAATACTCAGCCTATAGAATTTGCAAATGTGGTTTATCATTTGGTAAATAATCAATAAGGGGTGAAATCTATGCTGAATAATATTTCTTTAATTACTAATACAGTTACAACTACAGTTGCAGCAAATCCTGAAACAGCAACTGAAGCAGTTACTACAATATTTGCCGAACAAATTACTGAATTACCACCTGGTTTTTTCGAGAAAATGTTAGATTCAATAGTTGCTTTTATTCCTAATCTTGTTTTTGCAATAGTGTGGCTTGTTGCAGGCTGGGTTTTATCAAAGCAACTTACAAAAATAATAGTAAGATTTATAAAACAAAGTAAGGTAGACGCAGCTGCAGTATATTTCTTTAAATCACTTATTTTAGTTACTTTAAGAATACTTGTTATTTTGGTTACATTAGCACAGCTTGGTCTAAATGTAAGCACAATAGTAACTGCATTAGGTGCAGCAACAGTAACAGTTGGTCTTGCTTTACAAGATACACTAGGTAATGTAGCCAGTGGTATTTTGCTTATATTTACACAGCCATTTAAAGAGGGAGATTATCTGAAAATCGGCAGTGATGAGGGTACTGTAAGAAAAATTTCTTTGTTTTCTACACATATGAATACAGTTGACAATAAAGAGATTGTTATACCAAACAGAAATGTTACAAGCGAAAGTGTTATAAATTATTCAAGCAATGAAAATAGACGAGTTGACCTTACATTCAATATAGCCTACGAAAATGATTTGCTTGCAACTAAAAAATTAATCAAAAATATTATTGATAAAAATGAAAAAATAATGCACGATAAAGAAAAGGTTATAGGTGTGTTAAGTCAAAACGACAGATGTATTACTATCGATGTAAAATTCTGGTGTAAGAATTCTGATTATTGGGATTTATATTATAAAATCGAAGAGGAAATAAGCATTACCTTCGATAAAAACGGAGTTAAGCTACCTAATCATCTTATAATAAATAAGTAACAATAAAGGTTGATAAAATTTAATAAAGACTAAATAAAAGCTCATACAATCAAGTAAAAGTTTTGCTTGATTGTATGAGCTAATTTATATATTATTGTAGATATTCAATGTTTTTTAGGTTGTTGCAGTAAATAATAGCTTCATCATTCATTGCTATATTTTTATGTGGCAATACAAGCCTTTTAAGATTAGGACAATGAAAAAATGCAGCAAATCCAATATTTTGAACATTATCAGAAACTATAATTTCAGTTACAGATGAATTATATGCAAAGGCATAATCTGGAATAGTCTCTAAAGCTTCAGAAAGCTTCAAAACCTCAAGATTATCACAGAATGAAAAAGCATTGTTGTAAATTTTTTTTACCGTATCAGGCATTATATATTCGGTGTCAGGCTTATTTTCAGGGTATGCAACTAAATATTCCATATCAGCTGTGTAAAGTATACCATTTTCAGAAAGATAATTATCATTTGTTTGACAATTAATTATCTGTAAAAATTTACTGTTATAAAACGCTAAAGGGTTAATTTCGTCAATAAATGACGATAAAGTAATGCTGTTTACGATGTCTTTATTATCAGTATTAGTAAAGCATCTTGCGTCAATAGAGGTTACATATTGGTCATCTATAAAATCGGGTATTATAACATCTCTATCAAAACCAATATATTCAATTAAATTAATACCGTTTTCTCTTTTTTCAAATCTATACTCGTCATTTTCGAAGATTTCTATATATTCATCGGTCATACTAATATTTGCAGTTGTGTTGTATACTTTATTTTTAGTAACATCATTAGTATCACAAGCAGTAATAGATGTTCCAGCAATAATTGCACCTATTGTACAAAGCGTTCTTTTTAGCATAGGTATCTCTCCAAATAAATTTATATATGTATTTTATCATATATAATTAATCAAATTAATTAATAAAATGTAAATTAATAGCAAATTTTATGTTTTTATAAATTAGTTGTTTAAGTGTTAAAATTTAATCTTATTATAAATCGTAAACTAATATTTCAAAATTAATGCTGTATTTTAATAAAAAATTAACAAATTTTTTACTGAAAATAGTCTTTCCTTGACGGAGTTTTATTAATAATGTATAATTGACACAGAGTGTGTTTTCTAAAAATAAGGGAACTTATAGTTTTTGATAAAATTGATAAAACATTATTCTCACAATTGATTTTTTGTTATGGGTATTAGCTGTAGTTGTTACTGAAACAATTGATAAAAATTAAGTAACAAAATTATTATGATTAGGAGTTTTAATTTATGAAAAGCGAAAATTTAATAGAGCAACAAGAAGTTGCTTCTGCAGATGCATATGCGTTCGAAGAAAAACCAGTTTATTCTGTGCTAAAAAGAATAATGGATATTGTAATTTCTGCAATTTCTCTTGTTTTACTTAGTCCGTTATTTCTAGTTGTGATAATTTTGATATCACTGGATGATAAAAAAGGTAAACCATTTTATTCTCAGATAAGATGTGGAAAAGATGGAAAACATTTCAGAATATATAAATTCAGAACAATGTGCGTAGATTCAGATCAAAAATTTGAAGAGATGGGACTAAAAGATAAAAGTGATATGGATGGTCCTGCATTTAAAATAATTAATGACCCAAGAATAACACGCATAGGTAAATTCTTGAGAGCTACAAGTATTGATGAATTTCCACAGCTAATTAATATACTAATCGGCAATATGTCTTTTGTTGGTCCAAGACCACAACAGCCTTTTGAGGTTGAAGGTTATTCTGAAACAGACAGATACAGATTAAAGGTTTTACCAGGTCTTACATGCTACTGGCAGACCGAGCCAAACAGAAGTACAATTTCGTTTAAAGATTGGATGGAGCTTGACAGAAAGTACATACAAGAAAGAAGTATTTGGTTAGATATAAAATTGATTTTTAAAACATTCTTAGTTATGTTTAATAAGGAAGGTTGCTAATCTATTAGCTTTTAAATAAAAGTAATGAAAGGTGAGTTAGTATGAAAGGTATTATTCTAGCGGGTGGTTCTGGTACAAGACTTTACCCGTTAACAAAGGTTACATCAAAACAGCTATTGCCAGTTTATGATAAGCCAATGATTTATTATCCTATGTCAGTGCTTATGAATGCTGGAATCAGAGATATTCTTATTATTTCTACTCCTGTAGATACACCACGATTTGAATCACTTTTAGGTGATGGTAGTCAGTTTGGTGTAAATCTTACTTATGCTGTACAACCATCACCAGACGGTTTGGCACAGGCATTTATCATCGGTGCTGATTTTATAGGTGATGATACTGTTGCAATGGTATTAGGAGATAATATTTTTGCTGGTCAAGGTCTTAATGACCGTTTAAAAACAGCAGTTGAAAATGCTGAACAAGGTAAGGGTGCTACAGTATTTGGTTATTATGTAGATGACCCAGAACGCTTTGGTATTGTAGAGTTTGATTCAGAGGGTCGTGCAATATCTATTGAAGAAAAACCACAAAACCCAAAGAGTAATTATTGCGTAACTGGATTATATTTTTACGATAATAATGTTGTTGAATATGCAAAAAATCTTAAGCCATCTGCTAGAGGAGAGCTTGAAATTACAGATCTTAACCGTATTTATCTTGAAAATAGTAAGCTGAATGTAGAGTTACTAGGACAAGGCTTTACATGGCTTGATACTGGCACACATGAAAGCTTAGTAGATGCAACAAATTTTGTAAAAACTGTTGAAACACATCAACATCGAAAGATAGCTTGTCTTGAAGAGATTGCATATCTAAATGGTTGGATAAGTAAAGATGATATGCTAGAGGTTTACGAAACTTTAAAGAAAAACCAGTACGGACAGTATATCAAAGATGTGCTTGATGGAAAGTATATAGATATTAAATAAAATAAACATTTGAGAGAGGTAAAATAAATATGACTATTATCGTAACTGGTGGCGCAGGCTTTATAGGCTCAAATTTTGTATTCCATATGCTAAAAAAATATCCTGACTACAGAATTGTATGTCTTGATAAGCTTACATACGCAGGTAATTTATCAACACTTGCACCTGTAATGGATAATCCTAACTTTAGATTTGTAAAGGCAGATATCTGCGACAGAGAGGCTGTATACCAGCTTTTTGAAGAAGAAACTCCAGATATTATTGTAAACTTTGCAGCAGAATCTCATGTTGACAGATCAATCGAAAATCCAGATATATTCCTAAAAACAAATATCCTAGGTACAGCTGTATTAATGGATGCTTGTCGTAAGTATGGAATCAAGCGTTATCATCAGGTATCTACAGATGAAGTATATGGTGACCTACCACTAGACAGACCTGACCTATTCTTTACAGAAGAAACACCAATTCATACAAGCAGTCCATATAGTAGCTCAAAGGCTTCTGCTGACTTACTTGTACTTGCATACAACAGAACATTCGGATTACCAGTTACAATTAGCCGTTGTTCAAACAACTATGGTCCATATCATTTCCCAGAGAAGCTTATTCCACTAATGATTGCAAACGCTTTAAACGACAAGCCACTACCTGTATATGGTAAGGGCGAAAATGTTCGTGACTGGCTTTATGTAGAAGACCATTGTAAGGCTATTGACCTTATTATTCACAACGGTAAGGTAGGAGAGGTTTACAACATTGGTGGTCATAACGAGATGACTAACATTGATATCGTTAAGATAATTTGTAAGGCTTTAGATAAGCCAGAAAGCCTTATTACTTATGTTACAGACAGAAAGGGTCACGATATGCGTTATGCTATTGACCCAACAAAAATTCACAACGAGCTTGGTTGGCTTCCAGAAACTATGTTCAAAGATGGTATCCAAAAGACAATTCAGTGGTATTTAGATAACCGTGAGTGGTGGGAAACAATTATCTCAGGTGAATATCAGAATTATTACGAGAAAATGTATGGTAACCGATAATAATGGAGGAAATCATATATGAAAATACTAGTAACAGGTGTAGCAGGTCAGCTTGGATATGATGTTGTAAATGAGCTTGCTGAAAGAGGTTATACAGTATTTGGTTCTGACCTTGCACAGGAGTACACAGGTATTAATCCAGAACAGATTTTATCTAGAATGACATATATCCCAATGGATATTACAGATGCACAGGCAGTAGATAGAATCGTAAGTGAGCTTGCACCAAATGCAGTAATTCATTGTGCAGCCTTTACAGCTGTTGACCTTGCAGAGGACGAGGACAAAAAAGAGCTTGTTCACAAGGTTAATGCAGAGGGTACACAAAATATTGCAACAGCTTGTAAAAAGCTTAATGCTAAAATGCTGTATATCTCCACTGACTATGTATTTAATGGTGATGGAACACAGCCATGGCAACCTGATTGTAAAGAATATAGCCCACTCAATGTTTATGGCAAATCAAAGCTAGACGGCGAGCTTGCTGTAGCAAATACTTTAAGCAACTTTTTTATAGTAAGAATCGCATGGGTATTTGGCTTAAATGGTAAGAATTTTATAAAAATTATGCTTAATGTCGGTAAAAAATACGACACAGTAAGAGTTGTTAATGACCAAATAGGTACACCAACCTATACACTTGATTTATCTGTTTTACTTGCTGATATGATAGAAACCGAAAAATACGGATACTACCATGCAACAAATGAGGGTGGTTTTATTTCTTGGTATGATTTTGCCTGCGAAATATTCAAGCAAGCTGGTATGAGTACAAATGTAATACCTGTAACAACAGAGGAATACGCACTATCTAAGGCTGCAAGACCATTTAACAGCAGGCTTGATAAATCTAAGCTTACAAAAATGGGATTTAATCCTCTACCAACATGGCAAGATGCTTTAAGCAGATATTTAAAAGAAATTAACTTATAAGCTGTAATATGCGATAGGAGAATATATAAAAATGGGACAAATAAAAGTTACTAAGGCTCCGATAGAAGGTTTGTATATTATAGAGCCTACAGTACACGGTGACAGCAGAGGATATTTTGTTGAAACCTATAACCTAAACGATATGAAAGCAGCAGGCTTAGATATGGTTTTTGTACAGGATAATCAAAGTATGTCAACAAAGGGTGTACTAAGAGGTTTGCATTTTCAAAAAGAATTCCCACAGGGGAAGCTTGTTCGTGTAATAAAGGGACGAGTTTTTGATGTTGCTGTAGACCTTCGTGAGGGTAGCGAAACATACGGAAAATGGTACGGTGTAGAGCTTACAGAAGAAAACAAAAAGCAGTTTTATATTTCAGAAGGTTTTGCACACGGCTTTTTAGTTCTTAGTGATACTGCTGAGTTTTGCTATAAAGTTACTGATTTTTATCATCCAGGTGACGAGGGTGGTCTTGCTTGGAATGACCCTCAAATCGGTATTGAATGGCCAGATTTAATTGGAGAGTATAACGGCACAGCAAGTGCCGAGGGATATACTCTTTCAGATGGTACAAAGCTAAACCTTAGCGATAAAGACCAAAAATGGCTAGGTCTAAAAGATACATTTAAGTTTTAATTTTATAAATCCCGACTATGTATTAAAGGCATAGTCAGGATTTTTTTATTTTTATCAAAAAAGTGATTTCTTGAAGAATTATTACATATTATTTATTGGTTGTTAATAGATAAA